>NZ_JBEXSJ010000002.1:0-272790 GCF_040613535.1 Kribbella sp. NPDC006257
GACCGTCAGCTGATGGGTGCCGCTCGGGAAGTTGTACGGCCACTCGAACAGATCGGGTCCGTGCATGAAGGGCGCGATCGCCACCGTCAATTCGCGGCCGAGCGTCGACGGCCGCGGCGCGGTCCAGGTGAGCCCGTACGACACGCCGACGCCGGCCGGAACGCGCTTGACCATAGCCAGCCGCGCCCGCAGCGTCATCGCGGGCCGCAGCCCGAGCTCGGCCGACGGCAGCGCGTGCCCGAACGGGGACAGCCCGTACGTCGCGAGGCCGGGCCGCACCAGGTCGAAATGGGTGTCCGGCAGCTCCAGCGTCGCGCCCGAGTTGGCCAGGTGCTTGAGCGGCGGGTCGACCCCGAGCGAGGCGGCGACCCCGATCGCGTCGACAAAGTTGGCCAGCTGGAGCTCGTTCACCGGGCTCTTCGGCTCGTCCGACGAGGCCAGGTGCGACCAGATGCCGGCGATCTCGATCCGGCCGGCCTTCTCCTCGCGCTGGGCGGCGCGGAGCAGCGCAGGCCACTCCTCCGGTACGGCGCCGCCCCGGCTCATGCCGGTGTCGATCTTGAGGTGGACCCGGGCGGGGCGGTCCTGCACGGCATCGGCCAGTTCGGCGATCTCCCACGGTGCCGCGGCGGACAGGTCGATGCCGGCGGCAATCGCCTCGGCGACAGGCTCACCGGGAGTAGTCAGCCAGCAGAAGATCGGGCCGGTGTCGCCGGCGGCGCGGAGGCTGAGCGCCTCGTCCAGGACGGCGGCGCCGATCCAGTCCGCACCGGCCTCCCGGGCGGCCTTGGCGACCGGGACCATTCCGTGGCCGTACGCATCGGCTTTCACCACGGTCATCAGCTGCGCGGACTCCACCCGGGAGCGCAGCGCGGCCACGTTGTGGCGGATCGCGGCGAGGTCCACGACCGCTTCGGCTCGCACGGTCAGTGGCTCGAGAGGGTCATACATAACCCACCTAGTCTCTCAGGCCCCATGGCCCAACTCCCCCAGGCGGTCCGGAAACCCCTCCTCCGGTCGGTCCCGAGATCGTACCCAGAAGCAAGGTCCGGGACACGTTCAGACCTGGTCAAGAAGCTCCGGAAGCTCGTCCATCGTCGTGAAAATTGCCGTTGCCGTGCTGAGTTTCGCCGGGTCCGTCATCGCGGCGAAACCGAGCACGCGCATACCGGCCGCATTGGCTGCCTCGACCCCGAGCGGACTGTCCTCGACGACCACGCAGTCGTCCGGTTTCACGCCCATCGTGCTGGCCGCATGCAAGAAGAGATCCGGCGCCGGCTTCCCGTGCTCGACGTCCTCCGAACTGAAGATCCGCCCCTCGAACCGGTCCCAGAAGCCGACCGTGGCCAACGCGGTACGGATCCGTCGATGCGTCCCGGAGGAGGCCAGACAGTACGCCGTACCGTCGGCATCGAGTCGGTCCAGCACTTCCCGTACGCCGGGGACCGGTTGCAGGTGGGCGAATCCCTCGAACAACTGCTGGTGGTAGCGATCCTCCAGATCCGCGGGCAACGCCGATCCCAGCATCGCCTCGGCCTTCAGCCGCATCGACACCATGCTGCCGCCCATGTAGTCCCGGACCGCCTCGTCGAGCGTGTAGGGCAGGCCGGCCTCGGTCAGCAGCTCGGCAAGAATGCCGTTGGCCAGCCGCTCGGAGTCCACCAGCACCCCGTCGTTGTCGAAAATCACCAGCGCAGCTCGAGTCACCCCGCAACCCTACGCAGCGCCTCGATCGCCGCGATCACCGCAGCGTTGCGCCGCATCTCGGCTCGCAGCAGCACCGCGACCAGCCGGCGAGGCGACGTACGGACCGGCAGGGCGACAACCCCACGGCCGGGCGCGGCCGTCAACGCGAGCTGTGGCAGCAACGTCACTGCGAGTCCTTCGGCCACCAATCGCTGCACCACCACGTAGTCGTCGGTCCGGTGCCGTACGTCAGGCACGAAACCGGCCGCGGCAGTCGCGCTCATGAGATGCGCCTCGCACCGCGGACACCCTGTGATCCACCGCTCCTCCGCGAGCTCCGCCAACGCGATGGGCTTGCCTCGACGGGCCAGCCGATGCCCGGTCGCCAGTACTGCGCGCAGTGGGTCCTCGAACAGCTTCTCGGTGATCAGATCCCCGTGTTCCGGCAGGTCCAGGTGGTCGAACACCAGCGCCAGATCCGCGGGGCCGGCCAGCACCTCCGCCCGTGCTTCCGGCGGTTCGAGCTGAGTCAGCCGTACGTCGAGGTCGGGTGCGCGGGCAGCCAGCTCCGCCAACGCCGGCGGAATCAGCACGGCCGCGGCCGACGGGAACGCGACCAGCGAGAGCGTCCCCTGCTGCAACGTGGCCAGAGCCTGCAGCTCGGCGTCCGCGGCCGACAACCGCGCAGCCATCGCATCCGCGTGCACGAGCAGTGCGTTCCCGGCCTCCGTCAACGTGATGCCGCGCACCGAGCGAAGCATCAGCGGGATCCCGGCCTCGCGCTCCAACCGCTGCATGTGCTGGCCGACCGCCGGTTGCGTCCAGCCCAGCGCCTCGGCCGCCTTCGACAGCGAACCGAGTCGCGCGACCTCGCGGAAGATCAGCAGCCGTTTGGGGTCCATCCTCAAAGCCTAGCTTTGGGCTTGTCTCATCAGGACGGGCTGGCGCTTGAGCTGGCTGCCGGCCGAGGGTGGAGTCATGACCTCAGTGGCCCAAGCCCAGCAAGAGTTCGACTCGACGGTGATCTACCTGAACACCCCCACCTTCGGACTACCACCGCGACGGAGCTGGGATGCCTTGCAGAGCGGGCTGACCGACTGGCGAAGTGGTACGGCTAACGCCGTTGCGTATGACGACCCGCTGCAGCGTGCGCGGACGGCGTACGGGCAGTTGGTCGGTGTGGACCCGGGTCTGGTGGCGGTCGGGAGCCAGGTGTCCGGCTTCGTGGCGTTGGTCGCGCATTGGTTGCCGGTCGGGGCCGAGGTGCTGGTCGCGGAGGGCGATTTCACCAGCCTCACCTTCCCGTTCCTCGCGCTCGGGCATCGGGTCCGGGAGGTTCCGCTGGAGCGGCTCGCGGACGAGGTACGGCCGGAGACCGGCCTGGTCGCGGTGAGCGCGGTGCAGTCCTCGGACGGCCGGGTGGCCGAGCTGGACGCGTTGCGGGAGACCGGCGTACGGATCCTGCTCGACACGACTCAGGCGATCGGCTGGCTGCCTGTCGACGCCTCGCAGTACGCGTTCACTGCTGCCAGCGGCTACAAATGGCTCCTCGCACCACGCGGTACGGCGTACTTCACGGTGCAGCCCGGCCTACTCGACGAACTGACGCCGCTCAACGCCAACTGGTACGCCGGCGAGGAACCGTGGAACAGCATCTACGGCTCCCCGCTGCGGCTGGCCGAGAGTGCTCGACGCCTGGATCTGTCGCCCGCCTGGCATCTGTGGCTCGCCGCTGCTCCCGCACTCGAGTTCCTCGGCGAGGTCGGCGTACGGGCCCTGTACGAGCACAGCACCGGGCTGGCTGAGCTGTTCCGGGTCGAGACCGGGTTGAAGACACCCGCGATCGCGTCGGCGATCGTTGCGGCCGCCGCCGACCACGAGGTCCCGCGGTTGCTGGCAGAGGCGGGGATCGTCGCGTCGTTCCGGGCCGGACGGCTCCGGATGGGGTTCCATCTGTCGACCACCGCGCGGGACGTCGAGCGGGCCGCGGCGGCTTTGCGTCATCATCTGACCGACTGACTGCAACGTCGGGGTGACCGTTCGCGTCCTTAGGGTTATGAAGATGCGGATGAGTGCTCTTGTCGTCGTGGCCGGGCTGGCTGTCGCGCTGACCGGGTGCGGGAGCGAGCCCGCCTCCGGTGGGTCGTCGCTGCAGGGGAAGTCCTATCTGTCGACCGCTGTGGTCGAGAACGGGCAACCGAAGCGGCTCGCGCCCAACACGCGGATCCAGTTGCAGTTCATGTCCGACGGGCGGCTGAGCGCGAACGCCGGCTGCAACTCGATGGGCGCCGACAAGGTCTCCACCGGCGGCGGCAAGCTCGGGGTGAAGGATCTCGCCATCACCGACATGGGCTGCGACACCCCGCGGCACGCCCAGGACGACTGGCTGTCCAAGCTGCTGACGTCCGAGCCGACCTGGAAGCTGACCGGCGACAAGCTCGAACTCAGCACCGGGACCACCGTGATCTCCCTGGTCGACAAGGCGACCGCCCTACCGGATCTCGCTCTGGACGGCACCAAGTGGACGCTCGACACGGTCACCACCGGAGAAACCGCGTCGCATTCGATCGTGGCCGGCAAGGCTCACTTCACGATCAGCGGGGATCGGGTCACCGGATCGACCGGCTGCAACGACTTCCAGGGCGCGGTGGCCCGGACCGGCAACAAGCTCACCTTCGGCGAACTCGTCAGCACCCAGCGAGCCTGCCTGGGCGACACCGCAGACCTGGAGAAGACAATCCTCGACGTCCTCAAGGGCGAGGTGGTCTATAGCATCACCTCCGACCGGCTCCAGCTCATGCCGACCAACGCGCCGGGGACGAGTCTCACCTTCATCGGGACCCAGTAAGTCGCAGGTCGAAGGCCTGGACCTCGTTCTGGCTGGTCTCGTACGACATGAGCAGATGTCCCTCAGCTGCCAGCTTCGCTCGCTGGGCAGCTGTGAGTGGGATGGAGAAGTGCTGGACTCCTGGTGTGACCGGCTTGGTGGTCTGGGCCACCAGGTGTCCGCTCATGTCCGGTGACCACGGTGGAATGCCGCCGTCGGTGACAGCGCACGGTGTGAGTCCGTAGTCAGGTGCAGGATCGCTGGTGCAGCTCGTTGTGTAGACCGGGATGGCTCCTAGTAGGCCGGTGGTGAGGAACATGCGGGCTGTGCCTGAGCCACGTGACAGCGTGTAGACGTCTACCGAGGCGCGCCCCAACCCGGCGTACAGGATCTTGAGGTCGGAGCTGGGGACTCGCCCTGAGATCGGTACGCCGTTGCGTGCCGACTGGGCGATCGTCTGGGGAGACAGGGCGCCGTTCAGGTTGGGGTTGGACACGTTGGGTGCGCTGGGCGTCGTCGGGCGGTCTGCTGGTGGGGTGTAGCCGGTGACGGTTGCCTGGCCCCAGCGGTATGGGTCGGACTGCACTGAGCCGAGCGCGGACCAGCCGAGCCTCGTGCTCATGTCGATGTGCCGCAGCGTTGTCGTACCGGCTGCAGAGGTGTCGTCGTTGTCGTACGGCGTGATGTTGAGCCCGAGGTGCGTCGGGTCGACTGCTGCCGGAAGGTCTGCGAGGGGGATCTTCACTTCCAGGTCATAGCCGCCGCCTGTGTAGCTGTGCGGGGTGGTGGTCTCGTTGCTGCCGACCCAGGTTGCAGTAGATGCCACCTGAACACCTGGTGCGTTGCCGATGCTCAGAGGTCCAGTGGAGTAGCCCTGGTGGTTGTCGGCGTCTCTCTCCCAGCACGGGCTGTTCGGTCCGTTGCCGTTGCTGCCTGTGGGGTCGTTGGTGAACGGGAAGACGCCTAGCTTGAAGGTGTTCGCAGTGTCCTTCAGTACTTGAGATGCGTTGCCACGTGGGTCCAGAAGGATCTCTATCGAGTCGGCTTGCCAGTGGCCAACACACTCGGTCGGCGTAACTGCGTACGACTGGTAGTCGTCGCGGACGTGGATGAAGAAGTAGAGAGCGTCGTCGGACCAACTGACCTTCGCAGTACTGCCTCCTGCGCCGCTTCCGCAGTCGTCTGTGCCGGTGCAGCCGGTAGCGCCTTGCCAGATGCGGCCTAGGTCGAGTGTGGGGCCGTCGTACTCGCCTGGTGCTGCAGTGCCGTCGACTGTTGGTGTGGTTTGAGCCTTGGCGATCGCTGTCTTCGGGACCAGGGTCAGGGTGAGCATTTCACTGCCCGAGCCACCGGCGTACGTCGTCGTGATCGGGATGGGCACGTTCTGCGTCGCGGGCAGAGTGGCGTCCGTGTTGGTGAGTTGGAAGGTGACCGTCGTTTCGGCTCCGGCGGCGAGATTCGCGTAGGGCTTGGACGCCGCATCCGCTGTGAAGCCGGCGGGCAAGGTGAGTGAGACCTCACCGCTTTGCGGCTGCGTTGACCAGTTGTGCACGAGCACCGGTACGGCGAGGGTGCTGCCGATGGGCATCGACTGGATCGCGGCCGATCGTCCGAGCCTTGTCGCCTGCGGTGCGGTGGTTGCCAGCCACTGGTCGTATTCCTGCCAGTTTCCCCAGCGCTGGAAGCGGCCCTCGACCGGTGACACGATCCGTACGACGTTGTCGGTGTAGCCGGTCTTGGTGCCATCCATGTAGAGCGCTGAGATCTTGGCGTTCTGGTTGACCGGCGCGTTGGCGGCCGGGGTCACGGTGAAGGTGACGTTGCCGCTTCCCTTGAGGTGCTTGGGTCCGTCGGTGCTCCAGCCTTGCGGGACGGTGAGGGTGACGTTGCCTTGGGCAAGTTTTCCTTGGAGGTGAACCGTTGCCTGGAAGGGGGTTCCGGCGACGTTGAGGAAGCGGGAGAAGGTCAGGTATTCCAGGGTGCCGGGCGGGAGGCCGCCGGGATCTGCCTTGGCGGCGCCGAAGAGGATCGCGTCGTCCTGGCCGGCCTTCGGGTTCGGCGTACCGTCGGCGAGCGTGTTCGGCTGGAACGGTACGAACGACTCGGTCATGCCGAACTTGGGACAGGCTGCCGTTGAAGTTCCCTTGAACATCACCCGGCTCTGGGTCGGGTAGGCGGCACGGCCTTCGTCGGCGACCTGCTGCCAGATCTTCGGCGTACCGGCGGGTTGTCCTTGGAGGTTGCCTTCGGGCCACTTGTACGGCGAGTCGTAGCCGGTCCAGACTCCGGCGACAGTGTCCAGGTTGGTCGGGGTGAATCCGGTCGCACAGTTCCCGGCTGTCGTCGTACCGCCGGTGCCTGCAGTACTGCCGCCGGAGAAGACCTTCTTCACCTGCCAGGTGCTCAGCGCACCGGGACCGCGGAGCTGCTCGGGGAAGCGGTTCGGGTCGGCGGCGGCCTGCACGCCTTCCCAGATCAGCCGGCCGGCCTCCTGGTGGTTGCCGTGCCCCGCGTCGAGGGTCGGCGTGAACCCGATGTAGATCTCCGGCTGCGTCGTACGGATGACCCTGGTCACGCGTCGTAGCGTCTCCTCCGCATCCCAGAAGTACTGCGTCAGCGGCGCGCTCTGGTTGTAGAAGAAGTCGATCCGGTCCAGGTTGAAGATGTCTACGGTCCCGGACCGGTAATGCGCCACCCGGTCCTCGTTCTCCCGCCGCAAACCGAGCGCGGGCCCCAACTCGGTCCCGACCGCGTTCCCACCACCCTCCCCCCGCGTCACCTGAATGACGCCACACCTCACCCCGTACCGCTGATGCCACACCCCACACGGCCCAATAATCGACGTGTCATCATCCGGATGAGCCCACTCCCCCATCACATCAATCTTGGTGTCCTGATCCGCCACATACGGCTTAGGCGGCCTCGCCGCCGACGCCTGAAGCGGAACGGCAACCAACAGGGCAGCAACCAGAGCAACCAAACGCTTCATGCGATCTCCTAGGCGGTGGAGGCGCTACACCCCCGTCCTACCCAGAAACCGTTTACCCAAGCAAGAGGCGAGTGGCTTCGGGGAGGTTTTGGGCTACCTGGAGGGCTGTGAGGGGGCCGTTGGAGGAGGCTAGGTGGGCTGCGGCGCCGTGGAGGTAGGCGCCGACCGTTGCCGCATCTAGGGGGTTGAGGCCTGCTGCCAGGAGGGAGCCGCAGAGGCCGGCTAGGACGTCGCCGGCGCCGGCGGTGGCTAGCCAGGGGGTGGCGTTGCTGCTGACTCGGACCTGGCCGTCGGGGGCGGCGATGACGGTGGTGGCGCCCTTCAGGAGGACTGTGACGTCGTAACGCTCTGCTGCCAGGCGGGCGTGTTTCAGGCGTTCGGCTTCGACTTTGGAGCGGTCTACGCCGAGGAGGCGGGCCAGTTCGCCGGCGTGCGGGGTGGCCAGTACGTCGATGTGGTCGCCGGAGTCGTCCAGTGCCTTCAGGCCGTCGGCGTCGAGGAGGACGGGGATCTCGGAGTTCAGGAGGTCGCGGACCTTGGCGATGTCGAGTTCGTCGCCGAGGCCGGAGCCGATCGCCCAGGCTTGGACGCGACCTTCGCCGGCGACGATCTCGGGGTGAGCCGCGCGAACGGCGGTAGCGACGGCGTCGGGTCCGACGTACCGGAGCATGCCGATCGGGCCGGCCAGGGCGCCGGAGGTGGCGATGACGGCGGCACCCGGATACTGCTTCGAGCCTGCCATCAGCCCGAGGACGCCCCGCGAGTACTTGTCGGACTCACCGCTCGGCACCGGATAGAGCTCGCGAACGTCCGCGTCTTGTACTGCGGAGACGGCCGGCGGCGGAAGCTCCAACCCGATGTCGACCAGATGCACCGGACCACATGCCGTCGCCGCCGGGTCGATGAAGTGGCAGATCTTGTGAGTACCGAACGTCACCGTGAACGCGGCCGTCACATGCTCAGCCGGCGTCTCCCCACTGTCGACATCAACCCCAGAAGGCACATCCACAGCAACAACCGGTACGCCGTTGTCCACAGCAACCCGTACGACGGCAAGCGCATCCGCCCGCAACCCTGGTCGCCCTCCAATCCCCACGATCCCGTCGACAACGAGGTCAGCGGCGGCAATCGCCGCCGCCCACCCGCCTTCGGCGGGGGAAGGGGAAGGGGAGCGGTCGCCGCCGCCGCTCGAGCTGCCTTCGACAGCCGAGGTGATCCAGCCGCCGGCGGCGGCGAGCGCGGCTACGCCTTCAGGGTGGGCCTTGTCCGAAAGGAGAACGGCGGTGACCTGGGCGCCTCGGCGGGCGAGTTGCGTACCGGCGTACAGGGCGTCTCCGCCGTTGTCGCCGGAGCCGATGAGGAGGACGACGCGCGCGCCGTAGGTGGAGCCCAGGAAGTTGCTGATGGCAACGGCCAGGCCGGTGGCGGCGCGTTGCATCAGGGTGCCTTCGGGGAGGCGGGACATCAGGGCGGCCTCGGCGGTGCGGACCTGGTCGACGGTGTGTGCGTGCCGCATCTCAACCCTCCAGGATGACGACGGCCGACGCGATGCCCGCGTCGTGGCTCAGTGAGAGGTGCATGCTCTGGACGCCGAGCTGCGCGGCCCGCTCGGATACGGTGCCGGTGATCTCCAGCCAGGGCCGGCCGGTGTCGTCGGTCCGGACCTCGGCGTCGTGCCAGTGCATCCCGGCCGGGGCACCCAGCGCCTTCGCCAGCGCCTCCTTGGCCGCGAACCGGGCGGCGAGCGACGCCGGCGGCTTGCTCGCCTCCGCCGGAGTGAACACCTTGGTCCGCAGACCGGGGGTCCGTTCCAGCGTTTTCATGAACCGTTCGATGTCCACCACATCGATGCCCACGCCGACGATCATGAGGAACCTGATGTGACAACTGCCACACCCGCAGTCTCGTAGCCACACATGCCGGTCAGCGTAGCCCGGCCGGGTGTGGGAAGAATGGGCCCCATGCTGCAGCCGCCGCGGGAGGTGACCCCGTACACCGAGCTGGATCGCGCCGCCTGGGCGCAACTGGCCGAGACCACCGAGTCACCACTGACGGCCGAGGAGATCGAGCGGTTGCGCGGTCTCGGTGACGAGATCGACATCGACGAGGTGCGCGAGGTCTACCTGCCGCTGTCCCGGATCCTGTCGCTGTACGTCCGGCACGCCCGCGCGCTGCACTCCGACACCGAGGCGTTCCTGGGCAAACCGGCCGCGATGCGGACGCCGTTCGTGATCGGGATCGGCGGCTCGGTTGCCGTCGGCAAATCCACCACCGCCCGGTTGCTGCGCGAACTGCTCGCCCGCTGGCCCGAGCACCCCCGCGTCGCGCTCGTCACCACCGACGGCTTCCTCTGGCCGAACGCCGAGCTGGAACGCCGCAACCTGATGCTGCGGAAGGGATTCCCGGAGTCGTACGACCGCAAGGCCCTGCTCCGCTTCGTCGTCGAGGTGAAGTCCGGCATGGACAGCGTCGAGGCGCCGGTCTACTCACACCTGCACTACGACCGGATGCCAGGCGTCCGTACGACGGTCGAGCAGCCCGACATCCTGCTGCTCGAAGGACTGAACGTCCTGCAGCCGGCGCCCCGGCACGCGGACGGCAAGAGCGGCCTGGCCGTCAGCGACTTCTTCGACTTCTCGGTGTACGTCGATGCCGCGGCCGACGATGTGCGCTCCTGGTACGTGCACCGCTTCCTCAAGCTCTGGGAAACGGCCTTCCGCAATCCGGAGTCATACTTCGTGCGGTACGGCGAGCTGAGCCGCGAAGAGGCGATCGCCAAGGCCGAGTCGCTCTGGGACGGCATCAACGGCCCCAACCTGCGCGAGAACATCCTGCCGACCCGCTCCCGCGCCACCCTCGTCCTCCGCAAAGGCCAGGACCACGCCGTCCGCTGGGTCCGCCTCCGCAAGCTCTGACCAGTACGCCGTCCCGCCTCTCAGCCCCGCGCCGCCCGCAGCGCCGGGGATGATCGCCGTCGCAACAACCAAGGCTGTCAGACCGAAGGCCAACGAGTAGCCGGTGCCGGCGACGACGGCTCCGAAGATGATGGCGCCGAGGCCCCAGCCGCCGTCGTATGCGAGGTTCCACAGGGCGCTGACCTGGCCGAAGCGGGTTCGGTCGACGCGGTCGTACATCATCGCGAGTGTCAGGTTCTGGGCCGCGCCGAAGCCGAGACCGAAAGCAGCGGCGCCGACCACCACGGCGACGCCGCTGCCGATGAACACCAGCGCGCCCGCACCGAACGCGGCCAGTAGCAAAGCGGCGGCCAGCGGCTTGGCGGGTCCCACCCGGTCGCCGTACCGGCCCGCGACCCAGCGAGCCGCCGGAGCCGCGATCGCTTGAACGAGCAGCGCGACGGCCACCAGCGCGTGCCGATCAGCCGAGACGGCCAGCGGTACGAACGTCACGCTGATCCCCGCCGCAACGGTCACCGCGGCGAACACGAGCGTCGGCATCAGCAGCCCGCTCCCCCGCAACCCGCCGAGCACCTTCACATGCTGCGGCTCAGACCCTGTACGGCGGGCAGGCAGGCCGGCCACGAACGCGAGTCCACCAAGCGAGGCGGCCGCCGCGATGACGAAGAGCGCCCCGAAGCCGATCACGTTGGTCAGGTACACCCCGAGCGGCAGGCCGATGATCGCGGGGAGGCCGACAACCACGCCGTACAGGCCGAGGGCTTCGCCGCGACGGTGGGCCGGAGTGAGTTCGGCGACCAGCGCGACCGCGCCGACGACCATGATCGCGAGGCCGCCGCCGCGCACCACGCAGACGGCGAGGACCACCGGCAGGGAGGCGGTCAGCAGCAAGACCAGCGAGGGTGCGCCGAGCAGAACGAGGCCCAGTCCGAGGGTGCCGCGGTAGCCGAAGCGGCCGAGCATCCGTGGTACCAGCAGTTCCACCGCGACGGCGGAGAGCATCATCGCGCCGGTCGACAGGCCGGCCCCGATCCCGCCGGAGCCGTTGGCCGCGAGGTAGAGCGGAACGACCGAGGTCAGCAGGTACATGCTCAGCCCGGAGCCGAACACCATCACCAGCAACAACCCGAACTGCCGGCTGACCAGCCGCTCGGGAGCGGGGACGAGAGGCGCGTCGCAGGTGAGCTCGGTCATGGGTTCACCGTAGAAGCGAACCGGTCTCCACTACAGATCCAGTTCCCCACCCACTGAGAGGACCAATTCTCAAAGTTGGTCCATGATCAGGGCGGCCAGGCGGTTCAGGGCGGCGTCGATCTGATCCGGGGTGACCGAGCTGCAGGAGAGCCGGAGCGCGTGGATCGGGCCGTCGCCGTCGTAGAAGTGCCGCATCGGCGTCCACAGAACGCCGTACTCGTGCGCCGACTTCTCCAGCAAAGCGTCGTCCACCACGAACGGAACGGTGACGACGATGAAGAACCCGCCGGACGGAACCGTCCAGGTCACCTCGCCGCCAGGGAAGCGAGCGGCCAGCCCATCGGTGACAGCTCGCAGGTTGTCCGCGTAGATCGCCCGTTCGCGCTGGTTCGCGGCGACCAGACTGCAGTCGTTCTGCAGCAACTTGCCCCCGATCACCGCCTGCGCGACCGCAGAGGTGTTGACCGTGACCATGCTCTTGATCTTCGACAGCTCGTCGGCGAGCAGGCCGACCGAACCGTCCACGGCGGCCACCGTCTGATCGGCGACCACATAGCCGACCCGAGCACCTGGCAGCGCGGTCTTGGCGAAGGAGCCGAGATAGATCACTCGCCGCTCGGTGTCGAGGGACTTCAGTGTTCGCACCCGCTCCACGCCGGCCGCCGGGAAGAGCCCGTACGGGTTGTCCTCGAGCAGCAGGAGATCCTGCTCCGCCGCGACCTCCAGCAACTGCCGCCGGGTCTCCAGGTCGAGACTCAGTCCGGAAGGGTTCGCGAAGTCGGGCATCACGTAACACGCACGCGGCCGGAGTCCTTCGGCCCGAGCCGCCTTGACCACGGCGACCAGGTCCTCCAGATCGACACCATCGTTGCCTCCAGCAACGGGCAGCACCGGAAGGTCGACCAGACGCGCAGCACCGGTGATGCCGACGTACGCCGGTGACACGACGAGCAGGACGTCCTGAGGGTCAGCCCTGAGCGCCCGTAGTACGAGGACCATCGCTTCCTGGCAGCCGACGGTGATCACCAGCGACTCGGGGTCGACCTCGATCCCCTCGTCCAGCGCGAGGTTCCGGGCGACCAGGTGGTGAATGATGCCCTTGGTCCGCCCGTACTGGAACACCGCCCGGCGCACGGCCGCCTCGTCGTACCCGAGCTCCTCGCGCAGGTACCGCCTGAAGCTGTCCAGGTACGAATGCAGGTCCTCGAACGCGTAGAACTCCTCCGACGGGCGTCCGGCGGCGAGCGAGATCGCGTCCGGGTAGTGCTGCGAGACCTCGTTGAGGAAGTTCATCGAGTTCAGCGTGCGGTCGGTGAGCGACCCATGCAGGTCCACCACGTCTAGATCAGCCATCAGGCCCTCCCCGTCGTCAACTCGGCGACCTCGGCCACCGTAGCGCAGCCCGCGAGCATCATCGCCTGGGTCAGTTCGGCTCGCAGCAACTCCAGGGCCTCGCCGGCGGCATCGACAGCTGTTGCCCAGAGCAACGGTCGCCCGATCAGTACGCCGGACGCTCCGAGCGCGAGTGCCCGTAGTACGTCGATGCCGCTCCGGATCCCGCTGTCGAGCAGGACCTCACAATCGACCGCGTCGACGATCGCCTCCAGCGCGTCGACAGAAGCCGGAGCGCCGTCCAACTGCCGCCCGCCATGATTGGAAACAACGATGCCCCCGGCCCCGACTTCGACCGCCCGGCGGGCATCGCGCGGATCCAGAATGCCCTTCACCACCAGGGGAAGATCGCTCCGGCGCCGGATCCACTCCAGGTCGCGCCAGGACAGCGAAGGCTCAAATGCCGCGGCGGTATGAGTAGCCACAGCCGACGCCCCCGCCACCCCGACATGCGCCTCGGTCTGCTCTCCGACCAGGTTCGCCGCCACCACATCAGACGGCAGCTGGAACGAGTTCCGTACGTCGCGCAGTCGTCGCCCCATCACCGGTACGTCGACCGTCACCATCAACGCACTGCACCCCGCCTCCGCAGCCCGATCGATCAACGACTCGACCATCGCGCGATCACGCAACCAGTAGAGCTGGAACCAGGTCGCCGCCTCAGCCGCGATCTTCTCCAACGGCTGACTGCTCAGAGTGCTAATAATATAAGGGATCCCAGCCATCGAAGCCGCCCGCGCAAGGGCCAACTCGCCAGCTGGATGCACCAACTGCTGATAAGCCATCGGCGCCACCGCAACCGGCATCGCCGCCGGCGTCCCGAGCAACGTCGTCGACGGATCCGGCGCCGACACCCCAGCCAGCACCCGCGGGCACACAGTCACCGCATCCAGCGCCACCCGGTTCTGCCGCAACGTCGTCTCGGAACCGCTGCCCCCGGCAACAAAATCCCGTACGCCGAGAGGCAGCGCACTCGCCGCAAGCTCCTCAAACTCCGCCAGCGAGCTAGCCATCAACCAGGCTCCGTTGCAGGAACTCGGCCGCCTCGGCGATCGCCTTCCGGCCGCCGTCGAGGACACCGGACATCGCGAAGAACCCGTGCACCATGCCGTCGTACCGACTCAGCTGTGTCGGCACCCCCGCGGCGTACAGCTTCTCGGCATAGAACTCGCCCTCATCCCGCAGCGGATCGAATTCCGCGGTGATCACCAGCGCGGGCGGCAAGTTGGCGTGCGACTCGGCCAGCAGAGGCGAAGCCAAGGGGTTGCGGCCGTCGGCGGGGTCGGTGAGGTAGTGATCCCAGTACCAGCCGACCGACGTCTTGTTGAAGAGGAACGGGTCGTCACCGGCTCGCATCGAGGCAGTGTCGGAGCCGTAGAGTGTATTCGGATAGACCAGGAGCTGAGCGGCGAGCGCAGGGCCAGATTCCCTTGCCAGCAAGGTGGTTGCAGCCGCAAGGTTGCCGCCGGCACTGTCCCCGCCGACAGCAATGCGCCCGACTCGGAGTTCCGAAGCGTGATCCGCGATCCACTGCGTCGCCTGGTGGCAGTCGTTGACTGCCGCGGGGAACGGGTTCTCCGGAGCGAGCCGGTAGCCGACGGTGATGACCTGGCACGGCACGGCATTGGCCAACTGCCGGCAGATGCCGTCGGCCGTGTCGATGCTGCCCAACGTCCAGCCGCCACCGAAGAAGTACACCAGCGTCGGCAACGGCCCCTCCGCATCTGGCCGGTAGATCCGCAGCGGCAGGCCCGACTCCATCACGACATCCTCGACCTGATGAACGTGCTCCAGCGAACCACCCGCCGCCTGGATCGAAGCCAGATCGGCAGCCCGCGCCTCTGCGAGCCTCTGGGTATAGAGCTGCGGAACGTTGTCGGCCGCACGCTGTGCACGCATCGCCTCGACCTGCGGATCCAAGGGCATGACATGTTCTCCAGGAGACTTAGTTGCCCAGCACAATAGGCATGGTGGCGTAGCCGCGGAGGGCGAGTCCGGCGCTCTGCACCGGCGGCCCGGCGAGCGCGAGGTCGGGGAATCGCTGGAACAGCCGCGGCAGCGCGAGCCGTCCCTCGGCCCGGGCGAGCACCGCGCCGATGCAGAAGTAGGCGCCTGCACCGAAGGTGATGTGACGCTTGTCGGCCCGGTCGACATCGAAGACCTCAGGGTCGGGGAAGCGCGCCGGATCGCGGTTCGCGGCACCGAGGATCACCAGCACCAGACCTCCTTCGGGGACGGTCACGCCACCGACCGACAGATCCTCCGACGCAGTACGGACCACCAGTTGTGCGGTTCCGTCCCATCGGAGCACCTCTTCGACGCAGGCCTCCGCGACCGCCGGGTCACTAGCAACCGCCTTCACCAGCGAAGGCCGCTCGAGCAGCGGCGGGATCGCGTTGCCGAGCAGGTTGATGGTGGTGACGAAGCTGGCGTTGAACAGCACCAGCAGGTTGCCGATCAGCTCGTCGTCGGTCAGGTCACCTTCGCCGGCGTCGATGACCTGGACCAGCCCGCTGATCAGATCATCACCAGGCTTCGTACGCCGGGCAGCGATCAGCGACGCGTAGTACTCCGACATCTCGGTGGCCGCATTGTTGGCCGCGGCAACCTTCTCCGGCGTCCGACCGCCGAAGTCCAAGTAGTCCTCGACCCGCTGCACCCGGGTCCGGAACCAGTCCAGATCCGGCGCCGGGATGCCGAGCAGCACGCTCATCACCCCAGCGGGCAACAGATACCCGAACTCTGCGATGAAGTCGACCGGACTTCCCAAGCCTGCAAGGCGATCCAGCAACTGATCCGTGAGCTTGGCGATCTCCGGTTCCAGCGCCGCCACCCGGCGAGGCGTGAACGCGGCATGGAACGCCCGCCGCATCCGGCCGTGGTCCGGCTCGGTCCGGAACATCATCGAGTTGCTCAGCGCCTTGGTGATCGGGTCCGCGTCCCGCGCGGGCGGCGGACCACCCTTGACGAAGCGGGGATCCCGCAGGATCTGGTCGACGGCCGCATACCCTCCTGCGACGGCCGCGTACGCCGGACTCTCCGGCGTCAAGTTGACCGGCCCGAGCGCGTGCAGCCTTGCGTACAAGGGATACGGCGCCCGGCGGCCGGCATCGGTCTGCAGCTCGGCGAGGATCTCATCTGCTGTCATGGCGCCACCGGCATCGACTTGTACCCGCGGAGGAACTGCTGCGGATTCCGGACCGTAGGGCCCGCCGCTCGCAGGGTCGGAAAGCGTTCCAGCAACCGCGGGAAGGCGATCCGCCCCTCAGCCCGGGCCAGCGCGGCACCCAGACAGTAGTGCGGTCCGGCCCCGAAGCTGAGCGGCTTCACGTCGATCCGGGCCGGGTCGAAGATGTCCGGATCCTTGTAGCGCGAGGGATCGCGGTTCGCGGCGCCCAGCATCACCAGCACCAGTTGCTTGGCCGGGATGACGGTGTCGGCCACGGTGGCCTCCTCGTTGGCGAAGCGCGCGACGAACTGCACCGGCGCCTCGTACCGGAGTACCTCTTCCACGAACGAAGGGATCTCGGCCGACCGCACCTCAGGCCGGTCGAGCAGCAGTTGCATCCCGTTGCCGATCAGGTGAATCGTGGTGACGAAGCTGGCGTTGAACAACACCAGCAGGTTGCTGATCAGGTCGTCGTCGGACACCTGGTGCTCACCGGCGTCGATCGCCGCGGCCAGCTGGCTGATCAAGTCGTCCTTCGGCACCGCCCGCCGCTCAGCGAGCAATGAACGGTAGTAGTCCGAGAGCTCGACCGTCGCCTGGTCGGCGGCGGCCAGCACCTCGTCGGTCTTGCCGGTGACATCGAGGAAGTCGTTGATCCGCTCGACCCGCGGGCGAAAGAACGACAGGTCGCTCTGCGGGATGCCGAGCAGTGCGGCGACCACGCTGCTCGGCAACAGGTAGGCGAACTCCGTCATGAAGTCCGCCTGCCCGTCGGCGGCGAACCGCGCCGCCATCGTGTCCATCAGGCCGTCGACCAACTCGGTGACGGCCGGTTCGAGCTCGGCCACCCGGCGCGGCGTGAACACCTGGTGGAACAGCCGCCGGGCTTGCGTATGACGGCTGTCGTTGCTGTACATCATCGAGTTGTTGAGCACCGCGAGCAGCGGGTGCTCGCGCCACTCGGGGCCACTGCGCTCATCGGTGTACACGTCGTCGGTGACGCGGAACCGCTGGTCACGAAGCAGCTGGTCGGCCGCTTCGTAGCCGGTGACCACCGCCGCATAGGGACCGTCGCCGTCCAGCAGGCAGACCGGTCCGAGCTGGTGCAGTTCGGCGTAGAACTGGTACGGATCGTCCAGACCGGCTGTGCTGAACAGCCCCTTGAGCACCTGTGCGGCGGTGGTCATCCGTCACCGCACCAACTGCAGCGGAACGGCGTTGGCCATTGCTTGGTAGCCGGCGTCGCTCATGTGGATGTGGTCGCCACCGTCGTACGCGGCCAGCGTCTTGGTCGGATCGGCAGGGTCACGGACGGCCTTGTCGAAGTCGACGAACCCGTCGGTGTCGTGCGTGCTCCGGATCCAGGCGTTGACCGCCTGCCGGGTCTGCTCCCGCTCCGGGGTCCAGCCGCCGGGAGTGGCGAAGCCGCCGTACGGCGTGATGGTCGCGCCGAGGCTGCGGATACCGCGCTCGTGCAGCTGGCTGTTGATCTGCTTGAGCGCCGCGATGATCTTGTCGGCCGGGGCGTCGTCCATCCAGATGTCGTTCACACCCAGGTGGGTGATCACGACCTTCGGCTGGGTCTGCGCGAAGACGTCCTCGTTCAGCCGCGCCAGCGCGTTCACGCCGAGCTGCTGGATGCCGTTCGGCGCACCGAGGATGTCCTCGGGGCTGTCCTTCAGCAGCCGGTTGCCGGCCATGCCGACGTTCAGGACGCCGGGGGTGTTGTGCCGATGGTCGGCCGCCAGCCGCTCTGCGAGCTGGTCCGGCCAGCGGTTGTTGCCGTTCAGCGTGCTGAGCAGGCCGTCCGCGATCGAGTCACCGAGCACCACGATCGAGCCGTCGGAGTGGTCGGTGAGCACGTCGACCCCGGACAGGAACGTCCAGCAGCAGGCCCTGGTGGTGATGTACGGCGTACCGTCGGCCGCGGTGGTCAGGTCGCCGGGGCCGAAGAAGTTCTGCTGCGTCGACGAGGCGTGCCAGGTGGTCGGACCGGTCGCGGTCGGGTAGAAGACGCTGATCACCAGCGTGCTCAGGTCCGGCACCTCGAGGCTGACCGGGTCGCTGAGCAGCTCGGCGCCCTTGTTCATCACCGCGGTCGGCGAACCGTTGAAGGTCAGCGACTTCAGCGTCGCGGTGTCGATGTCGGACGCGACCGGCGTGCTCGTGTCCGCCTCGGCCACGGTGGCGGCACCGATCTGGATCGGCCGGTCACCGTAGATGTTCGAGAACCGGATCCGGACCTTGTCGCCCCCCACGGACGGCCGGACCACGTAACGAGCACTCTGGTTGTTGAGGCCGGTCGCGGTGAAGCCGGTGGCCTCGCCCTGCGAGACACCGGCCGCCCAACTGCCGACCCACTCGGCCTGGTGACCCTTGTCCTGGGACGGCGTCGCCCCGGATCCGGTGAACACCAGCGCCGAACCGGCGAGCGATACGGCCGCGGCCACCGCGGCCGTACGGAGACTACTGGGAATGCGCATGGAACAACCCCCCAAATGGGTTGGCGCGCGACAGGCAAGAAATGCCTCGCGCGGATAGCGGTGGCGAAAACCTAGTTCCGGATCACTGACACGTCAACGGGAGCTTTGAATTACTCGCTTGAATTCTCTGCGAACTGGTGGCGGCGGAATTCTCGAAGTACGCTCGGGCCGGATCGAGGAGGGTGGGGTAGCCATGTCGGTCGATGTCGTGCTGGACGAAAACCTGGAAAAGTCCGGGTCTTATGTCGTGGCCGCGCTGCGGCTGTTCGCGGAGTACGGCGACGCGGAGGCGATCGTCTCCGGAGGGCGACGGATCAGCTTCGGTCAGTTACGCGACCAGGTGCTCGATCTGGCGGCGGTGCTGCAGGAGCGCGGGATCGGGCCGGGCACCGGCGTGCTGGTGCTGGCCGGCAACACGATCGAGCTCCCGGCCTTGCAACTAGCGCTGCATCTGGTCGGCGCCCGGACGATGTGGATCGCGCCGATCGCGGGGCGCCGCGAGATCGAGGCGTTCGCCCGGCTCTCCGAGGCCGACGTGTTCGTGTACGACGCCGTCAGCAAGGACGTCCTCGGCGAACGGCTGGCCGTGCAACTCGGCGTACCGGTGCATTGCCTCGGGCCTGGCGGGCTGGGGCCGGACCTGCTCACTGCCAGGCCTGCCGAGGCCTTCCAGCCTGATCCTGGTGACCTGGCGCCCGCCACCTGCCTGCAGACGAGTGGGACGACCGGGGAGCCGAAGCTGGTGCACCACCGGCAGGCGTTCTACGAGCAGATCCTGACGCTCGCCGCCGACTACCTGGCGGCCGGGCTGCCGGTGCTGCGGCACCTGTCGCATTCACCGATGGCATTCGCGAGCGGGCAGATCACCAGCTTCTTCAACCTGTTCATGGGCGGCGTGCTCTTCCTCGAGGACCAGTGGGACGCGGGTCGCGCGCTGGCCACGATCGAGCGCGAGCGGATCAACTCGACGTACGTGTCACCGCCGCTGCTCTACCAACTCCTGGACCACCCGGACCTGCCCACAACCGACGTGAGCAGCCTGTTCATGCTCAACGTCGGCGCCGGCCCGGCTGCGCCCTCGCGGCTGCGGCAGGCGATCGAGCGGTTCGGTCCCGTACTACGGATCGTCTACGGCTTGAGCGAAGTCATCGTGGTCACTGCCCAACCCGGGCTCACCGAGGACCCGGAGCATCCCGAGCGACTGCGGTCATCGGGAGCGCCGTACGGGGATGTCCGGGTGGAGATCCGTGATGCCGAGGGACACCCGCTGAAGCCTGGTGAGACCGGTGAGATCTATGCGACCAGCAAGCTGCGCTTCGTCGGTTACTGGGGGCGGCCGGATCTCACTCAGCGAGCCATCGTCGACGGGTGGGTCCGGACGGGTGACCTGGGCTACCTGGACGCCGACGGCTACCTGTACGTCGTGGACCGGGTGCAGGACACGATCGTCACGGGGTCGAGCAACTGGAACGTGTACTGCAGGCCTATCGAGGACCTGCTGCAGTCGGTGCCTGGTGTGCAGGCGGCCGCGGTGATCGGCGTACCGGACGAGGCGTTCGGCGAGGTGCCGCACGCGTACGTCGTGCGCTACCCGGGCGCTGTCGTCACCGAGTCCCAGCTACGCGCCCTGGTGCGCGACGAGTTCAACGAGATGTGGACGCCGCGCGCTGTCGAGTTCCTGGACGCCCTGCCGCTCACGTCTGCGCACAAGGTCGACAAGGTAGCCCTCCGAGCCTCCTACGCGGCTTCATCATCATGAGCCGCAAGACCGGCCTGATCGCCCTGTTCACGGCGGACGTGCTGTCCGTGCTGGGCGACCGCGTGTCGATGGTGGCGATCCCCTGGCTGGTCCTGACGACCACCGGCAGCCCCGCCAAGATGGGCCTCGTCGCGGGCGCGGAGATGCTTCCGTACGTCGTATCGGGGGTGCTCGCCGCGCCTCTGGCCGACCGGTTCGGGCTCCGCCGGACGTCGATCGTCACCGACCTCGGCAGCGCCATCGCGATGGCCGTCATCGTGCTCTCACCGGGCTCGTCGTTCGCCGGACTGTGCCTGCTGGTCGCGGTCGCCGGTGCGCTGCGCGGCTGTGGTGACCGGGTCAAGCACGTGATGCTGAAGCCGATGGCCGAGGCGGCCGGCGTGAAGATGATCCGGGTCACCTCGTCGTACGAGGGCTTCACCCGGACCGCCACCCTCGTCGGGGCGCCGCTGGGCGGGTTGCTGATCAGCTGGATCGGGCCGAACAAGGCGATCACCGTGGACGCGATCTCGTTCCTGGTCTGCGCCGCGCTGATCGGTGCGCTGGTCCGGCTCCCACCAGCCCCGGAGGACGAGCCGGCGCCGGTGCGGGAGCCGTACTTCCGGGCGCTGCGCGGCGGGTTCGCGTACATCCGCAAGGACCAGCTGCTGCTCGGGATGATCGTGATGATCTTCTTCCTGAACGTCTTCAACCAGGCGAGTACGGCGGTGTTCGTGCCGCTCTGGGTGGACCAGGTGCTCAAGTCGCCTGCTGCGCTCGGACTGCTGTTCGGCGGGTTCGCCGCGGGAGCACTGCTCGGCAACGTCATCTTCACCGTGCTGGGGCCGCGACTCCCGCAGTACGGATCGTTCGTGATCGGCGCTGCGGTCGGTGGAGCGCCCCGGCTGTTCACGCTCGGGCTGTCGCATCACCTGTGGCTCGTAGTCACGGTGAGCTTCTGCTGCGGAGTCGCGAACGCCGCGGTGAACCCGGTGATGGGCGTGACTCTCTACGAGCGAGTGCCGGCCGCGCTGCAGACCCGTGTCTTTGGGGTGACCGGAGCGATCGCCTTCATCGGCATCCCGATCGGCGGCGTACTAGCCGGCTGGTCAGCGGCGTCCTTCGGCCTACGCCCAGCTGTAGTCGGGTCCGGGGTAGTGCTGCTGCTGGTGACTCTGGTGCCCGTCTACCGGCTGTGGAAGCGTCCCGTCGAGCTGGAGCACTACGCGCCAGAGGAGGCTGCGTGATCACTGAGGCCACCGACCAGTACTGCTTGGCGGAGGGTGAGTCGGCGAAGCTGCTGGCGGGGCATCCTTGGCGGCGGTTCGTAGTACTGGGTGACAGCGTTGCTGAAGGGCTCTGTGAGCCTGTGCCCGGCTACAGCGAGCTGCAGTGGGCCGACCGTCTGGCTGCTGAGCTACGTGCGTCGGCGCCTTCACTGGAGTACCTGAACCTTGGTGTGAGCGGGCTACGCGCCCACGAGATCCGCTCTAGTCAGCTGGAGCCTGCACTGGCGTTCCAGCCGGACCTGGCGCTTGTCGTCGGCGGCGGGAACGACGCCTTCAGCGCTCGCTACAACCCTGAGTCGGTGGATGCCGAGCTGACCGCGATCGTGGAGGCACTCCAGTCCGCCGGCGCCGACGTCATCACGCTCGGCATGTTCAACGTCGGCTACTCCCCTGCCGTCGTCGACTGGCTACGGCCCGGCCTGCAGACCCGGATGAAGGTCCTCGCCGAGCGCACCCAGGCGATGTCCGAGCGCCTCAGCACCATCCACGTCCACCTCACCGACCACCCCCTCTCCACCGACCCAGGTCTCTACAGCGCCGACGGCCGCCACGGCAACGCCCGCAGCGACGCGGTCGCCGCCGCCGTCACCATCCGCCGCCTAGCCCAGCACCTCACCCGCTAGCCCCACCCCACCCCACCCCCGCGCCCCGCCCCGGCATCCCACCCCTCGGCGGTGCGTCAGGCGTCTGCGGTCAGGCCGGCCTTCACCGCGATCTCCTCCACATCCCTCGGGGTGCCGGTGAAGATGGTGTGGGCGTGTTCGGTGACCAACTCGACCGGCCAGTCCCACCAGGCGGCGCGGAGCAGGCGGTCGACGTCCTCGTCGGAGTAGCGCCGCTTGATGACGCGACCCGGGTTGCCGCCGACCACGGCGTACGGCGGGACGTCGGTGGTAACGACCGTGCCGGTGGCGATGATGGCGCCGTCGCCGATGGTGACGCCGGGCATGACGGTCACCCCGTACCCGATCCAGACGTCGTTGCCGACGACCGTGTCGCCCTTGCGCGGGGCTCCGAGGGCAGGCTCCAGCGTCCGCTCCGCCCAGTCGCCGCCGAAGATGAAGAACGGGTACGCCGAGACACCGACCAGCGGGTGGTTGGCCGAGGACAGCAGGAAGGTGGCCTTCGCGGCGATCGGGCAGTACTTGCCGATGATCAGCTTCTCCGGACCGAACGGATAAAGCACATTGTTGCGTTCGAAACCGGCCGCATCATCCGGGTCGTCGTAATAGGTGAATTCCCCGATCTGGACATAGGGAACCGTAATCAGGGGTTTCAGGAATACAGTGCGCCGACGATCGGAGAATGGGTAGATGACATTTGGGTTGGGCGCACTCGGCACTGGCTGCTCCGCTCTCATGGGGATCCTCTGATGGTGATTTCCGAACACTGCCGAAAAGCCGTGACTTCGTCTACAGTCCGGCCATGGCTGACAACGACGCGATCCTGATCTCCGGCGCCTCGGGCTGCATCGGCAGCACGCTGGCCCGGCTCCTGCACGCCGACGGACGGGCCCTGATCCTGTTCGGGCGCAACCGCGAGGCGCTCGACAAGCTCGCCGTGGAGCTGCCCGGCGCCCAGGTGCTGACCGGCGACATCGGGCACGCCGACACCTTGAAGGACGTCACCTTCCCCGAGCGGCTGGCCGGGCTGGTGCACGCGGCCGGCATCTGCGAGGGCCGCCCGTTCGAGGACAGCGACCCGGCGATCGTCCGCGAGCACCTCGAGGTGAACCTGGTCGGCCCGTCCGAGCTCACCCGCCAGGCGCTGCCCGCGCTCAGGCAGGGACGCGGCACCGTCGTACTGGTCAACTCCCTCGTCGGGCTCTACCCATGGCCGGGCTGGATCGGCTACACGATGAGCAAGTACGGGCTGAAGGCGTTCGCGGAGACCCTGCGGCTGGAGGAGTTCGACCGGGGTGTCCGGGCGACCAGCATCTTCGCCAGCCGGGTCGCCACCCCGCTGCAGGCGAAGGTGCACGCCCAGGAGGGCAAGGAGT
The DNA here is from genome assembly GCF_040613535.1 of Kribbella sp. NPDC006257. NCBI lineage: Bacteria > Bacillati > Actinomycetota > Actinomycetes > Propionibacteriales > Kribbellaceae > Kribbella > Kribbella sp. NPDC006257. The sequence continues at coordinate 23,682 of NZ_JBEXSJ010000002.1, forward strand.
ACCACCCGGACGAGTGGGTGCAGCCCGAGACGATGGCCCGGACCATCCGCAACGTGCTGGACACGCCGCACGACGCGGAGTTGAAGGACATCACCCTGATGCATCAGAAGTACCCCCGGCCGTGACGAGCGAGGACACCGTGACAGGCAGCGACTTGTAGCCACGCAGGATGAACTGGTCGGTGCGGACCGGGTCGCTGCCCAGCGCCAGCGCGGGGAACCGGTCCACCACCATCGGCAGTGCCAGCTGCGCCTCGGTCCGGGCCAGCGCCGCACCCAGGCAGTAGTGCGCCCCCGCCCCGAAGCTGATCGGCTGGTTGTCCCGCCGCGCAGGGTCGAACAGATCCGGTACGGCGAACCGCTGCGGATCCCGGTTCGCCGCTCCGGTCAGTACTGCGACCAGCTGGCCCTCCTGCAGCGGTAGGCCGAGGAACTCCGTGTCCTTGCCCGCCACCCGGATGAACACGTGCGCCGGAGTGTCGTACCGCAGCACCTCTTCCACGTACGCCGCCGGCTCGGCGATCAGCTGCGACCGCCCCTCGGAGCCGGACAGGAGCAGCGGCAGCGCGTTGCCGAACAGGTGGATCGTCGTGGAGAAGCTGGCGTTGAACAGGACCAGCAGGTTCCCGACCAGCTCCAGATCGGTCACCTCGTGGGTGCCGCCGTCGACCGCCTTGGTCAGGTCGCTGATCAGGTCATGCTCCGGCTTGGCCCGGCGCTGCGCGATCAGCTCCAGGTAGTACGCCGTGATGTCGGTCGCCGCCCTGTCCGCGGCCGCCAGCACCTCCGGACCCTTGCGGCGGAAGTCCAGCCAGTCGTTGATCACGTCTACCTGGGCGCGGAACCAGCTGATGTCGGAATCGGGCAGGCCGAGCAACCGGCCGACCACCCGGGCGGGCAGCAGATAGGCGAACTCGGCCATGTAGTCGACCTCGGTGCCGCCGGCCCCGAGCAACTCGATCCGGTCCAGCAGCTCGGCGGCGATCGCGATCACGTCGGGCTCCATCTCCTGCACCCGGCGCGGCGTGAACACCTTGCGGAACAGGGCCCGCATCCGCCCGTGCCGGACGCCGTTGCTGAACATCATCGAGTTCATCAACGTCACCAGGACCGGATGCTCGCGCCAGGTCGGGCTCATCGGCTCCAGCCGGAGCGCGTCGTGCACCTCGAAGGTCGCGTCCCGCATGATCTGGTCGACGGCCCGGTAGCCGAAGGCGGCCGCGGAGTAGGGCAGCAGACCGGGCGTCAGCAGGCTCGCCTCGCCCAGCTCGTGCAGCTGGGCGTACAGCGGATACGGGTCGAGCCCGCCGCCACCGGCCGCCAGGGCACCCACGATGCGATCCGCCTCCGTAGTGATCTCCGACATATCTCCCCCTCGCAAATGCCCTTTCACCGGGCACGCCAAAACGCAGTGCTGGCTATTACCGAATCTCCCCGGAACCCACCCCGAGACCCCTTACCCCGACCTTTTCCGTGTCGTAGTGTGAGCGCTGGGGGCGGTCTCGACGAGCAAGGGGGTGACCATGGCACAGCAGGTTCGCAACAAACGACTCGGACTTTATGCATTGCTCACCGCCGACGTGTTCTCGACGTTCGGCAGCAGGTTCTCCCTGGTCGCCATTCCATGGCTCGTCCTGATCAGCACCGGCAGCGCCGCGAAAATGGGCCTGGTGGCCGCTTCGGAAATGATTCCGTACCTGCTCACCAGCGTGCTCGCCGCGCCGATCGCGGACCGCTTCGGCATGCGCCGGACCTCGGTCTGCTGCGATCTCGGCTCGGCCGTGGCGATGGGCCTGGTGGCCGCGATCGGGCAGCTCGGCTTCGTCCACCTGTGCCTGCTGATCGCGGTCAGCGGCGGTCTGCGCGGCGTCAGCGACCGCACCAAACACGTCCTGCTGCGACCGACGACCGCCGAGTCAGGCATCCCGATGTTGCGTGTGACCAGCGCATATGAGGCGATGAACCGCACTTCCGGGCTGAGCGGCGGCCCACTGGCCGGCGTCCTGGTCGCGACCATCGGACCGCACCACACGATCTGGCTCGATGCCGGCACGTACGCCGTCGCGGCACTCCTGGTCGGCCTGCTGGTCAACCCGGCACCGGAGCCCGGGGTGGCCACGCCGGCCAAGGAACCGTACTGGCGGGCACTGGCCGGCGGGTTCTCGTTCCTCCGCACCGATCGCATTCTGCTGGGGATGCTCGGCATGCTGTTCATGGTGAATTTCTTCCAGTACGCGAACGGCGTCGTACTGCTTCCGCTCTGGGTCCGGCAAGAATTCGGATCGGCCACCGGACTCGGCTGGATCATGGGTGTTTTCGCGGCCGGATCATTACTCGGCAATGTGTTTTTCACAGTGTTTGCGACAAAGATTCCGCAAATGCTCAGCTTCTTCGTCGGAGCCGCGATCGGCGGCGCTCCGAAGATTCTCGTCCTCGGCCTGACCGGCAACCTCACCGTGGTGCTGATCGTGACATTCTTCGCCGGCCTCGGAATGGCCGGTGTGAATCCCGTCGTCGGTGCGGTGCTGTACGAACGGATCCCGGCCGAGCTGCAGACCCGGGTGTTCGGCGTGGTCGGTGCGGTCGCGGTCGCCGGCATCCCGCTGGGCAGCGCACTGACCGGTGCCGCGGTCGCCGGGATCGGGCTGCGGCCGACCATCATGGTCTCCGCCCTGGTACTGCTCGCCGCCACTGCCATTCCGTTGGCCAAGCACATCTCGAAGAAGAATAAGAAGATTCCGGTAGCCCAAGGAGAGCCAGGATGACCGACCCACTGGGCCCCGCCGAGCTGGCGGCGATGTCCGATCTGATCCCACCGATGGCACTCCGGGCCGCCGCCACTCTCCGGCTGGCCGACCTGCTCACCGCCGGCCCGCTCGACCTGGAGACCCTCGCCGACAAGGCGGGTGCGGACAGCGACGCCCTCGGCCGCCTGATGCGCTATCTCGTCGCCCGCCGCATCTTCGCTCAAGAGGAGACCGGCTACACCCTCGGCGAGTCCGGCCACTGGCTGCTCGACGATGCTCCCGGTGGTCTGCGGCGCTGGCTGGACCTGGACGGCTTCGGCGGCCACATGGACCGTGCCTTCATCGAGCTGCTCGGCACCGTCAAGGCCGGCGGACCGGTTGCTGCTGGCAACAAAACCAGCCTCGAGCCCAAGGCCGCCGCGTCGTACGACGAACTGATGGAGATCCGCGCGGTCCAGGAAGCGCCCTTGCTCGCCAAGGCGCTCGACTGGTCCCGCTTCGAGCATGTGGTCGACGTCGGCGGCGGCACCGGCGCCCAGCTGGTCGGCCTGCTCGAAGCACATCCGCACCTGCGCGGCACCCTCGTCGACCTGCCCATCAGCGCACCCGCTGCCCCGGAACGCTTCCAAACAGGGGGTTTGGCCGAGCGCACCGAAGTACTGGCTGGTGATCTGTTCGAGTTGGAGCTGCCCAGTGCTGACGTCTTCGTCTTCCGCTACCTGCTGCACTCGTTCGAGGACGACGCTGCCGCCGATGCCCTGCGCCGGGCAGCTGACAAACGAAGGGCCGGCGGGGCCGTGCTGGTGATCGAGTCCGCGGAGACCGCGCCGGTGGCCTTCGCCTCGATGGACCTGCTGATGCTCGTCCTCGGCCACGGACGGGAGCGAACGCTCGCCGAATACGACGTACTCGCTCAAGCGGCAGGGCTGACCCGGGCCGCGATCCACCAGCCGGCGATCGGGCCACGGGTCCTCGAGTACAGCTGACACTCAGACCTCGCCCAGGAGCAGCGAGCCGGTGACGTGCACGTTGCGCTTGAGGTTGAGGACCTCACCTTCGCCCTGGCTGCCGATCCGGACGTAGCAGCCGGCTCCCTGCCGGGCGAAGGTGTAAGGCCCGATCGAGAACGGGATCTGCGCCTCCTCCTGCTCGCCGGTCTCCAGGTGCACGAAGTTCATCGTCATCCGGTCCGGCCGCGAGTAGTCCTGCACCAGATGCAACCCCTCGGCAACCCCGGCAGAGACCAGCGCAGCCCATTCCTCTGGCGACGCCTCCCGGCCGACCACCACACCTGAACCACCGAACTCGTCGGCCGGCTTGAGCACCAGCTGCTCCCGTTCGGCCAGCACCGAGGCAGCGATGGCCTCAGTCAGCATCCGCGTCCGAGGCAGGTGCGCACGGATCAACGCGGCATCCTCAGGAGGTAGGGAGTCGGCGTCCTCCCACAACCAGGCGAAGACCAGCTTGTTGCTGATCAACCAGGACGCGGCCGACGTGAACAGCGACGCCGTTCCAGCCTGCAAGGCATCCTTGATCGCCTGCAGGCCAACGGTCGGAGGCATCTCCGAGCAGACGAACAGCCGCAGGATCGCCTCGACCCGGCCACCTCGTCCGATCAGCTGGTCACCCGGTCCGAGCGTCAGCCAGTCGACCGGCTGCACGTCCATGTCGAAGTCGTTCTCCAGACCCCGCGCGACGAACGGCTGCAGCAGTTCGACCAGCTTCTCCGGATCGTGCGACTCCGGATACTCCCCATCGGTCCGGAACACCATCGTCAGCCGAGCGCCGGGCGGCAGCCCGAGCGTCGAGCGAATCGCGGCGTACCGGCGGTCCACCGCCGACACCGGAGCCTCGACAGGCAGCTGGTCCACCAACCCCGTAGTACGGAAGAGTTCGAGGAAGCGGGCCGAGACCTTCTCCGAGTCCCAGACGCTGCCGACATCGCTGCCGACGTTGAACTCCACGAACTTCGGTACGCCGTCGGTCAGCAGGATGTCGGGTCGTCCGGACTGCAGCAGGTGTTCGCCGAGTGGCTCGGAGTCGTCCAGGAACTCCACCCGGCCGTCCGGGATCCCGAGCAGCTTGCGCAACTCCCCCGCCGTACTGGCTCGGCGCCCGCAGCAGTCGAAGAGCAACTGGAGCATCCGGTCGCTCAATGCGTAGAGCTCCTCCAGCCAGGCTTTGTCCATCAGCACCGGCCGGAGCGGCCGCCAGGTCTCGTTGTAAGTGGCGATCTCGTGGAAGACCGTCTGCCAGCCGCCCGTCCCGGCTGCCAGGATCTCCGCCCGCAGGTCGGCGGGTAAGTTGCCCCAGGCATCGAATCCCGGGCGGCCGGCCCAGTCGTAGGCCGTCATCGCGGCGCGACCAGGAGCGGTCCGGTGACATGGACAGCACGCTTGAGGTTCAGTACTTCGCCGTGCTCGTGCGAGCCGACGCGCAGGAAACACCCGAACGACTCGCGGCCGAAGGTGTACGGCCCCACCGAGTACGGCACCTCGGTCTGCAGTTTCTCACCGGTCTCCAGATTGATGAAGTCCATCGTGATCCGGTCCGGCCGAACGTAGTCCTGCAACAGGAAGTCCCCGCGCCGAACGCCCTCCTCCAGACCTTCCCGCCACTCGTCAACCGGAGTCTCGTGGCCCACCAGGACCCCCGAGCCGCCGTACTCGTCCGCAGGCTTGAGCACCAACAGCGCTTGCCGAGCAAGGGCATCCTCGACCATTTCTTCCGTCAGCAACCGGCTCCACGGGATGTGCCGGCGGACGAGCTCCTGGTCCTCCGGCGCGAGCTGGTCGATGTCACTCCACAGCCAGGTCAGCAGCAGCTTGTTCGCCAGCAGCCACCCGGCCGATGGGGTGAACATCTTCGACGTACCGGCCTTGACCGCGGCCTTCAAGGCGGCCTGGCCGGAGTTCTGCGGCATGTCGGTGCAGACATAGAGCCGGAAGACCGACTTCACCGGCCGGCCTTCGTGGTTCAGCTGCCCGTTCTCGTCCAGCGACAGCCACTGGATCGGCACGCAGTCCATGTCGATGCCGAGCGCCTGACCGCGCTCCACGAACGGATCGAGCATCCGGACCAGCGCCGGGATGTCGTCGTTGCCCGGGTACTCGCCGTCGGTCCGCATCACCATCGTGAGGCGGTCGCCCGGCGCCAGCCCCAGGTAGTCGATCATCGCGCGGTAGCGGCCGTCGATCGGCGACGGCGGCGCCAGCACCGGCACCTGCAGCTCCAGGCCGCGGTCGGTGAACATCTCCAGGAACCGGGTCGAGACCTTCTCGGTGTCCCAGACGCAGCCGACCTCGCTGCCGATGTTGAACTCGACGAACTTCGGAACGCCGTCGGTGATCAGCACGTCGGGGCGACCGGACTGGACCAGGTGCTCACCCAGCACCTCGTCGTCGTCCAGGTACTCGATCAGGCCGTCCGGCGTACCGAGCAGTTTGCGGAGTTCGCCCGCTGTGGTCGCGCGCCGCATCCCGGTCTCCAGGATCAGTTGCAGCAACCGATCCATCACCCGGGCCAGCTCGTCGTACTTGGTCTGCTCGATCATCACCGGCCGCAACGGCCGCCAGGAGCGGTTGAAGGTCAGCACGCCGTGGAAGACCTTCTTCCAGTCCTCCGTACCAGCCGCGATCACGTCGTCTTTCGTTGCTTGCGGCAACGTCTCCCAGTGGTCGAAGGGGGTTTCCCGCCAGTCGAAAGTCATCCTCAGCCCTCCACATCGTTCACGAGCAGCAGGCCGCCGGTCAGCGCACCCTGGGTCAGGTTCACCACGCCGCCCGCGCCGGGCGGCGAGAACCGGCTGAAGACGCCGGCCGGGATGCGGTCGAACAGATACGTCGACACGCAGTACGAGACCTCGGCCTCGACCACGTCGCCGGTCTCCGGCTTGAGGAACTGCATGGTCAGCGGATCGGCCTCGATCAGCTCCTGGATGATGTGCGGTCCGTCGGCCGTGTCGAGCGCCGTCGCCCAGTCCTCGGGCGAGGTGAGCGGGCCGATGAAGACGCCGTGGCCGCCATAGTCGTCGGTCGGCTTGAAGACCAGCTTCTCCCGCTCGTCGATCGTTCGCTGCCGTAGCTCGGGGCCGTAGACCCAAGTGCGTGGGATGGTCGCCCGGACCACCTCGGCGTCCTCCTCGGTGAGCAGATCCAGGTCCTCCCACAGCCAGGCGAAGATCGTCTTGTTGCTGAGCAACCAGACCGCGGTCGGCAGGTACATCTGAAAGCTCCCGGCCGCGTTGGCGGTCCGGACCGCCTCCATCCCGGGACTGTCGTTGACGAACGGCGGCACGAACATCCGCCAGACCGCGTCCAGCACCCGATCCCCGGCCAGCAACCGCTTCTGGTCGTCGAGCTTGACCCACTCGACCGGGTAGACGAGTAGGTCGACACCCAGCTCACGCCCACGATCCGCGAACGGCTTCAGCCGGTTGATCATGTAGTTCGGCCGGTCCGCGCCGGGATAGCCACCACCGGCGGTGAACAGCATCGCCGTCGTCTTACCCGGCCCGACATCGGCCCGGATCGCGTCGAACCGTGCGTCGATCGCCGACGGTGGCGCGGCCGCACCCAGCGCGGTGAACATCGGCTCGTCGACGTACACCTCCATCCACCGCTTGATCACGCCATCGGCATCCAGGACGCCGCCCAGCGCGCTCTCCACGTTGCACTCGACCATCCGCGGTACGCCGCGTTCGAGCAGCAGGTCGGACCGGATCGCGTTGATCAGCCGCCCGGTCAACGGCTCGCTCTCGTCCAGCAGCTGGATCCGGCCCTCCGGTACGCCGAGCACGCGGCGCAACTCGCCCGCCGTACGGGCTCTGCGCCGGCACGCCTCGAGCACCAGCCGGGAGACCGCGTCGGTCACCCGATTCATCTCCGCGTACGCCGCGTGCGTGGCGACCGGGGAGCGCAGCGGGATCCAGTCCTGGTTCTGCAACGCCACGTCCTCGTAGACCTGCGCCCAGTATTTGTGGCCATAGGCAAGCAACCGCTCGCGCACCGGCTCCGGCAGCTCGGGCCAGAGCTCGCGCACGGAAGGTCGTTCCGTCATCGATGTCCCCCACTCGTCAGTACGTCGCGGACCGCCGCAAGCAGCTGGTCCCGTCCAGGCTGGACCGCTCGATCCAGCGCGAGCGCGAACGGCAGGACGGCACCGTCCGGCCGGGTCACCCGGCGCGGCGGCGTCGCCAGCTCGAACCGCTCGGCAGCAAGTGCCAGTACTTCGGCGCCGAACCCGCTGGTCCGGTTCGAGTCGTCGATCACCACCAGCCGGCCGGTCTTCGCGACCGAGGCGGCCAGGCCTTCGACGTCGAACGGATAGACCGTGCGCGGGTCGAAGACCTCGACCGAGACACCTTCACCGGCGAGCTCGTCGGCCACGGCCAGCGCATCCTGCAGCAGGTGGCCCAGGGCAACGACAGTCACGTCGCTGCCCTCCCGCGCGATCCGGCCGACACCGAGCGGCACCGGCGCGAGAGTCGAGAAGTCGACATCTTCACGAACACCCAGCGCCCCCGACGGCGCGAAGACCACCACCGGGTCGTTGTCCCGGATCGCCGACAGCAGCAGCCCGTAGGCGTCGGCGGGAGTCGCCGGCACCACCGTCTTCACGCCGACATGCGCGAACAGGCTGTACGGGTGGTCCGAGTGCTGACCGGCCCAGCCGGTCCGCGACCCCGACCCCGGGACGATGTACGTGACCGGCACCTTGCACTGGCCACCAGTCATCAGCGAGAACTTGTGCGCCTGGTTCGCGATCTGCTCGAAGACCAGGAAGAGCAGCGACGGGATCTGGAACTCGATCACCGGCCGCAGCCCGGCCAGCGCCGCACCGGTCGCGAAGTTCGTGAAGGCCTGCTCGGACAGCGGCGTGTCCACCACCCGGTCCGGGCCGAACCGGGTGAACAACCCGGCGGTCAGGTTCGAGGCCGCCACCCGGATGTCCTCGCCGAGCACGAAGACGTCGTGATCGGCGTCCATCTCGTCACCGAGGGCCCGGTTGAGTGCCTTCAAATAGGACAATTTCGGCATCAGCGCATCACCCCGGGGCTGGCGTAGAGGTACTCGAGAGCGGCGGCGGGATCGGGATGGGCACTGCCCAACGCGATCCCGGCCGCCGCATCGAGCAGGGCCTCGACCTCGGCATCGACAGCTTCCCGGTCGTCGGCGCCGAGGCGTGCGCCCTGGATCTCCACTGGGTCCCGCGACCACCCAGCAGAGAGTTCTTCGGCCGAGCGGTAGTCCAGGCGAGCCCGGTGCTCGAACGTGTGGTGTGCGTCGAGCCGGTGCGTCAGGCACTCCAGGAACGTCGGCCCCTTGCCGGCCCGGGCCCGGTCGACGGCGGCGGTCGTTGCCGCCAGCACCTTCTCCGGATCCTGGCCGTCGATCGTGAAGGCCGGGATCCCGAACGCCTTGGCCCGGCCGGTGATGGTGCCGGCCACCGCTCCGGCGACCGGCATCGTGGTGGCGTAGCCGTTGTTCTCACAGACGAACAGCACCGGGACGTGCCAGAGCGCGGCCAGGTTGAAGGCCTCCAGCAGCATCCCCTCGTTCATCGCGCCGTCGCCGAAGAAGCTGACCGCGACCAGGTCCCGGCCCTTGCGCCGGTGCGCCCAGGCGGCGCCGGTGGCGATCGAGCCGGCCGCGCCGACGATCGCGTTGGCGCCGAGGATGCCGCGGCCGAAGTCGGCGGCATGCATCGAGCCGCCGCGGCCCTTGTTCAGGCCGGACTCGCGGCCCATCAGCTCGGCGAACATCCGGGCCGGGTTCACCCCCTTGGCCAGCACGTGCCCGTGGCCGCGATGGGTCGAGGTGATCAGGTCGTCCGGCCGGAGCGCGGCGCAGACCCCCGCCGCGACGGCCTCCTCCCCGATGTAGGGGTGGATGCCGCCGACGATCTCCCCGGACCGGACGAACTCGATCGCGCGTTCCTCGAAGCGGCGGATCAACCGGACGGTCCGGTAGAGATCGACGGCCGACATCTCGGCTCAGCCCTTGATCGCGGCGAGGATGGCGTCCCAGAGCCGGGCGCGGGCGGCGAGCGCGGTGTTGATCGTGTCCGCGCAGGCGTCCCATTTGGCCTGGTCGTCGCCGCACAGGTCGGCGACCATCTGCATCGCCATCGGGGTGTGGAACTCGCCGTCCACCTCGATGTGCCGTTCCAGGTAGTCGACGAAGGTGTTCAGCTTCTTCGACCGCTCGTTCACCGCGACCACCTGGGTGAACATGTCCGGGATCAGGTCCTCGCGGCCGAACGCGAACGCGGCCGCCTGGCAGTGCACCGGGTGGTTCTCGATGATGTCCCAGGTGGTGGCGGCGAAGTCGATCGACGCCTGCGGTACGCCGGCCTCGTGCAGCGACTCGACCACCGAGCCGCCGTTGCGCAGCAGGTCGATCAGCTTCTCGATCGCGGTCGAGTCGGCACCGGCCTCGTGCATGCCGTTCACGTACAGCTCGAAGTGGCTGATGAAGGCCGGCTTGCCGTCCTCGCTGGCCAGCTCGTCGCTCTCCTCGACCATCACGATGTCGTTGATCAGCCGGCGGCTGCTGGTGTGCTCGGTCGGAACCCACGGCACCGTGACGCAGGTGAGCTCGCGCTGCAGCGACTTCAGCAGCGACATGAAGTCCCACACGGCGAAGACGTGGTGCTCCATGAACGTGACGAGCGCCTCGTGCGTGTCGAGGTTGGCGTACAGGGGGTGCTGGACGACCTTGTCGCGAGCCTCGGTGACGGCCTTCTCCAACTGCTCGATGCCCGGGTGGGTCTGACCCCAGTCGTAGCGTGACATTGCACTTCTCCTTTAGCGGTCGGCCCAGAGGGTCGGGCAGAAGTCGGGGTCGGCGTAGTCGGGCCGCCCGTCAGAGGTCCGGCGGACCACGGCGTCGTGGTTGTACGAGGCCAGCGATCCGTCGGAGAGCGGGAACTCCCGGTAGGAGTTGCCGCCGTCCTGCAGGTGCAGCGAGATCGCCCGGCGCGGGCGGTCGCTGACGTTCGCGCCACTGCCGTGGTACGTCTTGCAGTGGTGGAAGTTCATGTGGCCGCGCGGGATCGTGATCGGCAGCTTCACCACCTCGACGCCGTTGAACGCGGCGTTCTCGGCGAGCATCTGGTCCAGCTCGGACTTGTCCCGCTCGGCGAAGTGCCGGACCACGGTGTCGTTCGCGCCGATCTCTTTCCAGCGGTGGCTGCCGTCGACCATCGTGATGGTGCCCATCTCGGGCGGGCAGTCGTGGAACGGGATGAACGCGGTCAGCATCCTGTCCGAGGACGACGACGACCAGTAGTGCTTGTCGAAGTGCCAGGGCACGATGTTCGACGGCTCGCCGGCCACCGGCGGCTTGTAGATCAGCGTGGACTGGAAGATCCGGATCTCGTCGACCTGCGCGAGCCGGGCCGCGACCGCACCGATCAACGGCTTGCTCAGGATCTTCGCGAGTCCGTCGTGCTCGTAGTGGACGTAGTCGTTGTGCCGCTGGACGTCGCCCTTCGACGGGTCCCAGTAGGCCAGCTTCGGCGGTGCGGCCGGCAGCGTCCGGTCCCGCTCGCCGGCGTAGTACCGCTCGCTGGCGTTGACCAGCTCGTCGGTCTCGTCGTCGGTGAGCAGCTTCTTGGACAGGTACCAGCCGTGCTCGGCGTAGAAGGCGACGTCCTCGTCGGACGGCAGCAGCTCGATCTCTTCTGCTGAGAGGGTGAACTCACGAAGACTCATGCCTCCACCCCCGCGAGCTCGCGCTCCTTGGCTTCGTAGAGCGCCTTGATGTTGCCGCTGCCGAACGTCATGGCTCCGCGGCGCTCGATGATCTCGAGGAACAGCGTCCGGCGTACGTGCATGGACTCGGTGAAGATCTGCAACAGCTGGCCCCAGTGGTCCTTGTCGACCAGGATCCCCAGCTCCTGCAGGTCTTCCAGCGGCGTCTCCACCTCACCGACGCGGTCCGGCAGCGCCTCGTAGTACGTGGCCGGGGAGGCGAGGAAGTTGACGCCGCGGCCGGCCAGCGTGCCGACAGCCTCGACGATGTCGCTGGTCCGCAAGGCGATGTGCTGTACGCCGGCGCCCGCGTGCCAGGTGAGGAAGTCGTTGATCTGCCCCGGTCGACGGGTCTCGTCCGGCTCGATCAGTGTGAAGGTGACGTGCGTCGACGGGCTCTGCACGACCGTCGACTCCATCCCCTGCCCCGCCACCTCGATGTACTCCTCGAAGATCGGCAGGAAGCCGAAGACCTTCTGGTAGAACTCGGTCGTCGGCTTCAGCTGACCCGACGGCACGCAGATGGCCAGGTGGTCGATCTCGCTGAACAGCTTCTCGTCCGGCCCGGTCGTCGGCTCGGTGATCGTGATCGCGCCGGGCAGGAACTCCCGGCGCGGTCCGTGCCGCTCGACCAGCCGGTGGATCACGTCGCCGAAGCCGGCCACCTCGGCGATCACCACGGTGGTCTCCTGCTCGTCGGTGTAGGTGACCGGCTCGCGCACCGATTCGGCCCCTCGGGCGAGCAGTTCGGTGTAGGCGACGGCGGCGTTGTCCACCTCCATCGCGACCACGGCGACCCCGTCACCGTGGCGTTGCACGTATTCGGCAGCCGGGTGAGTGGCGGCCAGCCCCGAGGTCAACACGATCTGTACGGCGCTCTCCCGCAGCAGCAGCGATCGCTGGTCGGCCAGTCCCGTCTCCGGTCCGCCTTGACCGTGCACCTGCAGCCCGAAGGCGTGTGCCAGGTAGAACGCCGCCTGCTTGGCGTCGCCCACGTACATCTCCACGTGGTCGATCCCGTAGATCTCCATCACGATGACCTCACCGTCTTCCCCTCCAAGATTTCCCTGCGGACCGGCGTGCTTGCCGGCCCGAACAGCAGACTCACGTTCTGGCCGCCGAACCCGAACGAGTTCGACAGCGCGTATTCCAGGTGCACCTCGCGCGGCTCCTTGCGGACGTGGTCCAGCCCGCAGGCCGGATCCGGGTCGTCGAGGTTGTACGTCGGTGGCAGCAATCCGGTGTTCACGGCCAGCGCGCTCGCGGCGGCCTCGACCACTCCGGAGCTGCCGAGCATGTGACCGGTCAGCGCCTTGGTCGAGCTGACCGCGGGCACGGATCCGTTGAACGCAAGGCCGATCGCGACCGTCTCGGCGACGTCCCCTAGCTTCGTACTGGTGCCGTGCGCGTTCACATATCCGACCTGCTCCGGTACTACGCGCCCGCTGGCGAACGCCCGTCGCATGCAAGCGGCGGCCCCCGTCCCGTCCGGCCTGGGCGCCGTCGGGTGATGCGCGTCGGCATTGACGCCGTACCCGGCGACATCGGCGTACCCCGTGGCGCCCCGGGCAATGGCGTGCTCCGCGCTCTCCAGCACCAGCAAGCCGGCACCTTCGGAGAGCACGAAACCGTTCCTGCGCAGGTCGAACGGGCGACTCGCCTGGGTCGGGTCGTCCCAGCCGCGAGCCAGTGCGCGCGCGTTGGCGAAGGTCTCCGCGAACGTCGGGAACAGGGGCGCCTCACTCGCACCGCAGATCACCACATCCGCTTCACCACAACGGATCAGCCGCACCGCATCGGCGATCGCCTGCGCGCCCGAGGCACACGCCGTACCGACTGATGAGGTGTAGCCACGGATGCCGAAGCGGATGGCGACTCGTGCGGCCGGCATGTTCGGCAGGATCCCGGTGAGCAGGTAGGGGCTGACCGACGCGCGACCGCGTTCGACCCGCGTGACGACCTGCTGCTCGAGCGTCGCCATCCCGCCGACCCCGCCGACGATGATGCCGATCCGCTCGGGGTCGACGTTCTCGCCGACCACCAGGCCGGCATCCGCGAGCGCGTCCTCGGCGGTGAGCTGAGCGAGGATGACCGTCCGGTCCATCACCTTGCCGTCCGGACCACTCGCGATCGTGCCGGCATCGATCGGCCCGAGGAACCCGGCCAGCTCGACCGACCGGGCGACCGGGTGGTCTTCCGGCGGCCGCGAGATCCCGGACTTCCCGTGCAGCAAGGAATCGAAGACCTCCGGAACCCCGCGTCCGACCGGCGTCAGCAGCCCCATCCCGGTGATCGTGACGGCGGTCATGAGGACACCCCGGCCAGGCGTTCTTGCCGCAGCGCGACCTTGCGAACCTTGCCGGTCACCGTCACCGGTACGTCGTCCTCGCCGATCACCGTGATCCGCCGGATCGTCGCGGCGACCTCGGCACCGACTGCCTTGTGCACCACAGCGGTTCGGTCCGCGACGGGATCGGCTTCGGGGACGAGTTCGAGCAGGACGTCGGTGAGGAACTTGCCGTCCTCCTGCACGATGATGACCGTGCAGTCGAGCACCTCCGGTAGTGCCGCGAGGATGCGCTCCTCCGACATCGACGTGAACAACTGCGGCCCGTCGAACCCGGCCACCGCATCCGGCACCCGGTCCAGGTGGAAGAAGTGCCCGGTCTCGTCGGTGTACGCAAGGTCGCCGGTCAGGAACCAGCCGTTCAGCCGGAACTTGTAGGTGTTGACCGAGTCGTTCCAGTACCCCGGCGACACCGACGGCGACCGGAAACCGATCAGCCCGACCTTGCCGACCGGCAGTTCGTTGCCATCGGCATCCAGTACGGCGGCCTCGGCGAACTCGTACGGCTTGCCGATGCACCGGCCGTAGTGATCGGAGTCGATCGTGTGCGTGATGTGGAACCCGTTGTGCCCCATCTCGCTGGAGCCGAGCCCGTCGATGAAGTGCGAGCCCTTGACCTTCACCCGGCCCTCCCGGGTCACCGTCTCGCGCGAGCCGACCGCGACCAGCTTGCGGATGTGCGGCTCATGCGCGCAGTCGCCGGTGTTGAACCACATCCGGACAGAGTCCAGGTCGTGCTTGCTCAGGTCCTCGCGGGCCAGCCCGGCCCAGGTGACCGCGAACCCGTAGACGCCTTCCGGCTTCCACTCCTCGATCTTGCGCAGCACCGTCGGCGCGTCCTGCGTCGACAGCAGCAGCATCTCGGCGCGGTTGCCGAGCACCTGGTTGACCATCAGTACGGTCGCGGTGTGTGGGATCGGCAGCGCGTTGAGGATCCTCCCGGTGCCCTGCGCCTGAGGCATCGTCAGCAGGTGCTTCAACGCGGCGTACAGAGTTTTGTGCGAATGCAGAACGGCCTTCGGTACGCCGGTGGTGCCGCTCGTGTGGGTGATCACGACCGGGTCGTCCTGGTGGTGCTTGTAGTGCTCCGGTGCGTCGGCAGGATCTCCGCTGCCGAGTTCCTTCGGCTCCGCCAGGATCGGTGCCTCCTGCAACAACTCCTTGTGCGCGGCATCGGCCAGTACGCCGGTGACGCGGAGCCGGCGGATGTACTCCTCGGCGATGGCCGGCGCCATCTTCCCGTTCATCAGTGCGGGAATCGCGCCGACCCGGGTGAGGGCCAGGAAGCTCAGGACGACATCGGCAGCGTCGGTCGCCCAGACCGCGACCACGTCCCGGCGACCGATACCGTGCGCCCGCAACCACGCCGTACGGGCTTGGACTCGTTCGTCGAGTTCGCCCAGCGTCAACGGGTGTTCGGCCGGGAAGTGGTCGACGGATGTGTCGAACGTGAGGCCGGGTCCCGCCAGGTCTGCGCCGTGGGCGATGACCGTGGCGAGCACATTGCCCGCACCGATGGCCGGGTCGGCGGCCAGGGCAGCGCGGCGACTCAGTGTTTTCATGACGGTTCTCCCCCACTCACCAGCAGGGCGACGGCGGTGTCGCCCTGACTTGCCTGTTCCACGAGCACGACCAGCACCTGGTCGGCGTCGCCGTCCGCGATCAGCAGCGCGGCCTGGTCGAACCCGGCCTGCCGGGCATCACCGGCCGGGCTCAGGCAGACGACCGGACCGTGCAGCCCCCAACGGGCCGCGACGTAGCCGGCCACGCTGTTCGGGACGGACTGGAAGAAATAGAGCGGACCGACTCGCTTGCCATCGGCAACCGCTTGGTGGACCTGCTCGGCGGACGCCCGGTCACCGGACCGGCTGACCAGCACGATGCCGATCTTCTGCCCTTGCCGTGCGGCCACTTCGCCGTACAGCGACTGCAGACAGCGGTCGGCGACGACGGCCACCAGCGGGCTGAACGTTGACCCGATGAAACCGGGGAGTGACGGGGGACCTGCCAAGGCGTCGTCGCCCGGCTGCGGCCAGTGACTGTCCGTGACCACACGGAGTTCGGGAATGACGGTCTGGTGGTTCATCCCGCACGCACCAGCAAGGCCGTGTTGGCGCCGCCGAAGGCGGCATTCAAGGACAGTCCGTACTGCGCGGTCGCGGGCCGTGGTGCGTCCAGGATCAGATCCAGCGGGCAGGCCGGATCCGCCGTGGTGAACCCGGCGTTGACCGGTAGCTTCCCGGCTTTGAGCGCCAGCACGGTCAGCACCAGCTCCAGCAGGCCGGATGCCTCCAAGGCATGGCCGTGCACGGACTTGGTCGAGCTGACCGGTACGTCGGTCGGGAAGACGGTGCGGATGGCGGCTGCCTCGGAGGCGTCGCTGAACGCCGTACCGGTGGCGTTGGCATTGATATAGCCGACCACGTCCGGCGGGAGGTCCGCCTTGCGCAGTGCGGCTTCGATCGCTGCCGCCAAGCCTTCGCCGCCGGGCGCCGGCTGACAAGGGTGGTACGCATCGCCGGCACGCCCCCAGCCGGCGATCTCTGCTTGTCCTTGGCCTCTTTGCAAGACGACTGCGGCTACGCCGTCGCCGAGCAGGAGGCCTCTGCGGTCCAGGCTGAAGGGCCGGGCTGTGCTGTCGTCGGTGAGCGCTCGGCCCGCGTCGAACAAGGCGAACTGGTCCGGCTCGACCAGGTAACCGGCTGCTACGACGATCCGTTCCGCGTAACCGTTGCGGATCAAGGTGGCTGCATCGGCGACCGCCGTACTGGCTGAGACGCACGCGCTGGTGTAGATCTTGGCGGCTCTGGTGGCGAGGCCCCGGACGCCTGCGCGGTCGTGCACCGCGAGGAACAACGGCGTCATCGCTCGCTCGGCCGGCGTCAGGCCGCCGTCGGCACAGGCGGTGATGACGGCGTCGAGCAGCTCCTCTTCCAGCGACCGGGCGTCGACCGCCGTCGCCGCCCGGGTCACCCGGCGGTTCGTGGTGCCGAACCGCCGGATCTCGCCGAACGCGGCGGCCCCGGGGAGCGCGGCCGCCAATTGCGCCTCGGTCCCCCGGCCGAGCGCACTGAAGACCGACATCCCGCCGATGGAGACCTGCTCAGCCATGACTGAGCACCTCGGCGAGTACGGCGACGGCGTCGTCGATGGTCCTGATCCGGTCGAGGTACTCGTCGGCGAGCTCGATCGCGTAGCGCTGCTCGACCTGGTGCACGAGCCAGGCGAGTTCCATCGAGTCGATCCGTTCGAGTTCGCCGGACCGTTCACCGAGACCGGCGAGCCAGTCGATGATCTCGGCGCGTCCGGGGGCGGCCGGCGGGGCGGGGAGCGGGGAAGGATTGCTCATCAGACCTGCTGGGCGACCCGGCCGGCAACCTCGGTGGTGAACTCGCCCACCGTCATCAGCGCCAGCTGCTCGGACTCCTCGTCGGAGAACCGCACCCCGAACTTGTCCTCCACCCGGATCGACAGATCGGCCAGCGCCAGCGACTCCAGATCCACCCCTGCCGGACCCAGCGTCGTCTCGTCGTCGATCCCCTCGACGTCGTAGTTCATGTCCTGCAACTGCGCGATGACGAACTCGCGAACCTCTTCCCTCATCGGGATACCTTCTTCCTGTGAAAAAGCACGGGCAGTCCGATCTGGACCCCGCACACATCTGGGTGTCGCCGGTCGAGGACAACGAAGACCAGCGATCGGCCGCTCACGCCCTCCTCGTCACCCTCGCCAGATCGCTCGGCGGCGAAGGGGAAGTAAGACATGAAGAATCTGGTCGACCTGTGGTTGACGGCCTCGCCGTGAGCCTCAGCCACGCGCGAGGGTTGGTTGCCGTGGCGGCCGGTCGGCGCGGACCTGTGGGTGTGGATTTGGAGAGCCGGCGGGAGTTCGAGGTCGACGGGATGGCTCGGCGTTGGTTTGATCCCGTGGAGCTGACCTGGCTCTATCAGCAGGGCGATCAGGTTGATGCGTTTTTGTGGTTGTGGACTGCTAAGGAGGCTGTGGGGAAGGCGCTCGGGCGCGGGTTGCGTGGGTCGGGGTTGCGGCGGGTGATGCCGTTCGGCGGGGCAACGATCGTTCCGTCCGAGCCGCAGCTTGCTGTTCTGCGGGTGCCTTTGCGCGCCGACGCGGTGCTGGCGGTGGCAGTGCCGAGCAGTACTTCCGAGGTGCGGTTGACCGAGCATCACGGTGCGGCCTTGCGCAGTACGGTGACGTCGCGGACCAGCTTCCCGGTTGTTGTCCGCGGCAACTGATCGAGGATCCGCACACTGCGCGGCCGCTTGTACGACGCCAGCCGCTGCGCCAACTCCGCCTCGATCCGGGCGACGTCGCGCCGTTCACTCAGTTGCAGGTACGCCGTGATCGCGCCGTCGTAGACCACCACCGCGGCCTCGACCCCACGCAACGTGCCGACCGTGTACTCGACCTCGGTCAGATCCACCTTCAGCCCGCCGACGCTCACCTGCGAGTCCAGCCGCCCCTTGATCGAGACCAGCCCGGTCTCCGGATCGACAACGCCCGCATCCTTCGTCCGCAGCCAGCCGTCGGCCCACCGGGACGGATCGGACAGCCCCAGGTACGGCGACTCCGGCCGCCGGATCTGCAACTCCCCGTCGACAGCCCGTACTTCGATGCCCGGCGCCGGCTGGATCGCCGGCCGGTGCCGGCCGAACAGGTCGGTGCCGATCACCCCGACCTCGGTCATCCCGTACATGTTCCCGAGCGACGCCTGGAACTTCTCCTCGAACGCCTTCACGACCGACGCCGGCACCAACTCGCCACCGGTCGTCATCCGCTTGAACTGAGGCAGTGCGGGCGGCTCGTTGACCGACGCCAGCAACCCGATGTGGAACGGCACGCCGAGCACGGTGGCCGGCGTACTGCTGCTCGCGATCGCCTGCAGGATCGCGTCACCGGTCAACCGCGCCGGCGGGACCAGGGTGACACCGGCATGCAGGCCGTACATCAGACCGCCCACGAGACCGAGCACGTGCACCATCGAGGGGAGCAGAATGATCCGCTCACCACGCTGCGGGACTCCCTCGATCTTGGTGTAGCGCAGCACCTCCTCGACCAGGTCCTCCGCCGTCCGGCCGATCACCTTCGACGGCCCGGTCGACCCGGAGCTGAGCTGGACGACGGCGTGCGCGGTGTTCGCCGGATGACCGGAGTAGCTGGCCACCGTGGTCTCGACCTCGACGAACGTCTTCAGACCCGACGGCACCGACCGCTCGGGCGACACCACCACCTGCGGGACCAGCCGCTCGATCGCCCGGCGGACCTCGTAGTCGGTCAGCCGGTGGTCGAGCAGGATGGCCTGGCCACCCGAGCGCCACACCGCCAGCAAATGTGTAATGAACGCCAATGACGGCGGTAAACGCAATGCGGCGGCACCACCCGGTCGCAAACCGGAATCGGCCAGCTCGGATTGCCTGTCCCGGACCAGCCGGCGCAGCATTCCGCGATCAATTGGCGCGGGTAACGAAAAGCAGACGTCACTGGCGTCACCGGCCAGCAGCACGTCGTCGACCCACTGGGCGCCCATAGTGGTTCCGGGCACCACGACAGTACCGTCCATGGTCATCCGAGCTCCGAAGTTCGCCTTGAACACAAAGGATTCAGAGCACCAGTCCCCCACCAAGGCCTGGCGATGACGCGACCATACGACACGACCCGACACTCCCGCTATGGACCGAAAGTGATGGATCCACTACCGTTCGCAAAGTTGTCGGAAGCCCTTTTCTTTGCACCCGCGATCGGCGATGCTGCTCCATTTCCCAAACCACAGAACTCAAGCACCCGATTCGTTTCCAAACCAGTCAATCCGCTACCAGCGGTTAGGAAATCAGGATCATAAAGAGCCCCGCAGGGGGTTCCCTGCGGGGCGTCAATCAAGCATTTACCGGACTGTTCCAGAACAATCCAAGCGAATTTTTTTCAAATTCTCCGGTGCAGCTCGTGGGCGAGCTCGACCGGCCGGAACCCGAGCGCCGCGTTGACCGCGTTCATCGCCGTGTTCTGCTCGGCGTTCCAGGTGTGCACGACCCGTCGTTCGGGGTGGATCTTCTGCATCTCGAGCTGGTTGCGGACCTTCAGCGCGAGCCCGAGCCGATGCCCGCGGTGCGCTTTCGCGACCAGCGTGCCCCACTGGAAGGCGTTGACCGGATCGGTCGCGCCGAGATACAGCTCGGTGTAACCGGCCATCGTGCCGTCCGGAGCCACCGCGGCCGTGACCCAGCCACTACGCCCCTGCTCCGCGCGCTGCTTCTCACCCTCGCGCACCCGCGCGGGATCCGGTTCCGCCGCCTCCACCTCCAGGTCACCCATCGGCGCCTCGAGGTCGAAGCCCGCCTGCATGGCCGCATAGGCGTCCACGTACTCGTCGGGACACCGGTCCCGCCAGGTGACCAGTTGGTAGCCCTGATGGTGCTCGGCGGCCTTCGCGGCCAGGCCGGACAGGAAGTCCTCGGCCAGCGGCGACTCCAGGATCCGGTGCATCTCGACGTTCGCGACCGTCAAACCGGTGGCCGCCGCGAAGGCCTGCCCCGCGGTCGGCGTACCGTCGATCGGCACATCGATCTGGGCATGCACAGTCGTTCGGCCGTAGAAGGCGGCCCGGTCGGCAACGGTCCGCGCCAACGTGGTCCCGTAGCCACGGCGCCGCAGCTCTGGACGGACCCCGATACTCGGGTTGATCACCGAGGTGTTGTCCTTCAACGGCAGCTCGAAGTACAGCGTGCCGGCGATCGCCCCGGCCTCGTCCCGCACGGCCCAGATCTCCTGGGTCCAGTACGGCGACTCGGTCAGCGCGTTGACCCGGAGTTCCTCGCGGGTCCAGGGGACGGCGTACTCCCGGCCGTAGACCTCCGCTTCCCGGTAGACGTCGTACCAGGCGTCGAAGGCTTGGGGATCGTGCGGGTCGATCTGCTCAGAGGTGCTCACTCGCCTCACTGTAGAGACGACAGCACACCCGGCTCCAACGGTTTACGCGGTGTCGGAGCGCGCTGTGCTCAGCTGACCGAGGGCGAGCGCAACCCGGCCGCCGGTCGCTTCCAGTGCCTCGCGGGCAGCCGGCACCGGGCTGCCGGTGAGCAGGTGCACCAGGGCCGGCTTCAGCTCGCCGTCGGCCGCCATCAGGGCGGCGGCGCAGGCGTCCGGGTCGGCGCCCGTGGCCTCACCCAGGATCCGCAGCATCCGGCCGCGCAGTTTGTTGTTGGTGGCAACCATGTCGACCATCAGGTTCGACCAGGTCCGGCCGAGCTTGATCATCAGCGTGGTCGAGAACGCGTTCAGGATCATCTTCTGCGCGGTCCCCGCCTTCAGCCGGGTGGAGCCCGCGATCACCTCGGGACCGGTATCGGCCGCGACCAGGATGTCCGCGTACGCCGCCAGCGGAGCGGCTGGGTTCGACGTCACCAGCGCCGTGGTGGCACCGACGGCCCGGGCGGCACCGAGCGCTCCGGCGACATACGGCGTCGTACCGGAGGCTGCCAGGCCGATCACCAGGTCCTTGCTGGTCACTCCGGCGGCGTCGGCGGCACCGCCCTCCTCGGAGTCCTCGACGTTCTCGACCGCGCGCAGCAGGGCTTCCATGCCGCCCGCATGATGGGCGATCACCAGGTCGTCCGGCGCATGGAAGGTCGGCAGGAGTTCGGCGGCGTCCAGGACCGCCAGGCGACCCGACGTACCGGCTCCGAAGTAATGCACCCGGCCGCCGTTGCGGACCGCTTCGACACCGGCGTCCACGACCCGGGTGAGCTCAGGGATCACCGCACGGACGGCGCCCGCGACCCGGGCATCCTCCGCGTTGACCATCCGGAGGATCTCGGCGGTCCCCACCGCATCGATCGCGAGCGTCCTGGGATTGCGCTGCTCCGTGGGTGTGATCACAGATACGATGTTAGTTTTCTACTGAAGGAATTTCAATTCTGTTGATCATTGACAGGACCTTTGACCCGGTGACCCCGGACCGCGTTGGCGGTCGCCTCGAGCGCCTTCTGAGCGTCCGGCAGCACCAGCTGGGCCACCCCGATGAAGAGGCAGTCGATCACGGTCAGTTGCGCGATCCGGCTGGACATCGCGCCCGATCGGTACGTCGTTTCGCGCGCCGCCGTGGTCAGCACCAGGTCGGCCGTGTGCGCGAGCGGCGAACGGGGGAAGTTGGTCACCGCGACCGTGGTGGCGCCGTGCTTGGCGGCCTCCTCGATCGCTTCGATCACCTCGACCGTCGTACCGGTGTGTGAGATCCCGATCGCGACGTCGCCCTCGCCGAGCAGGGCCGCACTGGTCAGCGCCACGTGCACGTCCGACCAGGCGAACGCGACCCGGCGGATCCGGTGCAGCTTCTGCTGCAGGTCGAGCGCGACGAAGGCACTCGCGGCCGACCCGTAGAGGTCGACCCGGGGCGCCTTGGCGACCGCGGCGACGACCTTCGCCAGCGACTCCACGTCGAGTTGCTGAGCGGTCTCGCGGACCGCCCGCTCATCGGCGAAGGCGACCTTGCCGACCACGTCGGCCAGCGAGTCGCCCGGTTCGATGTCACCACCGACCTCCGGACGGATGTTCTCCGTCGCCGACTGGGCCGCCAGCTGGAGGCGGAGCTGCGGATAGCCGGGGACGCCGATCTGCTTGCAGAACCGGATGACCGTGGTCTCCGAGGTGGATGCCACCTCGGCCAGTTCGGAGATCGTCATCGCCGCCACTCCGCCCGGGTCCGCGAGGACCGCGTTCGCCACCCGCTGCTCGGCCGGCGCCAGCGCGGGCATCACCGCGCGGACCCGGACCAGCAGCGGCCCCGTGGGTTCAGGAGAGGTTACTGATGTCATGACCTCACCGTACGGCGACTAACCACCTAGTGGGGTCACCGACGCGAAAGTCTCCAACCGGAAGCGGTAAATGATTCCGGGTTCCGTTCTCCGTCGAAAAGGACCTGGTGCCCGGCACTGATCTTCACGCCGTCCACATAGACGCCACGGCCTTGGTAGAGCGGGTCCGACGTATAACGCCAGCGCAGCGTCTGCTGACCCGCTCCGAGCTCCGCGGACACCTGATGCCAGTGCCGGTCACCGGAGCCGCTGATCGACCCGTCGGTGTCGATCACAGTGCCACGATCCAGCACTGTAAAAGGCACCTTGTTCCAAGTAGACCCGTCGGTCGAACTCTCCAGATACAACAGATCCGAGTCCTCGGTGTCCACGAACAGATCGAACGCGAGCTTCGCTCCCCCGTCCGGTACGGCGACCGGCACCGCGAGCGTCGTCGTACTGGCGTCTGTCGTCCCGGAGAACCACGCGTCCTTACCGTGCTGCGGCCCGACACCCAACGACAGCGCAAGGCCTTGTACTACGGCCCTCCGGGCGGGGTTGTTGCTGCCCCAGCTACGGCTCGGATGCACCCTGTTGGTGAGCAGGATGGCGAAGGAACGCGAATCGAAGTCGATCACGATCGACGTCCCGGTGTAGCCGGTGTGCCCCGCAGTACGAGGTCCGGACAGGCCGCCCATGTACCAGCGCTGGTTCAGCTCGAAGCCGAGGCCGTGGTCGTTGCCGGGGAAGCCCTGGTTGAAGTTCGTGATCATCGCGGTGACGGAGCTTTCCTTGAGGATCCGTGCACCGCGGTAGCTGCCGCCGTTGAGGAACGTCTGGGCGAGCACGGCCAGGTCGTCCGCAGTACTGAACACGCCCGCGTGACCGGCGACGCCGCCGAGCGACCAGGCGTTCTCATCATGCACCGATCCCCAGACCATCCCGCGCGCCGGAGCCGTCTGGTACTCCGTGGCGGCGATCCGCGGCTTCTTCTTGGCATCCGGGTTGTAGCCGGTGTCCCGCATTTGCAGCGGCTTGGTGATGCCGTCGGCAACCAGCTTGTCGAGCGTCTTGCCAGTCACCCGGTGCGCGAGTTCGCCGAGCGAGATCAGGTTCAGGTCGGAGTACAGGTAAGTGCTGCCGGGCGTGTTGATCAGCTTCGCTGTGAGCGCCTCGTGCATGCGGAGCTCGGGCGTCGGCTGGTCGCTCCACAACGGCAGGAACGCGGGCAGGCCGGTGGTGTGGGTGAGGGCCTGCCGGACGGTGATCGCGGCCTTGCCGTTCTCGGCGAACTCCGGCACGTACGTCGCGATCGGGGTGTCGAGATCGACCTTGCCTTTCTCGGCCAGCTGCAGGATCACGATCGAGGTGAAGAGTTTGGAGACCGACGCCATGTCGAAGATGGTGTCGTCGCGCATCGGGATCTGCTGGTCGGCGGGCAGCTCGGTCCCGCTGCCATCGGCGTACTTGAGAGCCATGCCGGTGGCATTGCGGGTGACGATCTTGCCGTCGTGGCCGAGCAGGGTGACGGCACCGGCGTACAGGGGATGGGCTGTGCCGTTCGGCTTGGTCCAGGCCGCGACCTGGACGAGCGCGGTGTCGATCGGCGCCGGGTCGAGACCCGCCTTCTGCGGGGTCGAGTCCCGCAGCAGGGTGGACTTCGGCGCATACCCGTCGTACGGATGGTCGAAGCGGCCGGATTTGTTGCCGGAGGCAATGGCAGGGGTGGTCATGGTGAGCATCAGGGTAGAGGTTAGCGCGATCAGCTTGACCAGCTTCACCGGTGATCTCCCTTATAGAGCAGGTACTTCGCCCGCCGGGCCGTCCAGGCGTCGGTTTCGGCCTGCCAGGCCGCGACGATCTCCTCGGCCGTGGCGCCGGCGGCGAACATGGTCCGGAACCGGTCCGAGCCGGTCAGCAGATCGATCCAGCGGCCGGGCGGGTTGTCGCCGGTCCGCCAGTCGAACTCGGGGTACAGCTTGTTCGCCTCGACGATCATGTGCGTCGCGGTGGTGATCGCCTCGACCCGGTGCGGATCGGTGATCTGGACCTGCAGGCCGCCGCAGAGCACGTTCGCGTTCTTGCTGATCGTCGGCGTGAAGTAGGCCTCGCGGAAGGCGACACCGGGGAGGTTCTTCGCCTGCAAGGCCTGCGCCCAGCGATAGTCGACGTACGGGGCACCGATCAGCTCGAACGGCCTGGTCGTGCCCCGGCCCTCGGACATGTTGGTCGCTTCGAAGAGACAGAGCCCCGGGTAGAGCAGAGCGGTGTCGGGGGTCGGCATGTTCGGGCTCGGCATCACCCAGGTGAGTCCGGTGTCGGCGTACAGCTGATCGCGCCTCCAGCCCTTCGCCTCGATGATCTGCAACTCCTTGAGCCGGGCGCCGTTCGTGTCCAGCGGCAGGTACTCCGCGTTGAACAACCGGGCCAGCTCGCCGACCGTCATCCCGTGATGCTGGATGATCTCCCGCTTACCGACGCCACTCGTGAAGCCGGGCTTCAGCATGGGGCCCCGGGCATAGCCGCCGGTCGGGTTGGGGCGATCCAGTACGACGAAGCGCGCACCGGTGCGGACCGCGGCGAGCATCGCCTCGTACATGGTCCAGATGTAGGTGTAGAAGCGCGCGCCGACGTCCTGGATGTCGAAGACGACGGTCTCGACGCCGGACTTCGTGTAGAGCGTGGCGAGTTTGTCGGCGGCCGCGCCGTACGCGTCGTAGACCATGATCCCGGTCCGCGGGTCGACGTGATCACCCTCGGAGCCGCCGGCCTGGGCACTGCCGCGGAAGCCGTGCTCGGGCCCGAAGACCGCGACGATGTTGACCTTGCCGGACGCGTGCATGGTGTCGACGATGTGGCTCAGGTCGTCGAGGATGCCGGTCGGGTTACTGATCACGCCGACCTTCTGGCCCTGCAGCGCCTTCCAGTCGTCCTTCGCCAGCGCCTGGGCCCCGGTGGTGATGGTCTTCTTCGCCTCTTGGGCCTCGGCTTGGGCTGCCTGGATGTCGATCAGCGGTGCCGCCGCGAGGGCGCCGGCTCCTGCGAGGAGGGAACGTCTCTTCATTACCAGCTCAATCCGTGGCCGAAGGGATACAAGGGCGTCTGCGGCTGGCCGGCGACCGGGATGTCGACGGGAAGCTTGCCGGTCGGCGCGATCTCGCCGTACAGGACCTTGGCCAGCGACTCCATCGAGACGGCCGCGTAGCCGTAGGTGGCCAGGTACGTCGGCGCTTCGTCGAAGTACGCGATGTCGTACGGGTCGCGGACGGCGACGACGATCACGGTCCTGCCGGTGGCGAGCAGGTCCTTTACCAGCTTCTGCTGCTTGGCCAGCTTGTCGGTCACCTTCGTGTCCCACGCCTTCTGGGTGAGCACCACGGTGACGTCGTTGGCCTGCGCTTTTGTCACCGCATCGGCGATGGCTGCGTCCGACGGGGCTGCACCTGTTTGCGCGACGGTGGTGGTCGCACCGCGCTTGGCAAGGCTGTTCGCCAGCGACTGTGTGGTGGTGACGCCCCAGCCGGTGACCAGGATGCTGCGCGGGGTGTTGGTGAGCGGCAGGGTGCTGGTGTTGTTCTTGACCAGGGTGACCGACTTGTCGACGATCCTCTGCGCGGTGGCGAGGCTGGCCGGCGTACCGACTGTCGTCGCGATCTTGGCCGGGTCGACGAAGGGCTGGAAGAGGACGCCGTTCTTGATCTTCATCAGCAGGATGCGCAGCAGGCTCGCGTCGATCTGGCGCTCGCTGATCCGGCCGGACTTCACCGCGTCGACGACGGCCTTGAACTGCACGTCCGGCGCGGGCGGCAGCAGCACCTGGTCGGCGCCGGCCTCGATGGCCCGGACCGCCACCTCGGCGTCGCCGTACTTGGCCCGGACGGCCGCCATCTCGAGGGCGTCGGTGACGATCAGGCCCTTGAAGCCGAGCTCGCCGCGCAGTACGCCGGTCAGGATCGGCTTGCTCAGCGTCGCCGGGTCGCCGGACGGGTCGAGCGACGGGACCACGATGTGCGCGGTCATGATCGAGTCGATGCCGGCCTTGATCGCGGCCCGGAACGAAGGCGCGTCGATCGTCTCCCACTGCTCGCGGGTGTGGTTGATCGTCGGCAGCGCGGTGTGGCTGTCGTCGACGGTGTCACCGTGGCCGGGGAAGTGCTTCGCGGTCGCGGCGATCCCGGCGTCGTTCTGGTAACCCTGCACCTGGGCGACCACCATGTCCGAAACGAGCTTCGGGTCGGACGAGAAGGACCGGACCCCGATCACCGGGTTGAGCGCGTTGACGTTCACGTCGGCGACCGGGGCGTAGTCCTCGCGGATCCCCATCGCCTTGAGCTCGCGCCCGGTGATGCCGGCAGCGGTTCTGGCATCCGCGGTGCTGCGGGAGGCGCCGTGGGCCATGTTCCCGCCGAACTGAGTAGCCGGCGGACCGATCCGCACCACGACGCCCTGCTCCTGGTCGGTGGCGATCGTCAGCGGAAGGTGGAGACCTTCCTTGACGGCCGCGGTCTGGAGCTGGTTGCTGTACGTCGCGAGCTGCGTCGGGTTCTGCACGTTGTCGCGGGCGTTGAAGTAGATCCAGCCACCCGGGTGGTACTTCGCGACCACCTCGGCCGGCGTCGCCACGCCGTACAGGGCGGTGTTCCTCGCGTCCGGAGTGTTCGCGTCCGGGCCGTAGGCGAACAGCACGAACATCTGCCCGATCTTGTCCTCGAGCGACATCCCCTTGATCGCCCGCTGCGCCTTCTGCACATCGGTGATCTGGTTCGCCTGGCTGATCGGCGGTGGCGCACTACTCGCGGCCGCGGGCACCAACGCCCCGACGGTCGCAGTAGCAAGGCTGGCAATGGCGAAGCGGCGCAAGGCGGACATAACCGACCCCTCAGGTAATTGAATTACAACCGTGCCCCCGCACGCGAAAGTTACCCACACCTGCCACCCGGGTCAAGGGCAAACCCACCACCATCCAACACGCCCCGCACACCCCCAGCAACCCACCGCCCAACCCAAACGCTTGAACTATGCGTCGTGGCCTTCGGCGGCTGAGAGGAGGACGGCGAGGATGTGTTTGCAGGGGCCTCGGGTGTCGGGGTATTTGGCCCACCAGAGGCAGGTGCAGCGGTGGGACGTGGCGGTCGGGCTGACCCAGTGCTGATGGTCGTCGACCCGGACGATCCAGTCGGCGCCGTCGCGGGTGACCTGGCCGGCGACGACCAAGGCTCGGGCCGCGGTCAGGCGCGGGTTGTCGCGTGCGGTCCGGCCTGGTTCGAAGGGGAGCTCGCGGTGGAACCAGGTGTTGTCGAGGAGGTCGAAGCCGACCTTGCCGGAGGAGGCGAGGAAGTCCAGTCCGCTGTCGACGGCGGGCGGGGCGAGGCCGGTCAGCTCGGCGAGGCCGACGCGGTCGATCATCGGCTCCCACGCGAGGTACTCGAGGATCCGTGCCGCCTGGTCCGCGGTCGACGTGGTGAGGGAGGTCAGCAGGCCGCCTTCGCCGGAGAAGCCGCGGTACGGCTCCGGCGAGAGCTGGAGCGTCAACGTGGCACCAGGTAGCCCGAAGGCCCATGCACTCGCGCCGTCGTCGTTGCCGAAGATCTTCAGCCATCGGGCGAAACGCGCAACCCGGACAGCCGCAGTGAGCCGCGCAGTACCGGCCAGTTGTACTGCGCCCGGCACCGCTCGCGCCGATTGCCGCAGGCCGGCCGGCGACTGAACGACGTAGTACGACGGACCGGGCGCGCCCTTGGGAAGGCGGGCCAGGAACGGCGCGATCGCCGGACCGGTCAGCTCCGCGCGTTGCTGCATCCGCGCCGCGCTGACCGGAGTCTCCGCGAAGCCGCGAACCCAGCGGTCCGGCAGGTCGACCTTGCGCTCCTCGTGGGTCTCCTCGATCGTCGAGACCCGCAGGCTGTCGCTGCCGACCCCGAGATGGACCAGCGCCCCGGCGCCGAGTCCCGCCAGCGCCGACCTCAGCGGCTGGTTCACGTCGACGTTGGTGGTGCCGAAGCCGATCTCGCCGCTGTCGATCCCGTCGGCCAGCAGATCCAGCCGCGCGTAGACCCCGTTGCACGCCGAGAACGACTCGAATCGCAGCCGATCGCCGCTCGCCGTCACCACCGGATCCAGGAACCGTGCCCGGACCGCCGCGAGGTCGACGTAGCGCGTCCCCGCGACATCGGCGACCGCGAGCAACCCGGCCGCGACCACCTCGGGCCGGGCCAGAAACCCGTCGAAGAACTGCGGATGCTCGACCAGCCCCGACGGCGTCACCCCGAGCGCGGTCTCCAACGCCAGCAGAGCACCGCCCGACCCGTCCCGCAGCGCCGACGCTGCCAGATACCCACTCATCGGCCGGCGCCCGTCCCGCTGACAGCCGCGAGCCCGTCGGCGACAGCGACCAACGCCCGAGCCTCGGCACCGGCCTTGGTCGCCCCCTTCTTCGCGGCCAGCTCCCGTACTGCGGGCGGCAACACCGGATCGGGCACCGCCGGCAGATACCGCCGTACGACGGCCAGCAGGTCGGCCAGACCCACCGGGCTCCTGGCCTGCGAGCAAGCCACGTCGACCAGTGCCGTCATCGTCGGCCAGAGCGGTTTCAGTCCACCGGCGAGAACGGCCTGCTCGACCGCCCAGGATGTCCTTGCTAACGGCAACGATCCTTGCGCGAACCTGGCCAGCACGAGCTCCGTGAACAACGCCGGATCGAAGTCCTCCCGCCCCATCAGGGTCAGCAGGGCATCGACCCCCAGCAAGCGCGACCGCTCCTCCGGATAGCCGATCGTGATCGCCAGCAGTTGATGCACTGCGCGTCCCGCACCAGGCACGACGAGCTGCCCGAGCCACGGTGGCGCCCAAGTGGATTCCTCGAAGAACGCCTCCTGCAGCCGTGCCGCGATCAGGTCCGGCCAGTGCGGCACCACCCCGATCGTTCGCGCCGGTTCGAATCCGATCCTGGGAGTGACATGGATCGCCCGGTAGCCGCCCAGCAGGTCCGGCGGCACCTCCGGGAAGAACTCCAGCCCGACCGGGATCTCGGCCGGCTCGATCGAGGTCATGCCGTCGCCGGACGTCCTGGCCACTGTCGGAGGCAGTCCACCACCTTCGACCCACTGCCGGATCACGGCGATCGCGTCGACCGGCTCTCCCCGCCTGCCGGTCCATCGGCTGAGAAGTCCTTCTGCGCCGGGACGAAAGACAGGCAGCACGACGTCGGGCAACTCGGAAAGACGATCCGGCGAGACCGGCTCCAGCCTGAGCAATGCCTGGAACAGATCGAGCGAACCGCACTGCACCGACCGGTAGCCCGCGATCCTCGCCACCAGGTCGTCGAACTCCAGTACGCCGGTACTACGACTCGGCGTACTCAACAGATGGGGAACGCGACCCGCGTTCAGCAAACATTCCTGGAGGTGCAGGTCGGCGAAGACCGCTGTCACCGGCGACTCGGCGAGCACCCAGTCCTCGCCGGGGAAGAACCGCCGTCCTCCCCCGTGATACTGACCGGCGATCTCGGCGTACGCGACGAACGACCTCTCGGTGACTCGTCCCCCGGCCCACTCGATCGTCCGCTGCGCGATCGGATCCGTCGCGAACCCAGCCCCGTGTTCGCGGAACCACCGCTTGACCACCTCGACATCCGACCAGGCCCACCGGACCAGGGCGTCGAGGTACCGAGCCAGGAAACCCGCATCCCCCTCGAGCTCCATCGCCGTCAGCGCAGCCGCGATCCCGGCCGGCTCCGGCGCGATCCGCCCGAACCGCTCGACCGCAGCCGTTGGCACGTCGATCCACAGCCCGTCCATCGGCACACCCGCCGGTTCGGCGACCGCAGACCCGAGCCCCGCAAGGGCCTTGTTCGCCTTGCTCATCAAGGTTTCGTCGTCGGTCAGCGCGACCTTCGACAACACAGCAACCACCGACTCGCGCCCGATCCGATCAACGGCCCCCTTGGCCAGCACTGCCTTCAGCAAGATGTTCTGCTGCATCTTCTCCTTCCGCGAGAAGACCGTCGCCGCAAGCTCCTCGAACTCAGCCGCCGATGAGAGCGCATCGATCAGCGGCGGCAACAGAACAACGGTCACCGCCCGATGGCAGGTCGCCATAAGCCCTTGCAGAAGCGGGATCCGGCCCCGCAGATCCGCAGCTGACAGCTCCAGCCCCGCCATGATCGACGCAACCGCCTTGCTCGCCGCCGGCCCCTCCTGCCGAGCCAACGCCCCGAAGCAATCGCCGAGAACCGCGCCCCGGTCCAGATGCCCTTCGGTCGCCAACGTGGCTACGGCCTGTCCGATCTCCCATCCTTCGACGGCAGGAGACGCGAAGCGGCCGATCACCGCCGGCATGGCCAGTGATGCTGCGAGGGCGTCGGCGAACACCGGATCCCGCCGCCAGGCGTCGACGAGAGTCGGGGTGTCGAGATAGGTCCCCTTGATGCCGTCCCCGTTCGATGTCAGCCAGGTCTGCGCGTAGTAGTCGTCGCCCTGCCGCTTGCGGGCGCCGGCAACCCGGAACTTCAGCTCGTCGTAGTACCGCACCCAGCCCTCCACGTACGCCGGTCCGCTGGGCAATGGCAACTCGAAATGGGCCAGCAGCGGCATCCCGTACTGGACCACGCGTTGAGCGTCGGGGGCGCTGTCACCACGGAAGGTCAACTCGCTGGCCGCCTGAACGAACTCGGCACACCAATCTCGGCCACCCGCGGCGAGGGCTCGCAGGACGAGCGGTTCAGCCGCTTCACCGAACTCGCCCACGAGGTTCCATCCGAACCACTGAGCCGCTCTCTGTGCTGTCGGAGCAAGCCGGAGGGCGAGCAGTTGGACGCAGGCGGCACCGCTCTCGTGAGCGTTACTCGGCCCGAAGCTCTGTTCGGCAGCTCTTCGCGCCTGTCCCCTCCCCTGCCGGTACCAGGCTCGGGCTTCCTTGAGCCCGACCTCGTCCAGCCCGTCCAGGAACTCCGACAAGTCGCGCCACGACGCGCCTTCGACGTACGCCCCGACTTTGTCCCCCAGCTTCATGTCGTGACAGTAGATGACGAAGGGGACAGAACCCTGTCGTCAGAGGTTGCGGTGCTACGTCCGGCGGGGTTTGCGGTTCGGGCGGGGGGTGGTGACTGAGGCGCCGGGGCGGAGGTCGGCGGGGATTAGTTGGGGTGGCAGGGGGTCGGCGTTCTCGAGGCGGCGGATGAGGGCTTCGGCGCCGAGGTGGCCGAGTTCGGGGCCGGGGGTGCGGAGGAAGGTCATTTCGGGGTCGGAGAGGGCGGCGGTCTCGGGGACCATCAGCAGGGCGAGGACGGAGAACTCCTCGGGGACGGCGTGACCGAGATGCCTCAGGCCCGAGACGATCCCGAGGGCGGCGTACTCGTTGAGGACCAGGATCGCGGTCGTCTCGGGGTGCTCGGCAACCAGCCGTTCCGCGACTTCCCGGCCGGCATGGGTGGTGTCGCCACAGGGCATGACGACGACCCGCAGCCCGTACTCGGCGGCGATCCGGCGGTAGGCGTTCTCGGTCCGCACCCACGGCCCGTACCCGTCGAAGCGGGGATCGGCCAGGTCGCCCGAGACCAGGACGAGTTCTCGGTGACCGAGTTGATGGATGTACTCGACCGCCTCCTGGACCGTGGTGTCGAAGTCGATGTCCACATGGGACAGCCCCTCGAGGTCGGTGGTCCGGCCGATCAGAGCGAACGGCGTACCGGTCTGTTCCAGGACGTCGATGCGGGGATCGTCCAACTGGACCTCCATCAGGACGACCCCGTCCACCAGGCCCTGCCCGAGCAACTCCCGCAACTCGACGCCGTCGTTGCCGACCGGCCAAAGCACCAGGTGGTACGCCTCCTTGCGGGCCGCTTCGGCCGCGCCGGTGAAGAACTCCGCGGTCGACATCCCGAACCGGTGCTCCATCGCCGGGTACGCCATCGCGATGATGTGCGTACGCCGGCTCGCCAGTGCCCGGGCGACCGCGTTGCGGCGGTAACCGAGCTCCGTCATCGCCTGTTCGATCCGCGCCCTGGTCGCCGCGGTGACCGGCTTGGTGTCGTTCAGCAGGAAGGACACGGTCGCGATCGACACGCCAGCGCGCTCCGCGACGTCCCGCATCGTCACCATCGAAACCGCCCCCTCTGAACTCTTGACAGCGGTGTGACCCAAGGAACATAGTCCCTTCAACCTCAGTTAAGCGCTTTACCCCGCGAAGAGCAAGCGGCCGGCGATGGTCGACAGGCCATGGTTCAACGCTTTGATCGAAGGAGCCCGATGTCATGATCAGCAAGCGGATCACCGCTGTGCTGGCCGGCGCGACGACCCTGTCACTCGTGCTGGCCGGTTGCGGCAACAACGGCGGCGACAAGCCGTCCTCGTCCGGCGAGGCCGTCAAGAGCCTGTCGATCCTGGACTACTACAACAACGATCCGGACAAGTCGCTGGTCCAGAAGGGCCTTGACTCCTGCGCGAGCAAGCTCGGCATCACCATTCAGCGGGAGACGGTGCCTGGTGACACGTTGATCCAGAAGGTGCTGCAGCAGGCGTCGTCGAAGACGCTTCCGGACGTCCTGATGCTGGACAACCCCGACGTCCAGCAGATCGCCGCAACCGGTGCGCTGGCGCCGCTGAACGACCTGGGTCTGAACGCGGACGGCGTCATCCAGGGCATGGTCGACGCCACGTCGTACCAGGGCAAGCTCTACGGGCTGGCGCCGGTGACGAACACGATCGCGCTGTTCTACAACAAGGACATGCTGGCCGAAGCCGGCGTACAGCCGCCGAAGACCTGGGACGAGCTGAAGGCCGCGGCCAAGAAGCTGACCAAGCCCGGTCGCTACGGCATCGCGTTCAACGCCAACGCGACGTACGAGGGTTCGTGGCAGTTCCTGCCGGCGATGTGGACCAACGGTGGCGACGAGACCGACCTGAAGAGCCCGCAGGTGGCCGAAGCCCTGCAGTTGTGGGTCGATCTCGTCCAGTCCGGCTCGGCATCGAAGAGCGTGATCAACTGGACCCAGGGCGACGCGAAGGACCAGTTCGTGGCCGGCAAGGCCGCGATGATGGTGAACGGTCCGTGGCAGATCCCGGCACTGCAGGAGAGCCCGAAGGTGAAGTGGGATGTCGTCACCTTCCCGCTGAACAAGCCGGATCAGACACCGGTCGCGCCGCTAGGTGGCGAGGCCTGGACGGTCCCGCTGAACAAGGACCAGGCCAAGCAGCAGAAGGCCGCCGATTTCGTGAAGTGCCTGAACTCCGACGAGAACGAGCTGGCCTGGGCGAAGGCCCGCTTCACCCTCCCGACCAAGGCCGCGCTGCTCGACCAGTACGCCAAGGAGGTGCCGTCGATGAAGGCGTTCGCCGAGCAGGTCAAGACGGCCCGTGCGCGGACCGGCAAGCTCGGCGACAAGTGGCCGGACGCCGCGAAGGTGATCTACCAGGCGATCCAGCTCGCGCTGACCGGGAAGGCCTCGGCTCAGGACGCCTTCCAGAAGGCCTCCGGCGGCTGATCGCGATGACGCAGGCACCGACCTTGACCCGCGACGAGGCCCGGACCACCGGCCCGGGACCTGCTCGCAGGTCCCGGGGCCGCCGGGGCGAGGAGCTGACCAAGATCCTGTTCGTCCTGCCGGCCGCCGTGGCGATGATCGCGCTGTTCGGCTATCCGGTGGTGAAGAACCTGCTGATGAGTCTGCAGGACTACAGCCTGAAGACCTTCTTCACCGGACAGGCACCCTGGGTGGGGTTGCGGAACTACAGCACGGTGGTGCGGGACAACCTGTTCTCGCAGGCGATGGTGAACACGGCGTTGTTCACCATCGGCTCGATCGTCTTCCAGTTCGGCATCGGGCTCGCGCTGGCGCTGTTCTTCCGCCGGCGCTTCCCGCTGGGCGGCGTACTGCGGGCGCTCCTGCTGCTGCCCTGGCTGCTGCCGCTGATCGTGTCGAGCGCGACCTGGCGCTCGATCCTCGAGCAGGACAGCGGGATCCTCAACCGCACGCTGACCGGGCTGCACCTGGTCAGCGAACCGGTGCCGTGGCTGAACTCGCCGTCGGTCGCGCTGATCGCGGTGATCGGCGTGAACATCTGGATCGGCGTCCCGTTCAACGTGACCCTGCTGTACTCCGGCCTGGCGGAGATCCCGGAAGAGCTGTACGAAGCCGGCCAGCTGGACGGGGCGATGGGCTGGCGGGCGTTCCGCTACATCACCTGGCCGAACCTGCGCTCGGTCGCAAGCGTGCTGCTGATGCTCGGTGTCGTCTACACGATCAAGGTGCTGGACATCATCCTCGGCCTGACCGGCGGTGGTCCGGCCAACGCGACGCAGACCCTGGCGACCCAGTCGTACGAGCGGTCGTTCGTCGACTTCAGGTTCGGCGAGGGCGCCGCGCTGAGCAACATCCTGATCGCGATCTCGTTCCTGTTCGCGATCTTCTACCTGCGCGGCACCCGGCGTGCCGTGGACGAGTAGGGGTACGCCGATGTCCGACTCCACTGTCCGTCGCGCGACTCACACCGTGATCGGCGTACTGATCCTGGCCGTGATGCTGTTCCCCGTCTACTGGATGGTGAACGCGTCGCTGCAACCGTCCGGGAACACCTTGACGGCCGGATTCCTGCCGTTGCACCCGACGTTCTCCGGCTACCGGCGGGCGCTCAGCGAGCAGGGCGGCAACCTCGTCACGAGCATGATCATCGCGGCCGGGACGGTTGTCCTCAGCCTGGCCATCGCGGCCCCGTGCGCCTACGCGTTGTCCCAGTTCCGGTCCCGCTGGGTGTCGATCGGGTTGCTGGCCATCCTGATCTCCCAGATGATCCCGGGCATCGTGATCGCCAACGCGCTCTACACGGCGTACGAACGGATCGGGTTGCTGAACTCGATCCCGGGCCTGATCCTGGCGAACTGCAGCAGCGGCATCCCGTTCGCGATCCTGATCCTGCGCTCGTTCATGCTCTCGCTGCCACCGTCGCTGGTGGAGGCCGCGCGGGTGGACGGCGCCGGGCTGGTCCGGGCCTTCGTCGCGATCGTGCTGCCGATCAGCCGGAACTCCCTGATCACCGCGGGGTTGTTCACGTTCCTCTTCTCCTGGAGCGATTTCCTGTTCGCTCTGACGCTGACCACCAAGGGCGGCATCCGGCCGGTCACCCTCGGCATCTACCAGTACCTGGGCACCCAGGTACAGAACTGGAACGCGGTGATGGCCACCGCGGTCCTCTCGGCGGTCCCGGCCATCGTGCTGCTGATCGCCGCGCAGAAGTACATCGCTGCCGGTGCCATCGGCGGGGCCGTCAAATAACCCACTGCAAAGGACACGAATGATGACGATTCGCGTACTCGTCTGGGGCGAGAACCGGCATGAACAGGTCGAGCCGCACGTCGCCGAGATCTACCCCGACGGCATGCACGAGACCATTGCGGCCGGCATCCGCGAGAACCTCGAGGCCACGGTGTCCACCACGACGCTGGACGAGCCGGAGCACGGCCTGACCGAGGAGGTGCTGGCCGGGACCGACGTACTGGTGTGGTGGGGGCATGCCGCGCACGGCGAGGTCGAGGACAAGGTGGTCGAGCGGGTCTACCAGCAGGTGCTGTCCGGGATGGGCCTGGTCGTTCTGCACTCCGGCCACTGGTCGAAGATCTTCGGCAAGCTGATGGGCACCTCGTGCACCTTGCGCTGGCGCAGCGAGCGGGATCGCGAGCTGGTCTGGACGGTGAACCCGACGCACCCGATCGCGCAGGGGATCCCGCACCCGATCGAGATCGAGCAGCAGGAGATGTACGGCGAGTTCTTCGACATCCCGGTGCCGGACGAGCTGATCTTCGTCTCGTCGTTCTCCGGCGGCGAGGTGTTCCGCTCCGGCTGCACGTTCCGCCGGGGGCACGGGAAGATCTTCTACTTCTCCCCTGGCGACCAGGACTTCCCGGTGTACCACCACAAGGACGTTCGCAAGGTGATCGCGAACGGCGTCGCCTGGGCGAAGTCGGACCGGCCGGAGCGCGCCGTTCCGACCTTGCTCCGGTACGAGACCGGCGACTTCTTCAACGGCCAGGGCTACCAGGGGCCGATCGAGGAGAAGGCGGATGCCTGAACCGCTCCGCGTCGTGCAGGCCGGTGCGGGTGGCATGGGCCGCGCCTGGTTGCGCACCATCGCCGCCAATCCTGACGTCGTCCTGGCCGGCCTGGTCGACCTGGACCTCGAGGTCGCCCGGGCAGCAGCCGACGAGCACGGATTCCACGACGTACCGGTGGCGTCCTCGATCGGCGAACTGGCCGGCGGCGCCGACGCGGTCATCGACGTCACGGTGCCGCTCGCACACCCCGTGGTGAGCGTGGATGCCTTGCTGCGCGGGCTTCCGGTGCTCTGCGAGAAGCCGCTCGCCGAGACGGTCCGGGAGTGCCTGCCGATGATCGCGGCGTCGGAGCTGAGCGGGAAGCTGCTGATGGTCTCGCAATCCCGCCGCTACTTCCGGACCGGCGCTGCCTTCGGCAGGCAACTGGCGAGCCTCGGCACGATCGGGTCGCTGTCGTGCGAGTTCTACAAGGCCCCGCACTTCGAGGGGTTCCGGGAGCGGATGGCCGAGCCGCTGCTGATCGACATGGCGATCCACCAGTTCGATCTGGCTCGCAAGCTGATCGGCGCCGAACCGGTCTCGGTGTACTGCGAGTCGTACAACCCGGAATGGAGCTGGTTCGACGGCAACGCGGCGGCCTCGGCGCTGTTCACGTTCGCCGACGGGACCCGGTTCGCCTTCACCGGAAGCTGGTGCGCGCCGGGTCTGGAGACCTCCTGGAACGGTCGCTGGCGAGCCGTCGGCTCCGCCGGTACGGCGATCTGGGACGGCGACCAGCCGCCCGTCGCCGAGCTGGCCTCGGGCGATCCGCTGCCGGCCGTAGAGGTCGACGACCCCGAGGAGATCGCCGGCTCGCTGGCCGAGTTCGTCGACGCGGTCCGCACCTCGACCGTCCCGCAGTCCGAGGTGCATTCCAACGTGATCAGCGTCGCGATGGTCGAGGCCGCGGTCCGCTCAGCCTCGACCGGTACGCCGGTACGCATCGCCGACGTCCTCGAATCCGCCTACGCCGAAGCCTTGGACACCGTCGAGGACGCGCGGCTCCGGGCGACCCTGGACGGCTGGCCGTCGGTCCTGAAGGTGGTCGGCCTCTAAGGACGGTGGGCCGCCGCATCCTGAGGGTCA
Source organism: Kribbella sp. NPDC006257 (assembly GCF_040613535.1). Classification (NCBI taxonomy): domain Bacteria; kingdom Bacillati; phylum Actinomycetota; class Actinomycetes; order Propionibacteriales; family Kribbellaceae; genus Kribbella; species Kribbella sp. NPDC006257. Next base: position 61,502 of record NZ_JBEXSJ010000002.1, read on the forward strand.
GAGCTGGCCGATCAGGGTGTCGGCGGCCCGGGCGATCAGTTCGTCGATGGCGGTGCCGTCCATGGTCGGGGGTTGGAGCAGCAGGCGATGCACCCCGAGCTCGGCGTACCGGCGGGCCGTTTCCAGGTCGGGAAAACCGTCCGGCGTGACAGTGATCTCCAGCTCGCCGAACTCGGCCGGCCGCTCCCAGCGCTTCGCTGCCTCAGCTAGGTCCGCCAGTGCAGCCGCGGTCTGCTCGACGCTGAGCTCCCAGCCGTACCAGCCGTTCCCCTGCTCGATCGTCCGACGGTAGGCCGCCTGCGACTGTCCGCCGACCACGATCGGCGGATGCGGTCGCTGCACCGGCCGCGGTCGTTCGAAGACGTCGGCGAAGGCCACGAACCGCCCGTCGAACCGCGGCTCCGGCTCGGCCCACAAGACCCGCATCGCGGCCAGATACTCGTCGGTCCTGGCGCCCCGTTCGGCCAGCGGCACACCGAGGGCGGACAGTTCGGGCTCGAGGTAACCGACGCCGATCCCGACGGTGAGCCGCCCGTTCGACAGGTGGTCGATCGACGCCAACTGCTTGGCCAGCAGCACCGGCTGCCGCTGCGGCAGCACGATCACCCCGGCCCCCAGCCGGATCCGGTCGGTGAGTGCCGCCAGATGGGCGAGCGCGACCAGTGCCTCGATCCGTGGTTGCTCGCGCGGGTTGTCGTCGTTGTCCGGCAACGCAATGTGGTCACCGACCCAGAGCGATTCGAACCCCACCTGCTCGGCCAGCTTCGCCCGCCGGGCCATCCTCCCCGGCTCGGCACTGCTGCCCCGATGCAGTCCGTACAACCCGAACTTCAGTCCGTCCGCCATCTCACACTCCTACCGCAGGTCCCGGCAGCGGCTACTGCCGCTCCCGAGACTAGACCGGCAACAGGTGCATCGAAGCCCTTTGGCCCTGTACGACGGGGCCGAAGGGCTTCGGATCAGAGCTTCAGGGAGCGGGCGACGACGTCGGCGAGCTCGTGGGCGACCTCGTCGGCCGTCGCCGAGGACTCGGCCTCGACCATCACCCGCACCAACGGCTCGGTGCCGGAGGGACGGAGCAGGACGCGGCCGGTGTCGCCCAGGCGGGCGGTCGCCGCGGTCACGGCGGCTTGGACCGAAGCGTCGGTGCCGGCCCGCGTCTTGTCCACGTTCGGCACGTTGACCAGGATCTGCGGGAGCCGGGTCATCACGGCGGCCAGGTCGGCGAGGGACTTGCCGGTCTGGGCGACGCGGGCGAGCAGCATGACCGCGGTCAGCGTGCCGTCGCCGGTGGTCGCGTGGTCGGACAGGATCACATGGCCGGACTGTTCGCCGCCGAGCTTGTGACCGCCGGCCTTCATCGCCTCCAGCACGTAGCGGTCGCCGACCTTGGTCTGCTCGACCGCGATCTGCTCACGGACCATCGCCTGGACGAAGCCGAGGTTGCTCATCACGGTCGCCACGACGGTGTCGTTGTGCAGCCGGCCGCTGTCCCGCATCGCCAGCGCCAGGACCGCCAGGATCTGGTCGCCGTCGACCAGCTCGCCGGAGGCGTCGACCGCCAGGCACCGGTCGGCGTCACCGTCGAGGGCGATGCCGAGGTCGGCGCGGTGACCGATCACCTCGCGGCGCAGGCCCTCCATGTGGGTGGAGCCGCACTCGAGGTTGATGTTCAGGCCGTCCGGCGACGCGCCGTACGTGATCACCTCGGCACCCAGCCGGCGCAGTGCCTCCGGGGCGGTCAGTGAGGCGGCGCCGTTGGCGCAGTCGATGACGACCTTGAGGCCGTCGAAGCGGTTCGGGGCCGAGCGGACCAGGTGCGAGACATACGTCTCGAAGCCCTGCCCGTCGTCCAGCACGCGACCGACGGCGGCGCCGGTCGGGCGCTGCCATTCCTCGCCGACCCGGGCCTCGATCGCGTCCTCGATGACGTCGTCGAGTTTGATCCCGCCGCGGGCCAGGAACTTGATGCCGTTGTCCGGCATCGGGTTGTGGCTGGCCGACAACATCACACCGAGATCGGCGCCGGTCGAACCGGTCAGGTACGCGACGGCCGGGGTCGGCAGCACGCCCAGCTTGAAGACGTCGACGCCGGCGCTGGCCAGACCGGCCACCACGGCGGCTTCCAGGAACTCACCACTGGCACGCGGATCCCGGCCCACAACGGCGCGTGGCCGGTGCCCTTCGAAGGCACCGGCCTCGCCGAGTACGTGCGCAGCTGCGACCGACAGGTCGAGAGCCAGCTCCGCGGTCAGGTCCACGTTCGCCAGGCCACGGACTCCGTCCGTGCCGAACAAACGCGACATCAGGTGATCAGCGCTTGCTGTACTGCGGAGCCTTACGGGCCTTCTTGAGACCGGCCTTCTTACGCTCCTTGATCCGCGCGTCGCGGCTGAGCAGACCGGCCTTCTTCAGACCGGGCCGGTTCGCCTCCTCGTCGGCGGCGTTCAGGCAGCGGGCGATCCCGAGCTGCAGGGCACCGGCCTGGCCGGTGATGCCGCCACCGTTGATCCGCGCGATCACGTCGTACGAACCCTCGAGGCCGGCCACCACGAACGGCTCGTTCACGTGCTGCTGGTGAACCTTGTTCGGGAAGTAGACGTCGATCGGCTTGCCGTTGACGGTGATGTTGCCCGTCCCCGGGATGAGGCGGACGCGAGCGACGGCCTCCTTGCGGCGACCGGTCGCGCCGGCCGGGTTGATCACCGCGACGCGGCCGGACTCGGCGCGCTGCTCCGGGCTCGGGTTCGTCTCGGAGGTATAGGCGACCGGACCCTCGGTGTCGATGGGCACCTCGGTGTCGAGGTCTTCGGTCTCGGTGGTGATGTCGCTCACGCTGGGAATCCTCGTTTAACTGGCTCGTCGACCGCTACTACTGAGCGATCTGGGTGATCTCGAACGTCTTGGGCTGCTGGGCCGTGTGCGGGTGCTCCGGACCGGCGTACACCTTCAGCTTGCTGAGCAGCTTCCGGCTGAGACGGTTCTTCGGGAGCATGCCCCAGACAGCCTTCTCGACGGCCTTGCGAGGGTCCTTGTCGAGGATCTCGCCGACCGGCGTGGCGGTCAGACCACCCGGGTGACCCGAGTGGCGGTAGGCCAGCTTGTCGGTCCGCTTCTTACCGGACAGGCTGATCTTGGAGGCGTTGATGACGACGACGAAGTCACCGCCGTCCACGTGCGGGGCGAACGTCGGCTTGTGCTTGCCGCGCAGCAACGTGGCGATCTGGACGGCGAGCCGACCGAGCACGACGTCGGTGGCGTCGATCACATGCCACTCACGGGTGACGTCAGCAGGTTTCGGGCTGTACGTGCGCACGGTCGTTGACCTTCGTTTCTCAGAGGTTGACAAAACTGATACGGGCGTCGGCGAGCGGCCCGCCATACCCGGTGACACCGGGAACAGACCTAGATACGCACAACGACAGCCCAGAATACCGGCGCGGGCGCCTTTGGGTCAAAGTGAGCCCGCACCGACTGAGGACCCCGGCTTGGAACGAGCTGAGGACCGCACTAGTTTAGCGGTGAAGATTGCAGTCCGATCCGCGTCCCGCCGGCGACGATAACCCTCACTCACCGGGCGATGACGCCAGCTTGCGAAGAGGGCATTGTGACCGAACAGTCGCTCACCGTCCGGGACAACCGGACCGGCAAGGACTACGACCTTGCCATCACCGATGGCACCATCCGTGCCGCGGATCTCAAGCAGATCAGCGCGGCCGAAGGAGACGGTGGCCTGGCCACCTACGACCCCGGTTTCGTCAACACCGCCTCCACCCGTTCCTCCGTCACCTTCATCGACGGCGACAAGGGCATCCTGGAGTACCGCGGGTACCCGATCGAGCAGCTCGCCGAGCAGTCCAACTATCTGGAAGTCGCGTACCTGCTGGTCAACGGCAAGCTGCCGAACAAGGCGGAGTACGAGGCCTGGGCGCACGACGTGACGTATCACACGTTCGTGCACGAGAACCTGAAGACCTTCATGCAGGGCTTCCGGTACGACGCGCACCCGATGGGCATGCTGCTCGCCTCGGTCGGTGCGCTGTCCACCTTCTACCCGGAGTCGCGCGACATCTTCGACGAGGAGTCGCGCAACCTGCAGATCCGCCGGATGATCGCGAAGATGCCGACGCTGGGCGCCTTCGCCTTCCGGCACGCGCAGGGCAAGCCGTACGTCTACCCCGACAACGAGCTCAGCTACGCGGCGAACTTCCTGTCGATGCTGTTCAAGATGAGCGAGCCCAAGTACGCCGCCGACGACCGGCTGGTGCGCGCACTGGAGATCCTGTTCATCCTGCACGCCGACCACGAGCAGAACGCCTCCACCAACGCGGTCCGGGCGATCGGCTCCACCCAGGTCGATCCGTACTCCGCGGTCACCGGCGGCATCGCCGCCCTCTACGGCCCGCTGCACGGTGGCGCCAACGAGGCGGTGCTGAAGATGCTGCGCCGGATCGGCTCGGTCGACAACGTGGGTTCGTTCATCGAAGGTGTGAAGGCCGGCGAGGAGCGGCTGATGGGCTTCGGCCACCGGGTCTACAAGAACTACGACCCGCGCGCCAAGATCATCAAGAAGGCCGCCGACGACGTCTTCGAGGTGACCGGGATCAACCCGCTGCTGAAGATCGCCGTCGAGCTGGAGAAGATCGCGCTGGAGGACGAGTACTTCGTCTCCCGCAAGCTCTACCCGAACGTGGACTTCTACTCCGGCCTGATCTACGAGGCCCTGCAGTTCCCGCCGGAGATGTTCACCGTGCTGTTCGCCATCCCGCGCACCTCGGGCTGGCTGGCGCAGTGGAAGGAGTCGCTCGGCGACTCCGACCAGAAGATCGCGCGCCCGAAGCAGATCTACACCGGCGCCCGGGGCGTGCAGTACGTCCCGATCGGCGACCGCTGATCCATTTTTGGGAACGACCCCGGTCCGGCTGCAGAGGCTCGGACCGGGGTCGTTTCTGCGCTTCTGGGGACTACGACGCGGCTGGTTCGCCGACCGGTTCCCGCAGTACGGCGATGAGTTCGTCCAGTCGACCGCGAGCGCGGGACATCGCGATGTGGTCGAGGTAGTCGCGGGACTCGACGATCAGGCCGTCGCGGATCCGCAGGACGAAGATGCAGGGCACGGTGAACGGCTCGCCGGTCTCGATCACGGTGCCGGCATAGTCGAACTCCGCGACGATGACCTCCGGATCCTTGGTCTCGTGGATCCGCAGGTTGGCCGGCTCGAAGCGGATCGCGGCGCCGGCCCGCGGCACGACGGCCGCGAAGTGCTCGCGAAGCGCCTGCCGGGAGAGCAGCGGCTTGTCCCCGTACGGCGACAGCGGGTGCCGCACGTCGGTCTGTTCGGCGTACAGGTCGGGCAGTTCGTCGTACCGGCGGTCGCAGACGCCGCGTACCAGCTGCAGGAACACCTCGGTGGGAGTCATGGCGGATCCTCTCTAAGCGGAGTAGCTACTCCGAATATATGGAGTTCCGACTCCGTTTACAACCAGCGAGCGGGCACCGGCGTCTCCTAGGCTGGGCGGTACACCGAGGAGGGGTAGCTGGTGCGAGCTGATGCGCGGGACAACCGGGACAAGATCCTGGCGGCGGCCGAGGAAGTCTTCGGCCGGGCGCCGGGCGCGTCCACCGAGGACGTGGCGAAGCTCGCCGGGGTCGGGATCGGGACCGTCTTCCGGCACTTCCCGACCAAGGTCGAACTGCTCGAGGCCGTACTGACCGTCCGGCTGGAGCGGCTGCGGGACCGCGCCACCGAACTCGTCGACGAGCCGGACGCCGGGACCGCCTTCTTCGGGTTCTTCAGTCAGGTGGTCGCCGAGGCGTCGACCAAGCTGGCGATCTCGGAGGCGCTGGTCGCCGCCGGGGCGGCGGCCGGCGAATCAGCCCGGAGCGCGGGAGCCGGAATGCGCGCGGCGTTCGGGAAGTTGCTCAGCCGCGCCCAGCAGAGCAACGCAGTACGGGCCGATGCCGACTTCCCCGAGGTGTATGCCTTGCTGATCGGCGCCTCCCGGGGCGCGACCGCCGCCGGCCTCGAGCCACCCGTCCGGGACAAGATGCTCGACCTCCTGTACGACGGTCTGCGGCCTAGATGAAGAAGCGCTGGTCCCGCCGTCGCCGGGTGCTCGTCATCATCGCAATCGCCTTCCTGCTGGTGCTTCCGGTGTCCCTCGGCATGCACGCGACATCATTGCGCAGCTCGTACGCCGGTACGCCGTCCGCCGATGCGCGCAGCCGCGGCCACGACGCGCTCTGGCTCGGTCACGCCTGGGTCGACGGACGCAAGACGCCGGCCGACATCACCGCCCTCGCCCGGCAACTCGACGGCACCGGCATCCGCGATCTCTATGTCCACACCGGCCCGCTGGAACACGACGGATCCTTGCCGTTGGCAACCGTTTCGCCGAAGACCCGCTGGTTCGTCGACGCCGTGCACCGGGCGATGCCGAACGTCCGCGTCCAGGCCTGGCTCGGCGATGTCGTGCTGCCGCAGAAGGACCCCGGCATGAACCTCGACGACGCCGCGGTCCGCGACCGGGTGACCGCTTCGTCGGAACAGGTGCTCGGCCAGGGTTTCGACGGCATCCACTTCGACCTGGAGCCGCTGCAGTCCGGCGACAAGAGCTTCCTCGCCCTGCTCGACCAGGTGCACGCGGTGACCAAGGCGCACGGCGTACCGCTGTCTGTCGCCGCCGCCCAACTCAACCCGCGCCCCGGCATGAACGGCGTCCTGGTTGCCCTGACCGGCCAGAGCAAATGGTGGACCAAGGGGTACTTCGAACAGGTCGCGAACCGGGTCGAGCAGATCGCGGTGATGTCCTACGACACCGCGATGCCACTCGAGTCCCTGTACGGCGGTTTCGTCGCCCAGCAGACCGAGATGGCGCTCGCCATGACCCCGCCACGCACCGACCTCCTGATGGGACTACCCGCGTACTACGAGGACAACGTGTCCCACCGCGGATCGGCCGAGACGGTCGAAGCCGCTGTCCGCGGCGCCCGTCTCGGCCTCGGCAGATCCACCCGGCAGAACTTCGGCCTCGCCCTGTACGTCGACTACACGGCAACCCCAGAACAATGGACCGCCTACCGCGACGGCTGGTGCGTCAAGGACTAACGAGCGCGCTCGACCCGGCCTTCGTCCCAGACCGGCGTCGGCGACTCGTAGACCGAGCCGTCGCTGCCGAAGACCAGGTAGCGGTCGAAGCCACGGGAGAACCAGCGGTCGTGGGTGACCGCCAGAACCGTGCCGTCGAAGGAGTCGAGGCCTTCCTCCAGTGCCTCGGCGGACTCGACGTCCAGGTTGTCGGTCGGCTCGTCGAGCAGCAGCAAGGTCGCTCCGGACAGCTCCAGCAGCAGGATCTGGAAGCGCGCCTGCTGACCACCCGACAGGCTGTCGAAGGTCTGCTCGGCGGCGTGCGCCAGCTCGTACCGGTCGAGTTTGCGCGACGCCAGCTCGCGTCCCATCCCGTCGCGGTGCTCGTCGCCGCGGTGCAGGATCTCCAGCAGCGTCTTGCCCATCAGCTCCGGGTGTTCGTGCGTCTGCGCGAACCAGCCCGGCCGCACCCGCGCACCGAGTTTCACGGTGCCGGTATGCGCGACCGGCGCGATCGGCACCTCGCCGATCGGCTGGTGCTCGATGTCCGGATCCGTTCCACCATTGGCGAGTAGCCGCAGGAAGTGCGACTTGCCGGAGCCGTTCGAGCCGAGCACGGCCACGCGTTCGCCGTACCAGACCTCCAGGTCGAACGGCTTCATCAGGCCGGTCAGTTCGAGGCCGGTGGCGACCACCGCGCGCTTGCCGGTGCGGCCGCCGGTCAGCCGCATGCTGACCTTCTGCTCGCGCGGGATCGCCTGCGGCGGGCCGGCCTCCTCGAACTTGCGCAACCGGGTCTGCGCGGCCCGGTAGCGCGAGGCCATGTCGGAGTTGTACGCCGCCTTCTGCTTGTACATCAGCATCTGCGCGCGCAGCTTCGCGTGCTCGTCGTCCCACACCTTGCGGAGTTCCTCGAACCGCTCGAACCGGTGCTTGCGCGCTTCGTGGTAGGTCTTGAACCCGCCGCCGTGCGTCCAGGCAGTGTTGCCTGCGGCCCCTAATTCCACCGTGACGATCCGGGTCGCGGTGTTGGCCAGCAACTCCCGGTCGTGGCTGATGTAGAGCACCGTCTTCTGGGTCGCGTTGAGCTGTTCCTCCAGCCACCGCTTCCCCGGTACGTCGAGGTAGTTGTCCGGCTCGTCGAGCATCAGCACCTCGTCCGGACCGCGCAGCAGCGCTTCCAGCACGAGGCGCTTCTGCTCACCGCCCGACAGCGTCTTGACCTCACGCCACCGGCAGTTGTCGTACGGGATGCCCAGCGCGGCCGTCGTACAGACATCCCAGAGCACCTCGGCGTCGTAGCCGCCGACCTCGCCCCAGTCCGCGACCGCCTGCGCATACTTCAGCTGGGTCTTCTCGTCGTCGGCCTCCATCATCGCCAGCTCGGCCTGGTCGAGCTTGGCAGCAGCAGCCTGTACGGCGGCCGGCGCGACGCCCAGCAGCAGGTCGCGCACGGTGGACTCGTCCCGCACGGACCCGACGAACTGCCGCATCACCCCGAGCCCGCCGGAGCGCGCGATGCTGCCGCTGTGCGGTTTCAGGTCGCCCGCGATGATCCTGGTCAGCGTGGTCTTGCCGGAACCGTTCGCGCCGACCAGCGCGACGATGGCCCCGTCCCCGACCCGGAACGTGATGTCGTCCAGCAACACCCGTCCGTCCGGCAACTCGAACCCGATTCCAGCGACATCGACGTGACCCATGCCCACCAGTTTGACCGGCTCGTCGCAGTACGGCGAACGGTTATGCCCTACCAGCCCTTCAAGTGGTCCAGGTAGATCCCGCCGGTGGGGCGGACGGTGCCCCTCATGAACAGCTTCAGCGGCGCGGCGTACAGCCCGTAGGTCCGGGAGCCGGTGAAGAAGCCGGCCGACGCGCACCCGTCGTACGCGACCCAGATCTCCTTCGGGCCGAGCGCGGTGTCGAAGCGGAGCACGATCGCCTCCTTGGCCCGCGCCGACGGCGCGCACTTGAACACGGGCAGCGCCGGGTTCCGCTCCGGGAGCACCTTGATCTCGTCGACCACCTGCTGCGCAGTACCGGCGTTGAAGCTCGCGGAGCCCAGCAGCATCGTGTCGCCGGGCAGGATGCGGTAGCGGCAGGCCTGCAGCCCGTAGACAGGCAGCTCGAGGTCTAGGCCGATACCTGGTGTCACAGCTTCAGGCCCAGGTGCTGTCTCGATCGGGTGTTGTTGTGGGCAGCTGGTGACCTCGGTCGGAGCCTGTGGGTTGTCCAGCGACCCACTGCTCCCCTCACCGGCTGCCTTGCCGTCAGCGGATCCCGCACTGGTCGAGACCGGTGACGGCCCGCCGACGGCGCCCCAGACACCACCGATCGACACTGCCACCACCACGGCCGCCGCAGCGGTGATCATGGTGTGCCGCCGACGGCGGACCCGAGCACGGGCGATCCCGGCCATCCCTTGCGAGCGGAGGCCCTGGACGGTGTGCGCTTTGGTCTGGAACGCGTCTGCGAGCTTGGAGCCGAGCTCGTGCTCCTCGTCGTGCTCAGGCATCCTCGGCTCCTTCCTTGCTCAGTGTGTCCTTCAGCGACGCCAGTGCTCTGTGCACATGGGATCTGGCCGTCGCCTCGGCGCAGTGCAGCAGCTCTGCGATCTCGGCGTACGACAGCTCTTCGTAGAAACGCAGTACTACGGCTGCTCGCTGTCTGTCCGGCAGTGTCGAGCAGAGTGCCCAGACGGCCTCCGCGTTCGCTCTGGCTGCTGTCCCGTCCACAGTGGGCGGCGCTGTCCGCGTTGGCTCGGCAGCGGGCGCCTCCCGGCGGCGGAAGCGACGCCACCAGGAGATGTGCGCGTTGACAACCATCCGCTTCACGTACGCCTCTGGGTCGTCGGCACGCCCGACCCTGCCCCAGCGTGCACAGGCGGTTGTCAGGGCGTCCTGGACGGCATCCTCGGCCAGTGAGACGTCTCCGGTGAGGACGTAGGCGAACCGCAGCAGGGCATCGACCCGCTCCGTCACGAACAACTCGAAGTCGGGGATGCCTGACCCGGTTTCCGTCTCTGCCGCCGCCAAGGCCGCCTCCATACCCTCAGGACGTGCTTGCGGCTTCGTTCGTTGCAGTGACTTTCAGAACCCGGAATCCCTTGGCGCTGGCCATCCGCACACACGGGTAGCCCTGCTCACCCAGCCACTTCTGCAGCGAGTCCGCGCCCAGGTTCTTGCCGACCACGAGCCAGGCCACCCCGTCCGGTGCGAGCCGGGCCAGCCAGTGCAGCAACATCTTGTGCAGCTCCGGCTTGCCGATGTGGATCGCCGGGTTCGACCAGATCTCGTCGAACCGCAGATCGTCCGGTACGCCGTCCGTCAGCACCGGGTGCACGCGGTCGGCGACTCCAGCCGTCTTGGCGTTCTCCGCAGTGAGTTCAACTGCTCTGGTGTTCACATCTACGGCCCACACCTGCGCTTCAGGCGCCTCCACTGCGAGCGCCACCGCGATCGGGCCGTACCCGCTGCCCAGGTCGAGGACGGTCCGCTCACCGGCCGGTGGTGGCACCTCGCGCAGCAGGATCGACGTACCGAGGTCCAGACGGTCCCTGGAGAACACACCGGTCGCAGTGGTGAACGAATACTCCTTGCCCCAGATACGAGCCGTGACAGTACGGCGTACGTCGGCTGAGGTGGGCTCTGCCGAGAAGTAATGATCAGCCACGCTGGTGTACCTCTCCTCTGACCTGACGCGATTCTCTCGCCCGCTTGGCCAGTTCTTCGTCTGCTGGGTAACGCACTTCTTCCAAGGTGAGCCCATGGGCCGGCATCACAGTCACTGCCGAGTCCCGTACGCCGCCTGCGAGCACTGTGGCAGGCCAGTCCGGCTCACGTCGACCGTCCCCTACTGGAATCACCGAACCGACCAGGGCTCGCACCATAGAGTGGCAGAAGGCGTCGGCGATCACTGTGCCTTCCAGCAGCCCGGGGGCTACCCGTTCCCAGCTGAAGTGCTGCAGCGCCCGCACTGTGCTTGCCCCGAGGCGCTTCTTGCAGAAGGCAGCGAAGTCGTGTTCGCCGAGCAGCCTGGTGGCGGCCTCGTTCATCCGGTCCACGTCCAGCGGCCTGCCGACCCGTAGTACTTCCTTGCGGCGCAGGGGATCCCAGCTAGCCGGCTGGTCACAGACGCGGTAGACGTACCGGCGGGCGATCGCGGAGAACCTGGCGTCGAAGCCCGCTGGAGCCACAGCGACCGCAGTCACCGCGACATCCTCGGGCAGTACGCCGTTGAGCCGTCTCAACAGCTCCCTTGTCGGCATGTCCGTCTCCAGGTCGACATGGGTGACCTGACCGCGGGCATGCACCCCCGTGTCGGTTCGGCCGGCGCAGGTGACCATCGGGGGCTCCGGGATCCGCAGTACGGTCCGGAGCGCGTCCTCAAGGGTCTCCTGCACGCTCCTGAGGGCGGTCTGACGGGCCCAGCCGTGGAATCCGGTGCCGTCGTACCTCAGATCAATCCGCAAGCGCACAGGACACCTCTCAACCCCTTTCAAAAGCCTCACATGCTAACAGCGCCCCCACACTCGAAAGTGTGGGGGCGCTGTTGCGTGACTTGCTGAGGAGTTACTTGTCCTCGGTCTCGCCGGCCTTGGTGAAGCCGGCCGCCGCGGCGGCCTCCTCGGTGCGGAACCACACCTCGGCCTCGGTCTGGTCATACCAGGGCGAGGAGGTGGTGTGGTACTTCATCGAGTTCTCGTTGCCCTTGATGTCGAAGCCCTCCGGCGCGGAGCCGTCGGCGTTCGGGGCGGCCGAGTCGGCGCCGAACTTGCCGGCGACGACGTCCTGAACCTTGGTCTCCTCGGCCGGAGCCTCGGCAACCTCGTCCTGGACCTCGGACTTCTTCGCGGTCGCCTTCTTGGCCGGAGCGGCCTTCTTGGCGGCAGCCTTCGCCTTCGGCGAGTCGGCCAGTGCCTCGACCAGCTCGATCTTCACCATCGGGGCGTTGTCGCCCTTGCGCGGGCCGAGCTTGATGATCCGGGTGTAGCCGCCCGGACGGTCCGCGTAGCGCTCGCCGATCTCGGTGAACAGCACGTGCACGACGGACTTGTCGCGGATGCGCTTCATCACCTGACGGCGCGAGTTGAGGTCACCGCGCTTGGCCTTGGTGATCAACGACTCCGCCAGCGGCTGCAGGCGCTTGGCCTTGGTCGCCGTGGTGGTGATCGCGCCGTGCTCGAACAGCGAGGTGGCCAGGTTGCTGAGGATCAGCTTCTGGTGCGCCGCGCTGCCGCCGAGGCGGGCACCCTTGGTGGGGGTAGGCATTTTCTGTAACTCCAGGAAATCTCAGGCCCGGTGCGGACCTTGGGATGGGCCTTGCTGTCAGTACTGCTCGGTCTCGGCGAAGCTCTCGTCCTCGTCCTCGGCGTCGTCGCCGTAAGCCTCGGCAGCGGCGCGCAGGTCGAAGCCCGGGGGCGAGTCCTTCAGCGACAGGCCCATCTCGGCCAGCTTCAGCTTGACCTCGTCGATCGACTTGGAGCCGAAGTTGCGGATGTCCAGCAGGTCCTGCTCGCTGCGGGAGATCAGTTCACCCACGGTGTGGATGCCCTCGCGCTTGAGGCAGTTGTAGGACCGGACGGTCAGCTGCAGGTCCTCGACCGGCAGGGCCAGGTCGGCCGCCATCTGCTCGTCGACCGGCGACGGGCCGATGTCGATGCCCTCGGCCTCGACGTTCAGCTCGCGGGCCAGGCCGAACAGCTCGACCAGGGTCTTACCGGCGGACGCCACGGCGTCGCGGGGCAGCATCGACGGCTTGGTCTCGACGTCCACGACGAGACGGTCGAAGTCGGTGCGCTGCTCGACCCGGGTCGCCTCGACCTTGTAGGTGACCTTGAGGACCGGGGAGTAGATCGAGTCGACCGGCATCCGGCCGATCTCGGCGTCCGCGGACTTGTTCTGGATCGCGGAGACGTAACCGCGGCCCCGCTCGACGACCAGCTCCATCTCGAGCCGGCCCTTCTCGTTCAGGGTGGCGATCTTCAGGTCCGGGTTGTGCACCTCGACACCGGCCGGCGGCGCGATGTCGGCGGCGGTGACGTCACCGGGGCCCTGCTTGCGCAGGTACATGGTGACCGGCTCGTCGTGCTCGGAGGAGACGACCAGGTCCTTGAGGTTCAAGATCAGCTGGGTCGCGTCTTCCTTGACCCCGGCAACGGTCGAGAACTCGTGCAGGACACCGTCGACCTTGATGCTGGTGACGGCCGCGCCCGGGATGGACGACAGCAGGGTACGGCGGATCGAATTGCCGAGGGTGTAGCCGAAGCCCGGCTCCAGCGGCTCGATCACGAACCGCGAGCGGTGCTCGTCGACAACTTCTTCGGCGAGGGTGGGACGCTGCGCAATAAGCACTTCTTACTTCTTTCTGTTTCCGCGACGACCACTATTTGAGGTCGCAGACCTTCCTCGAACCCCTCACCACCCGCCGACTCATCATCGGTCCCTTGTGTCCCTCCAGGTCCGCGGCCCCGCAGACGTTTGCGGCGGGGAGGGACACAAGGGACCGATGATGAGTCAGGCGGGGGTGAGGCCCAGCACGGTGGTGCTGGGTGTCAGTTCTTCGAGTAGAGCTCGACGATCAGGTGCTCGGCGACCTGGGTGTCGATCTGTGCCCGGGTGGGCAGCTGGTGCACGAGGATTCGCAGCCGCTCGGGCAGCGCCTCGAGCCAGGCCGGCACCACTCGCTCGGAGTGGGTCTCCCTGGCGATGATGAACGGCGTCGTCTCGACCGACTTCGGCTTGACGTCGATGACGTCGTGGGCCGAGACGCGGTACGACGGGATGTTCACCTTGATGCCGTTCACGGTGAAGTGACCGTGCACGACGAGCTGACGGGCCTGACGACGGGTCCGGGCCAGTCCGGCGCGGTACACGACGTTGTCGAGGCGGGACTCGAGGATGATCAGCAGGTTGTCACCGGTCTTACCAGGACGCCGCGAGGCCTCCTTGTAGTACAGGGAGAACTGCTTCTCGAGTACGCCGTACGCGTAGCGAGCCTTCTGCTTCTCACGAAGCTGGAGCAGGTACTCGCTCTCCTTGGGACGGCCGCGGCCGTGCATACCCGGCGGGTACGGACGACGCTCGAACGCCTTGTCGCCGCCGACGAGGTCGACCCCGAGACGGCGCGACTTCTTGGTCATGGGTCCGGTGTAACGGGCCATTTTCGCTGCCTACCTTTCTCTGGGTCAGACCCGGCGCCGCTTGGGAGGGCGGCAGCCGTTGTGGGCGGTCGGGGTGACGTCCTGGATGGTGCCGACCTCGAGGCCGACAGCTCCCAGCGAACGGATCGCGGTCTCGCGGCCGGAGCCGGGACCCTTCACGAAGACGTCGATCTTGCGCATGCCGTGCTCCATCGCACGCCGGCCGGCAGCCTCGGCTGCCATCTGCGCGGCGAACGGGGTCGACTTGCGCGAACCCTTGAAGCCGACGGTGCCCGCGGAGGCCCACGAGATGACCGCGCCGGTCGGGTCGGTGATCGTCACGATCGTGTTGTTGAACGTGCTCTTGATGTGCGCGTGGCCGGCGGCCACGTTCTTCTTCTCCTTGCGGCGCACCTTCTTCGCGCCGGCCGCTGTGCGGCTCTTGGGAGGCATAAGTCAGTTACTCCTGGAAAGGTCGAGGCAGTGGGTCATCCGGGTCACTTCTTCTTCTTGCCGGCGATCGCCTTGCGACGACCCTTACGGCTGCGGGCGTTGGTGCGCGTGCGCTGACCACGCACCGGCAGGCCGCTGCGGTGCCGGCGACCCTGGTACGACCCGATCTCGATCTTGCGGCGGATGTCCGCGGTCACCTCACGACGGAGGTCACCTTCGATCTTGTAGTTGCCTTCGATCCAGTCGCGGAGCTTGACCAGTTCTTCGTCACCCAGTTCGTGGACGCGCTTGTCACCGGAGATGCCGGTGGCTTCGAGCGTCTTCAGGGCGCGGGTACGGCCTACACCGAAGATGTAGGTCAGAGCGACCTCGATGCGCTTGTCGCGCGGAAGGTCAACTCCTACGAGGCGTGCCATGTGGCGGTGTTCCTTTCGTCGGCAGAGGTGTGGTGGCGCGCTGCGTCCTTGCCCGCCTCGGTGAGTTGTTCACCGGCAAGGCCCCGGCCTCTGTTCCGGGGGCAACGCCCAGAGTGGTGCTGGTTCTGGGCGAGCATGCGCGCTGTGGTGCGAAAGTGCTGTGACGCTTCGAGAAAGGCTGGATCAGCCTTGCCGCTGCTTGTGCCGCGGGTTCTCGCAGATCACCATGACCCGACCGTGACGGCGGATCACCTTGCACTTGTCGCAGATCTTCTTGACGCTCGGATTGACCTTCATCGAGCTTCTTTCTTCGACAGGTGGGCTGGTTACTTGTACCGGTAGACGATGCGGCCCCGGGTGAGGTCGTACGGCGACAGCTCCACGACGACCCGGTCCTCAGGAAGGATCCGGATGTAGTGCTGCCTCATCTTGCCGCTGATGTGCGCGAGCACCTTGTGCCCGTTGGACAGCTCAACACGGAACATCGCGTTCGGCAGGGCCTCGACGATGGTGCCCTCGAGTTCGATTACTCCCTCTTTTTTGGGCATGTCCTCGCACTTCTGTAGACAACTGAATGGAAAGTACTGCTCGGGTGACTCACGCCACCCTCCGATCGAAAGTTCCCTCCCGACGACGCGTGGGATCCACACTCGTCGGGCAGCCGCGGGCAGCACGATCAGAGGCTACAAAGAGCCAAGGAAAGAGTGTACGCCACCCACCCGCCGGAATCCCAATCGGGCCCAGGCGGTCAACAGCCCCTGGTGGCGGTGAGCTCGTCCAGGTGGTCCGCGCCCCAGGCATCCAGCGGCGCCAGGGCGGCGTTCAGCGACTCACCGAGCGCTGTCAGAGAGTACTCGACCTTCGGTGGGACCTGGTGGTAGACCTCCCGGTGCACGATCCGCCGGCTCTCCAGCTCGCGGAGCTGCTGGATCAGCATCTTCTCCGTCACCCCGGAGATGTCCTTGCGCAGCTCGCCGAAGCGTCGCGGCCCGTGGTGCAGGGCCCACAGGATCCGTGGCTTCCACTTTCCCCCGATCACATCGGCGGCGGCATCCAGTCCACAGGTGTACGGCGCCACGACGGCCATCCGGACCTCCATACTGACTTCTTGGTAAGTACCTGACTATTTAGTAGGTACTTGTCGACTTTAAAGCATCCAGGCAAGTCTGGAGCCCATGAAGACCTCTGTCACCGTCCTCGGCCTCGGCGCGATGGGGACCGCTCTCGCCCGGGCCTTCCTGGCCGCCAGCCATCCGACCATGATCTGGAACCGCACTCCCGACCGCTCCCCCGAACTCGACGATCTCGGCGCCCGGCGTACCGACGACATCACGGACGCGGTCAGCGCCAGCCCGCTGGTGATCGCCTGCCTGCTCGACTACGCCAGCCTCTCCGAAGCCCTCCGGCCAGCGGCTGCCGCGCTGGACGGCTGAGCGCTGGTCAACTTGACCAATGGCACCCCGACCCAAGCCCGCAGTACGGCGGAATGGGTACAGCAGCACGGTTCGCAGTACGTGGACGGCGGCATCATGGCGGTGCCCTCGATGATCGGCGGGCCGGGCGCTTTCGTGCTCTACAGCGGCTCGACCAGCGCCTTCGAACAGCACGAGTCCGCGCTGGCCACACTCGGCCGAGCGACCTATCTGGGGAGTGACCCGGGACTGGCTCCGCTGCACGACATTGCATTGCTGAGCGGCATGTACGGCATGTTCGCCGGCGCGCTGCAGGCCTTCGCCCTGATCGGCAGCGAGAAGGTCTCGCCGACGGCCTTCGCCGCAGACCTACTGGCGCCCTGGCTCACCGCGATGCTCACCTCACTGCCACGCATGGCCGCAGACGTCGAGTACGGCGCTGAGCCGGGTGCGGCCGGATCCAACCTCGCCATGCAGGCGGCCGGATTCGTGAACCTCATCCAGGCTGCCGAGGACCAAGGGGTGAGCGCCGACCTACTCGTCCCGGTCCAGCGGCTACTGGAAGATGCGGTGGCCGCCGGCGCGGGTGATCAGGATCTGGCCGCGCTCGTTCCCCGGCTCACTCGGGCGGGTTAGCGGACTCGGGAGGTCGTTGCACCACGGAGGTCGCGAGCCACTGCTCCCCCGCCTGCCAGACCCGCTCGGGCATCAGGTCGAGCAGGTCGCAGGCGGCGTCCAGGTGCGCCAGCGCAGTACCGGAATCGCGGTACGCCGGAAGGATCGCGACAAATCTGCGGCCCTCGCAACTGAAGCCGAACGGCGGCACCTGGGCCAGCGCCTCGACGGCCCGGGGATGCAGGACCTCTTGCGCCAGATCCTCGCGACCGTTGAACAGCAGATAGGTCTCCGTCGAGCCGTCGATCTCCAGTTTGATCGGCAACAGACTCGCGGCCGCGACCGGAGCCAGCGCGGCGGGCAGCACCTGCATCGGCGGCAACGGGCGCTCCACCTCCAGATCCAGGAA
Source organism: Kribbella sp. NPDC006257 (assembly GCF_040613535.1). Taxonomy (NCBI): domain Bacteria; kingdom Bacillati; phylum Actinomycetota; class Actinomycetes; order Propionibacteriales; family Kribbellaceae; genus Kribbella; species Kribbella sp. NPDC006257. The sequence goes on from NZ_JBEXSJ010000002.1 coordinate 79,032, forward strand.
GTCGAAGCCGAGCCTGCGCCGGCGTACCTGGTGCCGGAACCGGCCGGTCCAGAACTCCCGGCCGCGATGCCGCCCGGACGTCACGTCGACCGCCTCTGCCCGCGGATCCACGGCGAACGGCGGGAACGGCCAGCGGTCCAGCACGGACTGCTCGACCGCGCTGAAATGCCAGCCCATCTGCTCGACGACGCCCTCCCAGGCCCGGCGCAACCGCAGCTCGGACCAGCGCATCCCGAGCGTGAAGACGACCAGGGCGAGGAACCAGCCCATCACCATCCAGCCGACCCAGCGCGGCTCGAGCAGCAGTCCGGCGATCACCAGCGGGACCGCGATCACGAACCAGAGCACGAAAACGACAGCCGACCCCTGCCGGAACTGCCACACCCAGTCGGGCCGCAGCCGGTGCCGACGGGGGTGGCGACTGACCGGGGCCGCCGTCAACGTCGCTTTCCGAGCTGGCCCAGGGCGATGAACGCCCACGGGATCAGCAGCCAGACGGGCCAGAAATGCGGCCAGTGGCCGCCGTTGCCCAGCCCGATCACGAACCAGATGATCACGTTGATCAAGACGATGCCGGTGAAGCCGCCGCCCAGGTTCCGCAGGCCGTGCTGCTGCGCCTGCTTGTTCTTCTGCCGTTCGGGGAACTGACCAGGGGCGGGCGCGGGTGCGACGTCCTGCACGTTCGACGGGGTCTGGTAGGTCCGGACCGGCGGCAGATCGCGCACCAGCGGTTCCAGCTCGCCGTACGTCTGGACCGTGTAGAGCTGGTCGAGCCGCGAGCTGAACTCGGGCTGGTCCAGCCGGCCGTCGGCGAAGGCATCGCGCAACCGGCCGGCGATCTTGTCGCGGTCGGTCTCGGTGAAGCGCTGGTGAGGCTGGTACTGACTGGGCATGTCTCAAGTGTGCCTCAGCCCGGGAGCGTACGGCGTCCCCCGATGGATGGACCTCAGGGTCCACCGGACGGGGGTGGAATCGTCAGTCGGCGAGCGGGCCGAAGGTGACGCCGAGCTCCTTGAGCTTGGCCTCGCCGCCGTCGAGGGCGGTCAGCACCCACGGGCCCTGCGGGGTCAGCGTGAAGCTGTGTTCGGTGTGCGCTGCGACCGTGCCGTCGTCGGTGACCACGGTCCAGTCGTCCTCGAGCGTGTGGTTGTCCTGCTTGCCGAGGGTGAGCATCGGCTCCACCGCAAGCGCGAGACCCTCGACCAGCTTGGGCCCGCGGCCCGCCTTGCCGTAGTTCGGCACGTTCGGCGGCTGGTGCATCGCGGACCCGATCCCGTGCCCGACGAAGTCCTCCACGATCCCGTACGCCGAGTTGGCGCGGACGTGCTGCTCGACGGCGGCCGAGATGTCGGTCAACCGGCCACCGAGCCGGGCGGCGGCGAAACCACGCCACATCGACTCTTCGCAGATCCGGGCCAGCTCGAGCAGCTCCGGCGCGGTCTCACCGACGCCGACCGTGATCGCCGCGTCGCCGTGCCAGCCGTTGACGATCGCACCGCAGTCGATCGAGATCAGGTCGCCCTCGGCCAGCACCCGGTCACCGGGGATGCCGTGCACGATCTCGTCGTTCACCGAGGCACAGATCGAGCCGGTGAAACCGTGGTAGCCCTTGAAGGACGGGGTCGCGCCGGCCGAGCGGATGCTGTCCTCGGCGATCGCGTCCAGCTCGCCGGTGGTGATGCCGGCCTTCACCTCGGAGCGGAGCAGTTCGAGGGTGCGGCCGACCACCAGGCCGGCCGCACGCATCGCGACGATCTGCTCGCGGGTCTTGATCTCGATCCCGCGGTCCTTAAAGATCACTGCACTCACTCGGTCAATGATTTGAGGGCGGCGAGCACACGCTCGCTGACCTCGTCGATCTCGCCCACACCGTCGACCTCGACCAGCAGGCCGCGCTGGGCGTACACCTGCAGCAGCGGCTTGGTCTCGGCGACGTACACGTCCTGCCGGTGCCGGATGACCTCTTCGGAGTCGTCGGTCCGGCCGTCCGTCTTGGCCCGGCGCAGCATCCGGTCGACCAGTACGTCGATGTCGGCGACCAGGGCGACCACGGCGTCCAGCTTGTGGCCGTGGTCGGCCAGGATCTCGTCCAGGGTGCCGACCTGGGGCAGGGTGCGGGGGTACCCGTCGAGCAGGAACCCCTCCCCCGCGTCCGCGTCGGAGAGCCGGTCGCGCACCATCGCATTGGTGACCTCGTCCGGCACGTAGTTGCCCGCGTCCATGTAGCGCTTCGCCTCGAGCCCCAGCGGGGTCTCGTCCTTGACGTTCGCGCGGAAGATGTCGCCGGTGGAGACAGCCAGGATGCCGAGCCGGTCCGCAAGCACCTTTGCCTGCGTACCCTTACCCGCCCCGGGCGGACCCATCAGCAACATTCTCATCAGCGCAGGAACCCTTCGTAGTTACGCTGCTGCAGCTGACTCTCGATCTGCTTCACCGTGTCCAGTCCGACGCCGACCATGATCAGGATCGACGTACCACCGAACGGGAAGTTCTGGCTGGCGTTCAAGAGCACCAGGGCGACCAGCGGGATCATCGAGATGACCGCGAGGTAGATCGCCCCCGGCAGCGTGATGCGGGACAGGACGTAGGAGAGGTACTCCTCGGTCGGCCGGCCCGCCCGGATCCCGGGGATGAAGCCGCCGTACTTCTTCATGTTGTCTGCAACTTCCTTCGGGTTGAAGGTAATCGAGACGTAGAAGTACGTGAAGAAGATGATCAGCGCGACATACGTCACCATGTAGATCGGGTGATCGCCCTTGACCAGGTTGCCCTGGATCCACTGGGCCCACTTCTCCTGCGACTTGAACTGGCTGACCAGCACGGGCAGGTAGAGCAGGCTCGAGGCGAAGATGACCGGGATGACGCCGGCCTGGTTCACCTTCAGCGGGATGTAGGTGGAGGTGCCGCCGAACATCTTCCGGCCGACCATCCGCTTGGCGTACTGGACCGGGATCCGGCGCTGCGCCTGCTCGATGAAGATGACGGCCGCCATGATCACCAGGCCGATGGCGAGCACGACGATGAAGGTGCCGATGCCCTTCTGCTTGCGGATGTTCCACAGCTGCGTCGGGAAGGTGGCGACGATCTGGGTGAAGATCAGGATCGACATACCGTTACCGACACCACGGTCGGTGATCAGCTCGCCGAGCCACATGATCACGCCGGTACCGGCGGTCATGGTCAGCACCATCACCACGACGGTGAACCACTTGTCGTTGTGCAGCAGCGGCTCCTGGCAGCTCGGGAAGAGTCGGCCAGGGGTCCGGGCCAGGGCCACGAACGCGGTCGCCTGCAGGATCGCCAGGCCGACGGTGAGGAACCGGGTGTACTGGGTGATCTTGGCCTGCCCCGCCTGACCTTCCTTCTTCAGCGACTCCAGCCGCGGGATGACCACGGTGAGCAGCTGCAGGATGATGCTGGCGGTGATGTACGGCATGATGCCCAGCGCGAAGATCGCGAGCTGCAGCAGCGCCCCACCGGAGAACAGGTTGATCAGGTTGTACAGGTTCGCGTTCTGACCCGAGGTCGCGGCTTTCAGGCACGTGTTCAGCGACTTGACGTTGACGCCAGGTGCCGGCACGACCGAGCCGATCCGGAAGATCACGACAATGAAGAGCACGAACAAGATCTTCCGGCGCAGGTCCGGAGTCTTGAACGCGTTGGCAAAGGCGCCTAACACCCTGTCCTCCCACAAGTTTCCCGTGCCCGGTCAGGGCAGGGGCCTAGCAAAGCAGCTGGGCAAGAGACGAACCAGGGCTCGTCCGAACTCCAGCGTGAGGATAACTTACGCTGGCTCGCACGAGCCCTGGCACTCACACCTCGGTGGTGGTTCCCCCGGCCGCCGCGATCTTCTCCTTGGCGGACTTCGAGAACTTGTGAACCGAAACCTGCAGTGCAACGGTCAGTTCGCCGTCGCCCAGCACCTTCACCGGGAGACTGTCGCGGACCGCACCCTTGGCGACCAGGTCGGCTACGCCGATCTCGCCACCTTCGGGAAAGAGCTGTCCGAGCTTGTCCAGGTTAACGACCTGGAACTCCACTCGGTTCCTGCTCTTGAAGCCCTTCAGCTTCGGCAGCCGCATGTGCAGCGGCATCTGACCACCCTCGAAACCTTCGGGGATGTTGTTACGGGCCTTGCTGCCCTTGGTACCGCGGCCGGCCGTCTTGCCCTTGCTGCCCTCACCACGACCCACACGGGTCTTGGCGGTCTTGGCTCCGGGCGCCGGACGCAGGTGATGAACCTTGAGCGTCATGTCAGTCAACCTCTTCGACGGTGATGAGGTGGCGAACCGCACGCACCATGCCGCGAACCTCGGGCTTGTCCTCGTGGACGGCGGTGTCGCCGATCCGCTTGACGCCCAGGGTGCGCAGCGTGTCGCGCTGGTTCTGCTTGCCACCGATGCCGGAACGGGTCTGGGTCACCTTCAAGCGTGCCATCAGGATGCGACCTCCGCCCGCGCCTTCAGCAGTGCCGCCGGAGCGACGTGCTCGACCGGCATGCCGCGACGTGCGGCCACGGCCTCCGGGGTCTCCAGGGCCTGCAGCGCGGCCACCGTGGCGTGAACCACGTTGATCGCGTTGGAGGAACCCAGCGACTTGCTGAGGATGTCGTGGATCCCGGCGCACTCCAGTACGGCGCGCGCCGAGCCACCCGCGATCACACCGGTACCGGGAGCGGCCGGACGCAGCATGACAACGCCTGCGGCCTTCTCGCCCTGGACCGGGTGCGGGATGGTGCCCTGGATCCTCGGCACCTTGAAGAATGCCTTCTTGGCCTCCTCGACACCCTTGGCGATCGCCGCGGGCACCTCCTTGGCCTTTCCGTAACCCACACCGACGGTGCCTTCACCGTCGCCGACGACCACGAGGGCGGTGAAGCTGAAGCGACGACCACCCTTCACGACCTTGGCAACACGGTTGATGGCTACCACGCGCTCGATGTAGGCGGTCTTGTCAGCTGCCTGACCGCGACCACCGTCACGGCCACGGCGCTCACCACCGGCGCCGCCTCCGCGACGCTGCTGGCCTCCGCTCATTTCGAACTACCTTCTTCCCTTTGTGTCGCCATGTCAGAAGCCGAGCCCGCCCTCACGGGCGGCGTCGGCCAGGGCCGCGATCCGGCCGTGGTACTTGTTCCCGGCCCGGTCGAAGACGACCGAGTCGATACCGGCGGCCTTGGCGCGGTCGGCGATGAGCCCACCCACGGTCTTGGCCTTGTCCGTCTTGTTCGCCTCTGCGCCGCGCAGGTCCGACTCCATCGTGGAGGCCGAGACCAAGGTGACGCCGGCGACGTCGTCGATGACCTGAGCGAACAGGTGCTTCGAGGACTTGCTGACCACCAGGCGCGGCCGGTCGGCCGTGCCGTTGACCTTCTTGCGGACGCGGATCTGACGACGCAGCCGGGAAGAGGTCTTCTTGGCGGAGTGCTTGTTGTGGCGCAATCCGATCGCCATGGTTACTTACCAGCCTTTCCGACCTTGCGGCGCACCTGCTCGCCCGCGTACCGCACACCCTTGCCCTTGTAGGGCTCGGGCTTGCGCAGCTTGCGGATGTTGGCGGCTACCTCGCCGACCGACTGCTTGTCGATTCCCTGCACCGAGAACTTGGTCGGCGTCTCCACCACGAAGGTGATGCCTTCCGGCGCCTCCACCGTGATGGTGTGGCTGTAGCCGAGCGAGAACTCCAGCGTGCCCGGGCCCTTGGACAGGACGCGGTAACCGACGCCGACGATCTCGAGCTTCTTCTCGTAGCCGTCCGTCACGCCGGTCACCAGGTTGGCGATCAGGGTGCGGGACAGACCGTGCAGTTCCTTGCTCTTGCGCTGCTCGTCCGGACGCGAGACGGCGATCGTGCCGTCCTCGTCGCGAGCGACCGCGATGGGCTCCGCAACAACGTGCGAGAGCTGGCCCTTGGGGCCCTTCACGGTGACCGTCTGGCCGTCGATCGTGACGTCGACGCCGGACGGGACCGTGATCGGGAGCTTACCGATGCGAGACATGAGAGTGGTCCTCCTTCCGGTTCTTCGTCACCAGACGTAGGCGAGGACTTCCCCGCCAACGCCCTTGTGCTTGGCCTGCCGGTCCGTGAGCAATCCCTGGGACGTCGAGATGATCGCGACGCCGAGGCCTCCGAGCACCTTGGGCAGGTTGGTCGACTTCGCGTACACCCGCAGACCGGGCTTGCTGATCCGCCGGACGCCGGCGATCGAGCGCTCGCGGCTCGGACCGAACTTCAGGTCCACCACGAGGGTCTTGCCGACGGTGCCTTCCTTGGGCTCCTCGACCTTGTAGGAGGAGATGTAGCCCTCCTGCTGGAGGATGTCGGCAATGCCCTGCTTGATCTTGCTGTACGGCATCTGGGTCGACTCGTGATACGCCTGGTTGGCGTTGCGCAGACGTGTCAGCATGTCTGCGATCGGGTCGGTCATCGTCATGGCCTGGGGCCTCTTTCCCGCCGTGGTTTCGCCGTGTGGCGACCTACGGTGACTAGATGGTGGTTGGAGAAAAGTACGGTGCTGGAGAAGCGGTGGGTCACCAGCTGGACTTGGTGACGCCGGGCAGCTCGCCCCGGTGCGCCATCTCCCGCAGGCAGATCCGGCACAGGCCGAACTTGCGGAAGACGGCCTTGGGCCGGCCGCAGCGCTGGCAACGGGTGTAACCGCGCACCGCGAACTTCGGCTTCCGGGCCTGCTTGACCTTGAGTGCTGTCTTCGCCACGTCAGTTCTCCTTGAACGGGAAGCCGAGTGCCCGCAGCAGGGCCCGGCCCTCGTCGTCGTTCTTGGCGGTGGTCACCACGGTGATGTCCATGCCGCGGACCCGGTCGATCCGGTCCTGGTTGATCTCGTGGAACATCACCTGCTCGGTCAGACCGAAGGTGTAGTTCCCGTTGCCGTCGAACTGCTTCGCCGACAGGCCACGGAAGTCACGGATCCGGGGCAGCGCCAGGGCGAGCAGCCGGTCCAGGAACTCCCACATCCGGTCGCCGCGCAGCGTGACGTGCGCACCGATCGGCATGCCTTCACGCAGCTTGAACTGCGCGATCGACTTGCGGGCCTTGGTCACCTGCGGCTTCTGGCCGGTGATCGCGGCCAGGTCCTTGATCGCACCGTCGATCAGCTTCGAGTCACGAGCCGCCTCGCCGACACCCATGTTCACCACGATCTTGGTGAGCCCGGGTACCTGCATGACGTTCGCGAACTTGAACTCGTCGCTCAGCTTGGCGACGATCTCCTCGCGGTACTTGGTCTTCAGCCGCGGCTGGACCTTCTCGGTTGCCGTAGCAGTCATCAGATCTCCTCGCCGGTGCGGCGCGAGATGCGTACGCTGCGGAAACCGGTGTAGGTCGAGCCGTCGGGGCGCTTCTTCTGCACCTCGACGCGGTTGTAGCCGACGCGGGTCGTCACCTTCTGCTTCTTGCCGTCCTTCTCAACCTCGACAAGCAGCATCACGTTGGACACGTGGATCGGCGCTTCCTGGGTGACGATGCCACCGGTGGTGCCGCCGCGCTGGGCCTGCTGCACCTTGGTGTGCTTCTTGACCCGGTTCACGCCTTCGACGATGACCTTCTCGGCCTCGGGCAGCACCGAGATGATCTTGCCCTCGTGGCCCTTGGACTTGCCGGCGATCACGCGAACGAGATCACCCTTCTTCACGTGCAGCTTCTTCTGCTGGGCTGCCATCTCAGAGCACCTCCGGAGCGAGCGAGATGATCTTCATGAACTTCTTCTCGCGCAACTCCCGGCCGACCGGCCCGAAGATGCGGGTGCCGCGCGGCTCGCCGTCGGCCTTGAGGATCACCGCGGCGTTCTCGTCGAACCGGATGTAGGAGCCGTCCGGACGCCGGCGCTCCTTCACGGTGCGAACGATGACGGCCTTGACGACGTCGCCCTTCTTGACGCCGCCGCCCGGGATCGCGTCCTTGACGGTGGCGACGATCGTGTCACCGACACCGGCATAGCGCCGACCGGAGCCGCCGAGCACGCGGATGCACAAGATTTCCTTGGCACCCGTGTTGTCGGCGACCTTCAGTCGCGACTCCTGCTGGATCATCTGTTGATCTCCTGGTTGTCTCGCTGGTTCTCACTCGCGTGAGCCTTGCGGAACGAATGATTTCGATTGGGTACAGCCGGGCGTTGCAGTGCCCTCGCGGGAATTACTTCGCCTTCTCGAGGATCTCCACGACGCGCCAACGCTTGGTGGCGGACAGCGGCCGGGTCTCCATCAGGAGGACGCGGTCGCCGATGCCGGCGGCGTTCTGCTCGTCGTGTGCCTTGAGCTTGCTGGTGCGGCGGATGACCTTGCCGTACAGCTTGTGCTTGACCCGGTCCTCGACCTCGACGGTGACGGTCTTGTCCATCTTGTCGCTCAGCACCAGGCCCTCACGGGTCTTGCGGCTGTTGCGCTTCACGTCGGGGGTCGTGCTCACGGTCTCGTCCTTCGCTGCATTCTCGGTCATGCCTTGCTCCCAGCCTTCTCGCTGTCGTCCGCTGTCTCTGCAACCTCGGCCTCGGCGTCAGCCTCGGCCACGGGTGCATCGACCTCTTCCGTGATCCCGAGCGCACGCTCGGTCAGCACGGTGTAGATGCGGGCGATGTCCTTCCGGACGGCACGCAGCCGGCCGTGGGACTCCAGCTGACCCGTCGCAGCCTGGAACCGGAGGTTGAACAGCTCCTCCTTGGCGTTCGCGAGGTCCTGGAGCAGCTCGTCCTTGCTGCGGTTCCGCAGCTCGGCGGCAGTCAGGGTAGCCATCAGTTCTCACCTGACTCTCGGGTGATGAAGCGGCACTTCATCGGCAACTTGTGGATCGCGCGGCGCATCGCCTCGCGAGCGACGTCCTCGTCGACACCGGACAGTTCGAACATCACCCGGCCGGACTTGACGTTGGCGATCCACCACTCGGGTGAACCCTTACCGGAACCCATCCGGGTCTCGGCAGGCTTCTTGGTCAGCGGGCGGTCCGGGTAGATGTTGATCCAGACCTTTCCGCCACGCTTGATGTGCCGGGTCATCGCGATACGAGCGGACTCGATCTGCCGGTTGGTCACGTAGTGGCTCTCGACGGCCTGGATGCCGAACTCGCCGAACGCCAGCGTGGTACCGCCCTTGGCAGCGCCGGAGCGCTTGGGGTGGTGCTGCTTGCGGTGCTTGACCTTGCGGGGGATGAGCATGGTTCAGCTCTCCGTTCCGGTCGTCTCGGCCGGCTTCTCGGCGACCGGAGCCGCCGCGGCGTCAGCCTTCGGAGCGTCGTTGCGGGCGCCACCGTCGTTGCGAGCCCCACCGCGACCGCCACGGTCGCCACCGCGACCACCACGGTCACCGCGGTCGCCACCACCGTCGCGACGGGCCGGACGGCCACGCTGCTGGGTAGCGGCCCGAGCGGCGGCCTGCGCCTCGCGCTCGGCGCGGGTGCCGGCGACGTCACCCTTGTAGATCCAGACCTTCACGCCGATCCGGCCGAAGGTCGTGCGGGCCTCGTAGAAGCCGTAGTCGATGTCCGCGCGAAGGGTGTGCAGGGGCACCCGGCCTTCGCGGTAGAACTCCGAACGCGACATCTCAGCGCCACCGAGACGGCCGGAGCACTGGATCCGGATGCCCAGGGCGCCGCCACGCATGGTGGTCTGCATCGCCTTGCGCATCGCGCGGCGGAACGCCACGCGGCCGGACAGCTGCTCGGCAACGCCCTGGGCGACGAGCTGTGCGTCGACCTCGGCGTTCTTCACCTCGAGGATGTTCAGCTGCACCTGCTTGCCGGTGAGCTCCTCCAGGCTGCCCCGGATCCGGTCCGCCTCGGCGCCACGGCGACCGATGACGATGCCCGGACGAGCGGTGTGGATGTCGACGCGGACGCGGTCACGGGTGCGCTCGATCTCCACACGGGAGATGCCGGCGCGCTCCATGCCCTTGCTCAGCAGGCGACGGATCTTGACGTCCTCGCCCACGTAGTCCTTGTACAGCTTGTCGGCGTACCAACGGCTCTTGTGATCGGTGCTGATGCCGAGACGGAACCCATGGGGGTTAACCTTCTGGCCCACGTCAGGACTCCTTCTTCTCGGCGGTCTTCTTGGCTGCCGCCTTCTTCGCGGTCGCCTTCTTGACCGGCTTGTCGGCGGACGCCTTGTCGGCGGCCTTCTTGGCCGGAGCCTTCTTGGCGTCGGCCTTCTTCTCGTCAGCCTTCTTCGCCTGCGGCTCGGCCTCGACCTTCGGGCCGACCACGACGGTGATGTGGCTGGTCCGCTTGTCGATCCGGGTCGCACGCCCCTGGGCACGCGGGCGGTGACGCTTCAGCGTCGGGCCCTCGTCCACATAGGCCTTCACCACGACCAGGTCGGCGCGGTTCAGGTGCTCGGTGCTCTCGGCGTTCGCCACGGCGCTGTCGACGACCTTGTACACGGTCTCGGCAGCGGCCTGCGGGGCGAACTTCAGAGTGGCGAGTGCGTCGTCGACGCCCATGCCGCGCACCAGGTCGACCACGCGACGCGCCTTCATCGGCGTCACGCGGACGAAGCGCGCGACCGCGAAGGCTCCGGGCTCGTCGCCCAGCAGCCCCTCGCGCCGGGCACTGACTGCCCTACGCTCCATTACGCTCATGATGTTCGAATCTCTCCGTAGGTTGCTTGCGCTTCGTCACTGACCGAGGTCAGCGACGCCGTGCCTTGCGGTCGTCTTTTTCGTGGCCCTTGAACGTCCGGGTCGGAGCGAACTCGCCGAGCTTGTGCCCGACCATCGCGTCCGTGACGAACACGGGGACGTGCTTGCGGCCGTCGTGCACCGCGAGGGTGTGACCGATCATGGTCGGGATGATCATGGATCGGCGCGACCAGGTCTTGATCACGTTCTTGGTGCCCTTTTCGTTCTGCACCTCCACCTTCTTGAGCAGGTGGTGGTCGACGAACGGGCCTTTCTTGAGGCTGCGTGGCATCTGTCCGGCTCCCTATCAGCGCTTCTTGCCGGCCTTGCGGCGCCGGACGATCATGCGGTCGCTTTCCTTGTTGCCGCGGGTGCGGCCTTCAGGCTTGCCCCACGGGGACACCGGGTGACGTCCACCCGAGGTCTTGCCCTCACCACCACCGTGCGGGTGGTCGACCGGGTTCATGGCGACACCACGGACGGTCGGGCGCTTGCCCTTCCAGCGCATCCGGCCGGCCTTGCCCCAGTTGATGTTCGACTGCTCGCCGTTGCCGACCTCACCGAGGGTGGCGCGGCAGCGGACGTCGACCATCCGGACCTCGCCGGACGGCATCCGCAGGGTGGCCATCCGGCCCTCCTTGGCGACCAGCTGAACGCTGGCACCGGCGGAGCGGGCCATCTTGGCGCCACCACCCGGACGAAGCTCGACCGCATGCACGGTGGAACCGACCGGGATGTTGCGCAGCGGCAGGTTGTTGCCGACCTTGATGTCCGCCGCCGGACCGTTCTCGACGATCGTGCCCTGCTCCAGCTTGGCCGGGGCGAGGATGTAGCGCTTCTCGCCGTCGACGTAGTGCAGCAGTGCGATCCGGGCGGTGCGGTTCGGGTCGTACTCGATCTCCGCGACCTTGGCCGGCACGCCGTCCTTGTCGTACCGCTTGAAGTCGATCAGGCGGTAGGCGCGCTTGTGGCCGCCACCGTGGTGCCGAGTGGTGATCTTGCCGGAGTTGTTCCGGCCACCCTTCTTCGGCAGCGGGCGGAGCAGGGACTTCTCAGGGGTCGAACGGGTGAGCTCGACGAAGTCGGCCACGCTCGAGCCACGACGGCCCGGCGTTGTCGGCTTGTATTTGCGGATACCCATTACGACTGGCCTCCGAAGATGTCGATGCGGTCGTCGCCGGCAAGGCTGACGATCGCTCGCTTGGTGTCAGGACGCTTGCCCCAGCCCGTACGGGTCCGGCGGCGCTTGCCCTTGCGGTTGATCGTGTTGACGCTGGTGACCCGCACCTTGAACACCTTCTGGACCGCGAGCTTGATCTCGGTCTTGTTGGCGTCCGGGGCGACCTCGAACGTGTACTTCTGCTCGTCCAGCAGGCCGTAGCTCTTCTCGCTCACGACCGGCCGCAGCAGCACGTCCCGCGGGTCCTTGTTGACTCCGTGACTCATGCTTCTACCTCCTGCTCGGCCTCGGTCGACGTCGCGACGGCCTTGACGGACTTGCCCTTCGGCGTACCGGCGACGAAGGCCTCCAGCGCATCGCTGGTGAAGACCACCGCGTCGCTGCACAGCACGTCGTACGCGTTCAGCTGGTCGGCCGCGAGCAGGTGCACGGTCGGCACGTTGCGCAGGCTCAGCCAGGTCTGCTCGTCGGCGCGCGCCACGACCACCAGCACCTTGAGGTACTCGGTGACCTCGGCCAGCACCTTCAGCGCCGACTTGGTCGACGGCTTGTCGCCGTCCACGAACTTCTCGACCACGTGCACGCGGCCGTCGCGGGCCCGGTCCGACAACGCACCGCGGAGCGCGGCGGCGATCATCTTCTTCGGGGTCCGCTGGCTGTAGTCGCGCGGGGTCGGGCCGTGCACCACGCCACCACCGGTGAACTGCGGCGCGCGGGTCGAGCCCTGACGGGCGCGACCGGTGCCCTTCTGCCGGTACGGCTTGGCGCCACCGCCGGAGACCTCTCCGCGGGACTTCACCTTGTGCGTGCCCTGGCGGGCCGCGGCCAGCTGGGCCACGACGACCTGGTGGATCAGCGGGATGTTCGCCTGAACGTCGAACAGCTCGGCGGGGAGCTCCGCGGAGCCCTTCTTGCTGACCTTGTCGCCCTTCACGACGACGACGTCAACGGTGCTCATTTGGTAGCTCCCTTCGCGGCGTTGCGGATCAGCACGAGGCCGCCCTTGGGGCCGGGGACGGCGCCCTTGAGCAGGACCAGGCCGCGCTCGACGTCCACCGCGTGCACGGTGATGTTCTGCGTGGTGACCTTCTCGTTGCCCATCCGGCCGGCCATCTTGAGGCCCTTGAAGACCCGGCCCGGGGTCGCGCAACCGCCGATGGAGCCCGGCGAACGGTGCTTCTTGTGCACACCGTGGGTGGCGCGAAGACCGTGGAAGCCGTGCCGCTTCATGACACCGGCGAAGCCCTTGCCCTTGCTGGTGGCGGACACGTCGACGATCTCGCCCGCGGCGAACGCCTCGGCCTTGATCTCCTGGCCGAGCGTGTACTCGCTGGCGTCCGCGGTGCGCAGCTCGAGCAGGTGACGACGAGGAGTCACGCCGGCCTTCTCGAAGTGGCCGCGCATCGGCGAGTTCACCTTGCGGGGGTCGATGTCGCCGAACGCGATCTGAACGCCGTCGTAGCCGTGGCTGGCCGAGGTACGCACCTCGGTGACCACACAGGGGCCGGCCTGGATCACGGTGACGGGGACGACTCGGTTGTTCTCGTCCCAGGTCTGGGTCATGCCGAGCTTGGTGCCCAGCAGCCCACGCGTGTTCTTAGTGGAAGTGCTCATTGGTTGTTCGCGTCCCTCAGAGCTTGATCTCGATGTCGACACCGGCCGGCAGGTCGAGACGCATCAGCGAGTCGACGGTCTTCGGCGTGGGGTCGATGATGTCGATGAGCCGCTTGTGGGTGCGCATCTCGAAGTGCTCGCGGCTGTCCTTGTACTTGTGCGGCGAGCGGATGACGCAGAACACGTTCTTTTCCGTCGGCAACGGCACCGGGCCAGCAACCTTCGCACCAGTACGCGTCACCGTGTCGACGATCTTGCGCGCCGAACTGTCGATGACCTCGTGGTCGTAGGCCTTCAGCCGGATGCGGATCTTTTGTCCCGCCATCGCTTCGCTACGTCCTTCTCTTCGTCTTCTGCCTTTGCTGCTCCGACCCCCGCGGTCGGGTGTGTCGTGGACGCGGCACGCGCGTCACCACACACTTCCAACCCTGGGATGGTGATCGGGGTTCGGTCTCGGACCGGAACCTCGGCATGGTCTCCGGTCCGGCGCACCCTCCAGACAAGTGTCTGTGGCGCACCCCGGCGGCCTCGCCTGAGCAACCTGAATATTGTGCCAGAGATTGGCATCGGAATGCCAATCGAGGTGGCGCTGTGGTGGCTGTACGCCTTGATCCGGAACCGTTCCGGGGTCACCGACCCCGACTTGCCCCGGATCAGGCGTAAAGCAGAGGTCCGCGAGGGCTCGGTGAGCCAGCCCTCGCGGACCTCATGAAATCACTTGAGGATCTTGGTGACCCGGCCGGCGCCGACGGTACGGCCACCTTCCCGGATCGCGAACTTCAGGCCCTCTTCCATGGCGATCGGCTGGATCAGCTCGACCGACATGTCGGTGTTGTCGCCCGGCATGACCATCTCGGTGCCCTCGGGCAGCGTGACGACGCCGGTGACGTCCGTGGTGCGGAAGTAGAACTGCGGGCGGTAGTTCTGGAAGAACGGCGTGTGCCGGCCGCCCTCCTCCTTCGACAGGATGTAGACCGAAGCGTCGAAGTTGGTGTGCGGGGTGGTGGTGCCCGGCTTGATGACGACCATGCCGCGCTCGACGTCCTCGCGCTTCGTACCACGAAGCAGCAGACCGACGTTCTCACCGGCCTGGCCCTCGTCGAGGAGCTTGCGGAACATCTCGATACCGGTGACGGTCGAGGTCTGCTTCTCCGGACGGATACCGATCAGGTCGACGGTCTCGTTGACCTTGATGATGCCCCGCTCGATCCGGCCCGTGATGACGGTACCGCGACCGGTGATGGTGAAGACATCCTCGACCGGCATCAGGAACGGCTTGTCGATCTCGCGCTCCGGCTGCGGGATGTAGGCGTCCACGGCGTCCATCAGCTCGAGGATCGACTCGCCCCACTTGGCGTCACCCTGCAGTGCCGGGTGGGCCGCGACCTTGACGACCGGCGCGTTGTCGCCGTCGAACTCCTGGTCGCTCAGCAGCTCGCGAACCTCGAGCTCGACGAGCTCCAGGATCTCCTCGTCGTCGACCATGTCGCACTTGTTCAGGGCGACGACCATCGCCGGCACACCGACCTGACGGGCGAGCAGCACGTGCTCACGCGTCTGCGGCATCGGGCCGTCGGTGGCGGCGACGACCAGGATCGCACCGTCCATCTGGGCCGCACCGGTGATCATGTTCTTGATGTAGTCCGCGTGACCCGGGCAGTCGACGTGGGCGTAGTGCCGGGCCTCGGTCTGGTACTCGACGTGCGCGATGGAGATGGTGATACCGCGCTGACGCTCTTCCGGCGCCTTGTCGATCTGATCGAAGGCCGACGCCTCGTTCAGCGTCGGGTACTTGTCGTGCAGCACCTTGGTGATCGCCGCGGTAAGAGTGGTCTTACCGTGGTCGATGTGACCGATGGTGCCGATGTTGACGTGCGGCTTAGTCCGCTCGAACTTCGCCTTAGCCACTGGGGCCCTCCTGGAAAGTGTTGACTTACGCCGTACGCCGACGCGCTGTGGGTTGGTTGGTCCGGAGCGAGATTACTCGCCGCGGGCCTTCTTGATGATCTCTTCCGCCACGTTCTTCGGAACCTCGGCGTAGGAATCGAACTGCATCGAGTACGACGCGCGGCCCTGGGTCTTCGACCGAAGGTCACCGACATACCCGAACATCTCGGACAACGGCACCAGAGCCTTGATGGCCCGGCTGCCACCGGGGCCCTCGTCCATGGACTGGATCTGGCCGCGGCGTGAGTTGAGGTCGCCGATCACTTCACCCATGTAGTCCTCCGGGGTGATGACCTCGACCGAGAACATCGGCTCGAGGATGACCGGCGTCGCCCGGCGGGCGGCGTCCTTGAAAGCCATCGAACCGGCGATCTTGAAGGCGAGCTCGGACGAGTCGACATCGTGGTAGGCGCCGTCGGTCAGGGTGACCTTGACGTCCACCATCGGGTAGCCGGCCAGGACGCCGAACTCCATCGCTTCCTGGGCGCCCTCGTCCACCGACGGGATGTACTCCCGCGGGATCCGGCCACCGGTGACGGCGTTGACGAACTCGTAGCCGCCCTCGCCACCCAGCTCGGCCGACGTCGGCTCGATGTTGATGATCACACGCGCGAACTGACCCGAACCACCGGTCTGCTTCTTGTGCGTGTAGTCGACCTTCTCGACCTTCTTCTTGATGGTCTCGCGGTAGGCGACCTGGGGCTTGCCGACGTTGGCCTCGACGCGGAACTCGCGCTTCATCCGGTCGACCAGGATCTCCAGGTGGAGCTCGCCCATCCCGGCGATGATCGTCTGGCCGGTGTCCTCGTCGGTCCGTACCTGGAAGGTCGGGTCCTCCTCGGCGAGCCGCTGGATCGCGACGCCCAGCTTCTCCTGGTCGCCCTTCGACTTCGGCTCGATGGCGACCGAGATCACCGGGGCCGGGAAGGTCATCGACTCCAGCACGACCGGCTTGGCCGGGTCGCACAGCGTCTCACCGGTGGTGGTGTCCTTCAGACCCATCACGGCGACGATGTGGCCGGCGCCGACCGACGCGATCTCCTCGCGCTTGTTCGCGTGCATCCGGTAGATCTTGCCGATCCGCTCCTTGCGCCCCTTGGTGGGGTTCAGGACCTGGGTGCCGGTCTCGAGCTTGCCCGAGTACACCCGGATGAAGGTCAGCTTGCCCAGGTGCGGGTCGGCCGCGATCTTGTAGGCCAGCGCCGAGAACGGCTCGGAGTCGTCCGGCTTGCGGGTGACGACGACCGCGGCGTCCTTGACGTCGTGGCCCTCGATGTCCGGCACGTCCAGCGGGCTGGGCAGGAAGGCGTTGATCGCGTCGAGCAGCGGCTGGACGCCCTTGTTCTTGAAGGCGGTGCCGGTCAGGACCGGGGTCAGCTTGCTGGCGATCGTCGCGCGCCGGATGCCGGCCATGATCTGCTCCTGGGACGGCTCCTCGCCCTCCAGGTACAGCTCCATGATCTCGTCGTCGGCCTCGGCCAGCGTCTCGATCAGCTTGTCGCGCCACTCGGCGGCGATCTCGGTGTGCGTGGCCGGGATCTCCTCGACGGTGTAGTCCTCACCCATCGTGGTCTCGCCGCGCCAGGTCAGCGCGCGCATCCCGATCAGGTCGACGACACCGATGAAGTCGGCCTCGGCACCGATCGGCAGCTGCAGCACCAGCGGCACCGCGGCCAGCCGGTCGACGATCATGTCGACGCAGCGCATGAACTCGGCGCCGGTGCGGTCCAGCTTGTTCACGAAGCAGATCCGCGGTACGCCGTACCGGTCCGCCTGACGCCACACGGTCTCGGACTGCGGCTCGACACCCGCGACACCGTCGAAGACGGCGACCGCGCCGTCGAGGACGCGCAGCGAGCGCTCCACCTCGACGGTGAAGTCGACGTGCCCAGGGGTGTCGATGATGTTGATGGTGTGGTCTTTCCAGGTGCAGGTCGTCGCGGCGGACGTGATGGTGATGCCGCGCTCCTGCTCCTGCTCCATCCAGTCCATCGTGGCGGCGCCGTCGTGGACCTCACCGATCTTGTACGTGATACCGGTGTAGAAGAGGATCCGCTCGGTCGTCGTCGTCTTACCGGCGTCGATGTGGGCCATGATGCCGATGTTGCGCACCATGCTCAGGTCGGTGGTGATTTGTACGGCCACCTCGGTGGTCTACCTCTCGCTTCTGTCTAGCTCAAAAAGTGTGAACGCGGGGGCCCGGGACCGGGCCCCGGATCACCAGCGGTAGTGGGCGAAAGCCTTGTTGGCTTCGGCCATCTTGTGCGTGTCCTCGCGACGCTTGACCGACGCACCGAGACCGTTGGACGCATCCAGGATCTCGTTCATCAGGCGCTCGGCCATGGTCTTCTCGCGACGGGCCCGGGAGTACGACGTGAGCCAGCGCAGGGCGAGCGTGGTCGAGCGACCGGGCTTGACCTCGATCGGCACCTGGTAGGTGGCGCCACCGACACGGCGGCTCTTCACCTCGATGCTGGGCTTCACGTTGTCCAGGGCGCGCTTGAGCGTGATGACCGGGTCGGTGCCGGTCTTCGTCCGGGTGCCCTCGAGGGCGGTGTAGACGATGCTCTGCGCGATCTGCTTCTTGCCGTCGACCAGGATCTTGGAGATCAACTGGGTGACGAGCGGCGAACTGTAGACCGGGTCGATGATGACCGGCCGCTTCGGGGCGGGACCCTTGCGCGGCATTAGCTCTTCTCCTTCTTCGCGCCGTACCGGCTGCGAGCCTGCTTCCGGTTCTTCACACCCTGGGTGTCGAGCGAACCGCGGATGATCTTGTACCGGACACCCGGGAGGTCCTTCACACGACCACCACGCACGAGCACGATCGAGTGCTCCTGCAGGTTGTGGCCGACGCCCGGGATGTAGGCGGTGACCTCGATGCCGCTGGTGAGGCGGACGCGAGCGACCTTGCGAAGCGCCGAGTTCGGCTTCTTCGGGGTGGTCGTGTAGACGCGCGTGCACACACCACGACGCTGAGGGGAACCCTTCAGGGCCGGCGTCTTGTTCTTGGACACCTTGTCCTGGCGGCCCTTGCGGACCAACTGCTGGATGGTGGGCACCGCGTAGGTCTCTTTCTGTCGTCCGGTCGGTTGCTGCGCACCTGACCCCCGCGGTCGGGTGTGTCGCGAGGGCACGGACACGCCGGAGTCATAAACTTTCTGACTGTCGGCAGAAGTCCCGTGCCACGCGCTGACCCGAAAATTACGAGGGGCACGCATGACGGCCCAGGATGACCCGGGCACGATCGTTAAGACTAGCGGCTGCCTCAAGCACGGTCAAAACAGAAGCCCGTGAGGAGCTGAGGCGCAGCCGCTAGACCAGTTTACAGCCTTTACGGCGTAACCCTGCCATCGACGAGTCCGGCCGCTGCCAGGGTGTCGCCCTCCAGCCGCAAAGATCCGGCCGGAAGCCTCCTCCACATGGCCAGATACAGCTCCAGCGCCGTCCCGGAGACGATCACGTCACCGGTCGCCCCGGACCTGTCCACGGTGGACGGTTCTCCTTGTCCTGCAGGCGTCAGCGTCCACTCGTGCCCGGTATCGACAGCCCGTACGCCGACCTGCCGGGTCACCACCGGCGGAAATCCGCGAGCCAGCATCCGGGGCAGGAAGACCTCGAACACCTCGTCGACCCCGTCCGCGGCCACGGCCGGTGGAATCACCTGACCCAGCGGCCGGCCGGTCTCGATCGAGTCGGTGTCGGCGGCCGGATCGGCTGCTGCCTGGAGGGCATCCACCAGGTGAACCGCCGTCTCATGCAGCCTGCGGCGGGTCCAGAAGCCCGCGAACTGCTGCCCTGGCGAGAAGTTCCAGCAGTGTTCGGCCGGGTCGACCGCCTTGATCGCGGCCACCAGCGCCGCGGTCGTGCCGGCGTACCAGTCGGACCAGGAGATGGCGGTCCGCAGTACTGCGGGGACCTTCTGGGGTTGGCTGCTGAGCAGGATCGAGGCCGCCCAGCGCTGGCCGGCGCCGACGTGCTCGGCCAGGTCGGCCACGGTCCAGCCCGGGCAGGACGGCACCGCGGCGGCCGGGGCAACGATCTCGAGGATCGCTGCCAGCTCCGCCGCGGTGCGCTCGAACTCGGCGAGCGGGTCGAATCCGTCAGCCAAGAACCCGGACCTCGGTGATCAGGCCCTCCTGGACCCGGTAGAACGCGATCGTCGGAGTCGGGCCGTCGTCGCCATGGCTGATCGACTGGTCCACCACCCAGTCGCCCTGGGTCATCCGGTGCACCAGTTCGCTCTTGCACTGGCCGGCCTCGAAGCGGGGCTGGTAGTACTCCCGGAGCGACCGGCGACCGCGCAGTACGGCGCCGTCTGCTGTTTGCAGCTGGGCGGTCGGCGAATACATCGCCAGGAACGCTTCCAGGTCGTGCGCTTCGTACGCCGAGTGCTCGCGTCCGACGACCCGCGAGGCAGGCGTCTCGGCGGGCAGCAGCGGCGTGCTGACCGGCGCGGCCGGTTTCTGCGGTACTACTGGGGCCGGCTTCTCTGCTACTGCTGCGGCCGGTTTCTCCACGACTACAGAGGTTTTCACCTTCTCCGTCGTCATGGTCGTGGTCGGGATGGGGAGTTGGGTGGCTGTCGGGTCTTCGCCCAGGTGGGCGATGGCCCAGTCGAGGGCCTTGGTCACCGCGGCGCGGGATTCGTCGGTGTGGTCGAGCATGTCGAAGCCGTGTTGCCCTTTCGGTACGTCGATGATGTCCAGCGCGGTGCCACCGGCGGAGACGAACTCCGCCACCGGACCGGCGAGCTCGTCGAGCTCGCGGCCGACCCTCGTCAGCAGCACCGGCAGGTCGGTAGTTGATGCTTTGCCGATCACCTCGGCGGCGGAAACCAGTTCGTCGACACCGGGCGGGGTGGCGAGGCGGGGATAGCTCAGCGCGATGCCGCGCAGCCAGCCGGGGCGGCTGTCCAGCCACTCCCCCGCCAGCAGGCCGGCCCCGGAGAAGAACCAGAGCACGATGCGCTCCGGGTCCACCTGCGGATCGGCCCGCAGCAGCCCGACAGCGGCCTCCACGTCGTCGGCGGCGGCACTCAGCTGGTCGAGCCCCCGGATCAGCCGGTGATCGACCACGACGGCCACCAGGCCGCGTTGAGCGATCGCGGCCGCATAGCCTTGATAGACGGGCCAGTCCCGGGGTGTGACGCTGAGATCAGCGGGTCCGGGACCGCCGTGGATCAGCAGGATCGCGCCCGTCCGCGCCGTACTGGCGGGGCGGTGGAAGTCCAGCTCGCCGACCCGGTCGACGCGCAGCTCCGCGGCCCCTTCGACGGGCAGCACGAACGGTCGCAGGTAGGGCGGGAGATCCGGCATGTGCGTCCTGCTTTCTCCTTAGCTCGGACCGCTTTGTACTTATTTCAAATTATTCTCGCGCATCCCACCGACAGTCCCACGCCGACCCCTCGCAACACTCCGCACAGCTTCGAGCACGCTCGGCAGTTCAATCGCCGGTGCTGTCCCGCAACCCCTTCTGCACCTTGGATCCCACCCTCCCCACCCTCGTTGCCTCAAGCAACAGACCGTCCGCCGTACCCCGGAAAAGCCGCGAGGGCGGCACCCCCGTGCTGGGGGGTGCCGCCCTCGGGCGTACTGCTGACTGGACTCAGTTCTGGTAGGAACCGAGGTCGAAGTCGTCGAGCGGGACCGACTGACCGGTGGACGGGCCGAAGTCGTAGTCGTACGACTCGTAACCGACCATCGAGTACATCGCGGCCTTCGCCTCCTCGGTGGGCTCCACCCGGATGTTGCGGTAACGGTCCATGCCGGTACCCGCCGGGATCAGCTTTCCGATGATGACGTTCTCCTTCAGACCGACCAGCGAGTCGGACTTGCCGTGGATCGCGGCCTCGGTCAGGACCCGGGTCGTCTCCTGGAAGGAGGCGGCCGACAGCCACGACTCGGTCGCGAGCGACGCCTTGGTGATCCCCATCAGCACCGGGCGACCGGAGGCCGGCGTACCGCCCTCGGCCACGACGCGACGGTTCTCGGCCTCGAACATCAGCCGGTCCGCCAGCTCACCCGGCAGCAGGTTCGCCTCGCCGGACTCGATCACCGTGACCCGGCGCAGCATCTGCCGGACGATGATCTCGATGTGCTTGTCGTGGATGGCCACACCCTGCGACCGGTACACCTCCTGGACCTCGTCCACCAGGTGCTCCTGCGCCTTGCGGACACCCAGGATCCGCAGAACTTCCTGCGGGTCCGGCGTACCCTGCGTCAGCTGCTGACCGACCTCGACGTGCTGACCCTCTTCGATCAGCAGGCGGCCACGCTTCGACACCGGGTAGGCGACCTCCTCGGAACCGTCGTCCGGGGTGAGCACCAGCTTCCGGGTCTTGTCGGTGTCCTCGATCGAGATCCGGCCCGCGGCCTCGGCGATCGGCGCCTTGCCCTTGGGCTGGCGAGCCTCGAAGAGCTCGACCACACGCGGCAGACCGTGGGTGATGTCATCACCCGCGACACCACCGGTGTGGAAGGTCCGCATCGTCAGCTGCGTACCCGGCTCACCGATGGACTGCGCCGCGATGATGCCGACGGCCTCACCGATGTCGACCGGCTTGCCGGTCGCCAGCGAACGGCCGTAGCACTTCGCGCAGGTACCGGTCTTGGCGTCACAGGTCAGCACGGAGCGGACCTTGACCGACTCGATCCCGGCCTCGACCAGCTTGGCGATGGAGACATCGCCCAGGTCGCTGCCCGCGGCCAGCACCAGGTTGCCCTTGGCGTCGAACGTGTCCGTCGCCAGGGTGCGTGCGTAGGCACTGGTCTCGACGTTCTCGGCGTGCACGGTCTTGCCGTCCGCGCCGGTCTGGCCGATCTGCTTGGGCAGACCACGCTCGGTGCCGCAGTCCTCCTCGCGGATGATGACGTCCTGCGACACGTCCACCAGACGACGCGTCAGGTACCCGGAGTCGGCGGTCCGCAGCGCGGTGTCGGCGAGACCCTTGCGGGCACCGTGGGTGGCGATGAAGTACTCGACCACCGACAGGCCCTCGCGGAAGTTCGCCTTGATCGGCCGGGCGATGATCTCGCCCTTCGGGTTGGCCACCAGACCACGCATACCGGCGATCTGCCGGATCTGCATCATGTTGCCTCGGGCACCCGAGTGGACCATCATCCAGATCGGGTTGGCCTTCTCGAAGTTCTCCTCCATGGCCTTGCCGACCTCGGCGTTGGCCCCGGTCCAGATCTCGATCAGTTCCTGGCGCCGCTCGGACGCGGTGATCAGACCGCGCTCGAACTGCTTCTGGACCTTCTCGGCCTGGGCCTCGTAGCGAGCCATGATCTCCGGCTTGCTCGGCGGCGTGCTGAAGTCGTCGATCGACACCGTGACACCCGACCGGGTGGCCCAGCGGAAACCGAGGTCCTTCAGCGCGTCCAGGCAGTTCGCCACCTGGACCTTGGAGTAGCGCTCGGCCAGGTCGTTGACGATCGAGCCCAGCTGCTTCTTGCCGACCTCGGTGTCCACGAAGGTGTAGTCGCTCGGCAGCGCCTCGTTGAAGAGGGCGCGGCCCAGCGTGGTCTCCATCGAGAACCCGCCGTCCGGCCGCTCGGTCGACCCGGCCGGCGCGCCGGCCTCGGTCAGCCGCAGCGTGATCTTCGCCTGCAGGGACAGTTCCTTGCGGTCGAAGGCCATCAGCGCCTCGGCCAGCGAGCTGAAGGCGCGGCCCTCGCCGAGGGCACCTTCCTTCAGCATCGTCAGGAAGTAGATGCCGATGATCATGTCCTGGGTCGGCATCGTGACCGGACGGCCGTCAGCAGGCTTCAGGATGTTGTTCGTCGACAGCATCAGGATCCGGGCCTCGGCCTGCGCCTCGGCCGACAGCGGCAGGTGCACCGCCATCTGGTCACCGTCGAAGTCCGCGTTGAAGGCGGAACACACGAGCGGGTGGATCTGGATCGCCTTGCCCTCGATCAGCTGCGGCTCGAACGCCTGGATCCCCAGCCGGTGCAGGGTAGGCGCGCGGTTCAGCAGCACGGGGTGCTCGGTGATGACCTCTTCCAGCACGTCCCAGACCTGGGCGCGCTGACGCTCGACCATCCGCTTGGCGGACTTGATGTTCTGCGCGTGGTTGAGGTCGACAAGCCGCTTCATCACGAACGGCTTGAACAGCTCCAGCGCCATCGCCTTCGGCAGACCGCACTGGTGCAGCTTCAGCTGCGGGCCGACCACGATGACCGAACGGCCGGAGTAGTCGACGCGCTTGCCCAGCAGGTTCTGACGGAAGCGACCCTGCTTGCCCTTGAGCATGTCGGACAGCGACTTCAGCGGCCGGTTGCCCGGGCCGGTGACCGGACGTCCACGGCGGCCGTTGTCGAACAGTGCGTCGACGGCCTCCTGGAGCATCCGCTTCTCGTTGTTGACGATGATCTCGGGCGCGCCCAGGTCGAGCAGCCGCTTGAGCCGGTTGTTCCGGTTGATCACCCGGCGGTACAGGTCGTTCAGGTCGGAGGTGGCGAACCGGCCACCGTCGAGCTGGACCATCGGCCGCAGGTCCGGCGGGATCACCGGAACGCAGTCGAGCACCATGCCCATCGGGCTGTTGTTGGTGGCCAGGAACGCGGTGACGACCTTGAGCCGCTTCAGGGCGCGGGTCTTGCGCTGGCCCTTGCCGGTCTTGATGGTCTCCCGCAGGCTGTCCGCCTCGGCCTTGAGGTCGAAGGTCTCCAGGCGCCGCTGGATCGCGGCCGCGCCCATCGCACCCTCGAAGTACTTGCCGAACCGCTCCTTCATGGCGCGGTACAGGATCTCGTCGCCCTCCAGGTCCTGGACCTTGAGGTTCTTGAACCGGCTCCAGACCTCGTCGAGGCGGTCGATCTCGCGCTGCGCACGGTCGCGCAGCTGCTTGACCTCACGCTCGGCGCCTTCCTTCACCTTGCGGCGAACGTCGGCCTTCGCGCCCTCGGCCTCGAGCTGGGCGAGGTCCTCCTCGAGCTTCTTCATCCGGGTCTCGATGTCGTTGTCGCGCCGGCTCTCGAGCTGCTTGCGCTCGACATCGGTCCGGCCCTCCAACGACGAGAGGTCGCGGTGCCGCGCCTCGTCGTCGACGTCGGTGATCATGTACGCCGCGAAGTAGATGACCTTCTCGAGGTCCTTCGGGGCGAGGTCGAGCAGGTAACCGAGTCGCGACGGAACACCCTTGAAGTACCAGATGTGGGTGACCGGCGCGGCCAGCTCGATGTGGCCCATCCGCTCGCGGCGCACCTTGGAACGGGTGACCTCTACGCCACACCGCTCACAGATGATGCCCTTGAAGCGAACACGCTTGTACTTACCGCAGTAGCACTCCCAGTCCCGGGTGGGACCGAAGATCTTCTCGCAGAACAGACCGTCACGCTCGGGCTTGAGCGTCCGGTAGTTGATCGTCTCGGGCTTCTTGACCTCGCCGTGCGACCACTGGCGGATCTCATCCGCGGTCGCCAGGCCGATCCGAAGCTCGTCGAAGAAGTTCACGTCGAGCACGATGTGTTATCTCCCGTAGCTAAAAAATGGTCTGAGTGAGTTGGTTCGATCTCGAGCGGCAACCCGCTCAGACCTCCTCGACGCTGTTCGGCTCACGCCGGGACAGGTCGATTCCGAGTTCCTCCGCAGCGCGGAAGACGTCCTCTTCGCTGTCGCGCATCTCGACCCGGCTTCCGTCGGACGAGAGGACCTCGACATTCAGACACAGGGACTGCATTTCCTTGACCAGAACCTTGAAGGATTCCGGGATACCCGGCTCCGGGATGTTCTCGCCCTTGACGATCGCTTCGTAGACCTTGACGCGACCGACCACATCGTCCGACTTGATCGTCAGCAGCTCCTGCAGCGCGAAGGCGGCACCGTAGGCCTCCAGGGCCCACACCTCCATCTCGCCGAACCGCTGACCACCGAACTGCGCCTTACCACCCAGCGGCTGCTGCGTGATCATCGAGTACGGACCGGTCGAGCGGGCGTGGATCTTGTCGTCCACCAGGTGGTGCAGCTTCAGCATGTACATGTAACCGACGCCGACCGGCTGCGGGAAAGGCTCCCCCGAGCGGCCGTCGAACAGGTTGGCCTTGCCGGTGCTGTCGACCATCCGGTCGCCGTCGCGGTTCGGCAGGGTCGAGCCGAGCAGGCCGGTGACCTCTTCCTCACGCGCGCCGTCGAAGACCGGGGTGGCGACGTTCGTGAACGGAGCGGCTTCGCCGGCGCCGATCTTGATCAGTCGCTGGGCCCACTCTTCGGTGCTGTCCGGGTCGACCTTCCAGCCGCGGCTGGCAACCCAGCCGAGGTGGGTCTCGAGCACCTGACCGACGTTCATCCGGCCGGGCACGCCCAGCGGGTTCAAGATGATGTCGACCTGGGTGCCGTCTTCCATGAACGGCATGTCCTCGACCGGCAGGATCTTCGAGATGACGCCCTTGTTGCCGTGGCGTCCGGCGAGCTTGTCGCCGACGGAGATCTTGCGCTTCTGCGCGACGTACACGCGGACCAGCTGGTTCACGCCCGGCGGCAGCTCGTCGCCGTTGTCGCGGTCGAAGACGCGGACCCCGATGACGGTTCCGTTCTCACCGTGCGGCACCTTCAGCGAGGTGTCGCGGACCTCCCGCGCCTTCTCACCGAAGATCGCCCGGAGCAGCCGCTCCTCCGGGGTCAGCTCGGTCTCACCCTTGGGCGTGACCTTGCCGACCAAGATGTCACCGGTGGTGACCTCCGCGCCGATCCGGATGATGCCGCGCTCGTCCAGGTCGGCCAGCATCTCGTCGGAGACGTTCGGGATGTCCCGGGTGATCTCTTCCGGACCGAGCTTGGTGTCGCGGGCGTCGACCTCGTGCTCCTCGATGTGGATCGAGGTGAGCAGGTCCTGCTGCACAACGCGCTGCGACAGGATGATCGCGTCTTCGTAGTTGTGACCCTCCCACGGCATGAACGCCACGAGCAGGTTCCGGCCGAGGGCCATCTCGCCCTCGTCGGTGCACGGACCGTCCGCCAGCGGCGAACCGACCTCGACCCGCTGACCGGCGTCGACCAGCGGGCGCTGGTTGATGCAGGTGCCCTGGTTCGAGCGACGGAACTTGGCCAGCCGGTAGGTCTGGTAGGTGCCGTCGTCGGCGGCGACCTCGATCAGGTCGGCCGAGACCTCCTTGATCACACCTGCCTTCTCCGACACCAGCACGTCACCGGCGTCGACCGCTCCGCGGAACTCCATGCCGGTACCGACCAGGGGGGCGTCCGCGGTGATCAGCGGAACGGCCTGGCGCTGCATGTTGGAGCCCATCAGGGCGCGGTTGGCGTCGTCGTGCTCGAGGAACGGGATCATCGCCGTGGCGACCGACACCATCTGGCGCGGGCTGACGTCCATGTAGTCCACGTCGTCGACCAGCACGAGCTCGACCTCACCGTGGCGCCGGCGGACCAGCACCCGGTCCTCGGCGAACACGTCGTCAGCAGTCAGCGCCGCGTTGGCCTGAGCGATGACGAACCGGTCCTCCTCGTCCGCGGTCAGGTAGTCGACCTGGTCGGTGACCCGGCCGTCGACGACCTTGCGGTACGGCGTCTCGACGAAGCCGAACGGATTCACCCGGCCGTACGTCGCGAGCGAGCCGATCAGACCGATGTTCGGGCCTTCCGGGGTTTCGATCGGGCACATCCGGCCGTAGTGGGACGGGTGCACGTCGCGAACCTCGAAGCCGGCCCGCTCGCGGCTCAGACCACCCGGGCCAAGGGCCGACAGGCGGCGCTTGTGGGTGAGTCCCGCGATCGGGTTGGTCTGGTCCATGAACTGCGACAGCTGGGAGGTGCCGAAGAACTCCTTCAGCGCCGCCACCACCGGACGGATGTTGATCAGGGTCTGCGGCGTGATCGCCTCGACGTCCTGGGTCGTCATCCGCTCCCGGACCACGCGCTCCATCCGGGCCAGGCCGGTGCGCAGCTGGTTCTGGATCAGCTCACCGACGGTGCGCAGACGGCGGTTGCCGAAGTGGTCGATGTCGTCCTCTTCGACGACGATCTCGCCCTGCGGCGCGGCCAGCTCGGTCTTGCCCTCGTGCAGCGCGACCAGGTACTTGATCGTCGCGACGATGTCGTTGATCGTCAGGACGGCCGTGTCGTGCGCCTCGTCGCGGCCCAGCTTCTTGTTGATCTTGTAGCGACCGACCTTGGCCAGGTCGTAGCGCTTGCCGTTGAAGTAGTAGTTGTCCAGCAGCGCCTGGGCAGCCTCGCGCGTCGGCGGTTCGCCGGGGCGCAGCTTGCGGTAGATGTCGAGCAGCGCGTCGTCCTGCCCGGAGGTGTGGTCCTTCTCCAGGGTGAGCCGGATCGACTCGTACTCGCCGAACTCCTCGAGGATCTGCGCGTCGGTCCAGCCGAGTGCCTTGAGCAGCACGGTGACGTTCTGCTTGCGCTTGCGGTCCAGCCGCACGCCCACCATGTCGCGCTTGTCGACCTCGAACTCCAGCCACGCACCGCGCGACGGGATGATCTTGGCGGTGAAGATGTCCTTGTCCGACGTCTTGTCCGGTGTGCGCTCGAAGTACACACCGGGCGAGCGGACCAGCTGGGACACGACGACACGCTCGGTGCCGTTGATCACGAACGTGCCCTTGCGCGTCATCAACGGGAAGTCACCCATGAAGACGGTCTGGCTCTTGATCTCGCCGGTCTCGTTGTTCATGAACTCGGCGGTGACGAACAGCGGCGCCGAATAGGTGACGTCGCGCTCCTTGCACTCGTCGACCGTGTTCTTCGGGGGCTCGAACCGGTGATCGCGGAACGACAGCGACATGGTGCCGCTGAAGTCCTCGATCGGGGAGATCTCTTCGAAGATCTCCTCCAGGCCGGACGGGGAGGAGAGGTCGGTTCGACCCTCCGCCTCGGCGGCGGCCACGCGGGCCTGCCAGGTTTCGTTCCCGACCAGCCAGTCGAAACTGTCCACCTGCAGCGCAAGCAGATCCGGAACCTCGAGAGGCTCGGAGATCTTTGCGAAGGAGATGCGGCGGGAGCCGGAAACGTCGGTAATACTGTCGGACTGGGGGTTGCGCGAGGCGACCAAGGGGCGTCCTTCCACGGGCTCGCAAAAGTAACTATTCGGTGCGGCACATCGGTGCTGGGAGCGCACGCCAAACGGCCCTAGTCAAGTTTTGAGCCGAACCAGGGTGGGGTAAAGGCAGCGCAAAGCAATAGGCTACCCGATCAGGGCAAGCCTGTCCAATGGGGTCCGACACTATGCCTTCGGACCACCCACTCCGTCAAGGATCGACCCGGGTTCTCCAGCGGGTAGATCCACCCGCGAGCCGCCCGGCACGTCCTGTCCGGAGTCAGCAAGAGACTACAGTCCGGAGATCTCCTGGACCAGCCATTGGTCCCCGTTTCGGACCATCGTGAAGCGGGTCCGGTTCAGGTCCACCCGGGGCTTACCCTGCGTGATCGTGCTGGTGGTCGTCTGGTTCACGAAGATCACCAGCGTCACCCGGTCGGCATCGCCGTCGCGTACGCCGACCTCGCGGACCTCGGCCCGCACGGTCGCCTTGGTCTTGGTCGCCAGCTCGCCCGCGACCTTGGCGGTGGCGTCGAACTTGGTGGCGAAATCCGGGGTCATCGTGGCCCGGGCCGCCGCGAAACTCTTGTCGAGTGAGCGGTAGTCGTAGCTCAGGGCAACCTCGGCGGCCTTCCGGCCGGCCGCGGCGGCCTGGCTGCGGGCGTCCTCGGCCTCCTTGCCCTTGAGCGCCTTCACGCCCAGGATCCCGGCCACCGCGAGCACCAGTACGATCACCACGGCAAGCAGGGCCGACAAAACCGCGCCGAGCGGCTTCTTGTCCTTTTCGACAACCGGAACAGCAGTTTCGTTACTTTCTGTAACTTCGACTTTGCTCGCAGGAGCGGGGGTTACCCGCTTTTCAGGCGTCTCAATCGTGTCGGTTGACACGTCGGAAGAGACACTGCCCGTACGCCGTTGGCCGGCGATCCGGGGGCGGTTCCTGGGGCGATCCGGCATCTCAGCCCACCACCTGGAAGTCGGCGGTCAGCCAGCGGTCCTTCTCCCGGACCATGTCCAGCTTGATCCGGTAGCGCCGCTGGACACCGTCCTTGGCCGCCGTGTTGGTGACCACCGCGTTCGCGATCACCAGCACCTGGGCCGAGTCCTTGTCGTTCGACACCACCGCGGCCTCCACCACCTCGCCTTGCGAGCTGGCCTGGTTCGTCACCACCTCGGTCTTCACCTGGCTCGCCCCGGCTGCGAACTCTTCCTTGAACTGCCCGGTGGAGCCGTCCAGCACCCGCTTGGCGTCCGCGTCCCAGGAGCTGTACTTGTACGTCGTGAAGTCCAGGGTCAGCTGCCGCGCGGCCTGCATCGCACTGGTCCGCTCACTGTCGCGGCTGTGCTGACGGCTCAGCGCCACCGCCGACAGGACGGCCGCGCCGAGCGCGACCACCAGCAGGACGCTCAGCGCCCAGGCCAGAACAACCGGACCACGCCGGGAAGTACGAGAAGTCACTGTCCACTCACCGGTCCGAGGATAAGTGCCTTCCAGGAATCGGCGCCCAGCAGGTCCGCCTGACCGCCGGTGGAGCCCAGGATCAGGTCCGGCATCCCGCCGCTCCCGCCGGCCACACCGGTCGCCGGGTCGTAGCCGACGCCGTAGCCGGTGCGGTTCAAGTTCCGCGAGGACGGCGACGGCTTGTTCTGGGAGCCACGGACGTCGATGCCCGACCCGGCGGACGCAGTACAGCCGGCCTTGGTGTTCGCGGCCTTGCTGGTGGTGTCCTGCGGCACGCGCCACGTCGTACCGCCGTAGCCGGCTCGGCAGGCAGGTGGGCTGAAGCCGAGCACCAGTCCGAAGTGGGCGTCGTAGTGCCCGGTCCCAGGATCCTTGCCCGGTACGACGTAACCGCCCATCGCCACCGCCGGGTAGACCACCAGCAACTGTTCGACGGCGTCCAGCCGGACTGCCGTCATCTCGCTAGTGGTCAGC
Organism: Kribbella sp. NPDC006257; assembly: GCF_040613535.1. Lineage (NCBI taxonomy): Bacteria > Bacillati > Actinomycetota > Actinomycetes > Propionibacteriales > Kribbellaceae > Kribbella > Kribbella sp. NPDC006257. The sequence goes on from NZ_JBEXSJ010000002.1 coordinate 109,338, forward strand.
AGGTTGCCGAGCAGTACTGCGATGTCACCGCGGTTCTCGGAGATCAGGGCGGTGAGCTGTTCGGAGGCGCCCGAGCCCTGGTCGATCACCGTGCGCAGGTTCGCGTCCGAGCTGACCAGGGTGTCCGACAGCAGCGCCAGGTTCTTCGCCCAGGTCTTGATCGCGTCCCCGCTGGCCACCTGGGTGGCGAGCGCGGTGTTGCCGTCGTTGATCAGCTTGATCGTCTGCAGGATGTTGGCGTCCGCGTCGTTGATCAGCAGCCCGGAGCTGTCGATGATCTTCTGCAGGTCGCTGCCCCGGCCGCGGAGCGCGTCGCCGAGTTCCTTGACCGTGGTCTTCAGGCTGTTCTTGTCGACCGAGTTCACCAGCTGATCGAGGTTCAGCAGCAGCTCGGTGGTGTCGATCGGCAGCGCGGTGTCGGCCCGGGCGATCTGCGAGTGGTCGCGCAGGTACGGCGAACCGTCGCGCCGCGGCTGCAGGTCGACGTACTGCTCGCCGATCGCGGACCGGTTCGCGACCACCGCGAGCAGGTCACTGGGAATCTTGGTCTTCTTGTCGATGTCCAGGTCGACGTTCACGCCGTCGTTCAGCAGGGTCAGCTTGCCGACCCGGCCGACCGGCTTGCCGCGGTACGTCACCTCGGCGCCGGTGAAGATGCCGCCGGACTCGGCGAAGCTGGCGCTGACCGTGTAGCTGTCGTCGACGAACAACCGGTCCACCTGGGCGTACCGGGCACCGACGAAGGCGATACCGACGACGGTGATCAGCAGGAACACCATCAGCTGGATCCGGACGGTTCTGGTGATCACTTGGCCACCCCCGGCATCAGGACCTTGGCCAGCTCCGGGTCGAACGCGGAGCGGTTCAGCGTCGCCGTACAGACCGGTAGGCCGAGCAAGGTGATGCAGCTGGTCGCAGTACCGGTCGGCAACGGCAGCGGGGGCAACCCGGCAGACGTCTTTTTACCGGAGGGGAACTGTGGTGAGTTGTGCAGCGGGAGGCTGACCCCGAGCGTCGGCAGCGTGAGACCCGTCGTCGGCAGGTCGAGACCGAGCAGGCCCTTCAGCGCCGCCTGGGTGTTCACGTCGAGGGTGATGTTCAGGTTGGTGAAGTCACCCTGGACCGCCTTCGCTGCACCGTCCGGGAACGGGTAGGTGAGCAGGAGCTCGAGCGACTTCGGCAGGTTCTCCCCTGCCTCGGCCAGCTTGGTCAGCGTCGGGTAGAGCGACTGCAGGTTCGCGACCAGGTCCTTCTGCGAGGCAGTGATCACACGGGTTGCCGTGCTACCCAGCTTGCTCAACGCCTGCAGCGTCTTGACCAGGGCGGCGCGCTGCTTGTCCAGAGTGGCGATCGACTTCGGCAGCGAGTCGATCGCGGTGGCCAGCGTCGCCTTCTGCGCGTTCAGCTTCTTCGCCAGTGCGTCGACGGCGGTGATCGCGGTGACGATCTTCTGCTTGTTCTGGTCGAGCGTGCCGACGAAGGTGTTCAGCTGGGTGAGCACGCTCTTGATGGCCGGCTCGTTCCCGGTCAGCGCCTTGTTCAGCTCCTGGGTGATGATCTGCAGCTGCGCGACGCCACCGCCGTTCAGCAGCAGGGACAGCGCGGACAGGACTTCCTCGACCTCGACGTTACTGGTGGTCCGCGAGAGCGGGATCAGCTCGCCGTTGTCCAGCTTGCCGCGGGGCTTCTCGTCCCCGGTCGGCCGGGACAGGGATACGAACTTCTCGCCGAGCAGGCTGGTCTGCCGGATCGTCGCGTGCGTGTTGTCGGGCAGGTCGAGGCTCTTCGGCAGCTTGATCTTGACCTTGGCGACGTAGCCCTCGAGCCAGACCTTCTGCACCGTGCCGACGGTGACGTCGTCGACCTTCACCGTCGACTTGGGCACCAGGTCCAGCACGTCGGCGAACTCGACCGTCACCGTGTACGACGGGCCCTTGATCTTCGCGCCACCCGGCAACGGCAGCGAGTAGACGCTGAAGTCGCAGCCGGACAGCAGGGTGGCCATCGCGACCACGCCGGCGAGCATCGCCGTACGGCGTCTGCCCCTCGTCGAAGACATCCCTCTGCTTCTCGTCGAAGAAATCACCGTGAGCCTCCCGGGACCAGGCCGCCGAGGGTCTCGTCGACGTTGTCCGGGCTGGGCAGCTTCTTCGGCGGAGGCGGCGCCCACGGCGTACCGGCCGGGCCGCCGGAGCCGGTGATCGAGCCGAGCAGCGGCAGCTTCGGCAGCAGGTCCACGACCTGCTTCAGCGCCGAGCAGGTCGACAGCGGCTGGTTCGCCTGCAGTAGGAGCGAGCAGATGAAGGAGGCCGGGTCGTCGAGCTGGGCCAGGTTGATCCGCTGGTCCAGGGTGCCGAACTGCGGGTTGTAGACCCGGGCCAGGTTGCCGAGGCCGAGCGGCGCGGTGTCGATGATCTCGGCCAGCGCCGCCTTCTCCTTGACCAGGATCTGGGAGATGTCGGTGGCGCCGGAGATCGTTGTCTTCAGCAACGCGCGGTTGTCCTTGACGAAAGAAGCGACCTCACCGAGGGCCGTCGCCAGGGTGGCGAGCGCCGCGCCGAGGTCCTTGCGTTCGCCGGCCAGCGTGGTCGAGGTGGTGGCGAAGTTGGTGTTGAACTGCTTCACCAAGGTGTCGTTCGCGGCGAGCGCGGAGACGAAGGTCTGGAGTTGGCGGACCGTGCTGAACAGGCTCTTGGAGTTCCCGGCCAGCGTCTGGGTCAGCGTCGAGACGTCGGTGATGGTCTGGTTCAGCTTGGCGCCCTGGCCGTTCAGGTTCGCCGCGGAGACGTCGAGCAGCCGCGACAGCGCGCCCTGGTCGTTGGCGCCCTTGGGGCCTAGCGCGACGGACAGGTCGTTCAGGGACTGGTAGATCTGGTCGAGTTCCAGCGGTACGGCGGTGCGCTCGAGCGGGATCTCGGCGCCATCGGCCATCGCCGCGCCTTTGGAGTACGCCGGGGTGAGCTGGACATAGCGGTCGGCAACGATCGACGGTGAGGCGATCACGGCCTTGGCGTCGGCGGGGACCTTGTGCTTGGCCTCCCACCAGAACTTCACCCGCACCGAGCGGCCGGCCGGCGTCACGCTCTCGACCTCACCGACCTTGATGCCGAGGATCCGGACGTCCGACCCGGGGTAGACGCTGACCGCCCGTGGGAAGTACGCCGTCGCACTGACCCGCTTCGGATGCGGCCAGAGCGCGATCGCACTCACCGCGATCACCACCAGCACAACACCGATAGCGATCAGCCTGGAGAAACCAGCCACTTTTGTCATCGGCCACCTCCCAGGATCGGTAGGCCGGGGATCGTGACTCGTGGGAGCGGGATCTCGGGGACGGGGACGAGGTTCTGGACGTAGGTGTCGAACCAAGGGCCGGTGCCGAGGGTGTTGGTGAAGACGCGGGCGTAAGGCGCGAGGCCCTTGATGCTGGCGTCCAGGGCGTCCTGGTTCTTCAGCAGGACCGCTAGTACGGCGTTGACCTTCTGCAGCGTCGGGCCGAGATCCTTGCGGTTCTCGCGGACCAGCGCGGTGATCTGCGCGGACAGCTTCTGGGTCGAGACCAGCAATTCGTGGATCAGCGCACGCCTCGCCTGGACCGCCTGGAAGACCGTGTTGCCGTCCTTCAGCAGCTTGATCAGCTGCTGGTTGCGGTCGGCAAGGATCTTGGTGACCACGTCGGAGTGCTGCAGCAGTTGCTTCAGCTGCTCGTCGCGCTTGGCGACGTTCCGGGACAACCGGGACAGTCCGTCGAGCGACGCGCGGACCTCTTCCGGCGTGTTCTTGAACGTCGACGACAGCGTGTCCAGCGCCTTGGCCAGCTGCGCCGTGTCGATCCGGTCGGTCGTGTTGGCGAGATCGGTGAACGCGTCGACCACGTCGTACGCCGAGATCGTCCTCGCCAGCGGGATCTCGGTGCCCTCCTTGAGCTGGCCCTTGCCGGCCGGGTTCAGCTTCAGGTACTTCTGGCCGAGCAGCGTCTTGATCTTCATCTCGGCGCCGGTCTGGTCGCCGAGCTTGACGCCCTTGTCGACCACGAAGTCGACCCGGACGTGGGTGCCTTCGAGCTCCACCTTGCGGACCTGACCGACCCGTACGCCGGCGACCCGGATCTCGTCGTTCGGCTTCAGCCCACCGGCCTCGGAGAACTGCGCGGAGTACTTCGTCCCGCCACCGATCAACGGCAGATCCTGAGCCTTGAACGCAGCCAGCATGATCAACCCGATGATCGTCAGCCCGACCACCCCGATGGTGACCTGGTTCTGCTCGCGGAAGGGCTTCACTTCGCACACCTCGCGGAGTTGTTCTGGTAGCTCACCGGGATGCGGGTGCCTAGCGGCAGGGTGACGTTGCCGTCGAAGCCGCAGAGGAAGAAATTGAACCAGGATCCGTACTGCGCGGTCCGGGTCATCGTCTGCAGCTTCTCGGGCATGAACTGCAGCGTCTTCACCCAGATCGCCTGGGTGTCGTCCAGCGTCGTCGCCGTCGTCCGGAGCTTGTCGAGGTCCGCCTTCAGCGGCACCCGGGACTGCTGCAGCAGGCCGGCCGTCTTGGTGTTCAGCGAGTTGATCGAGCCGAGCGAACCGAGGATCGGGTTGATGTCCTGGCTCAGCCCGGTGATGAACTGCTGCAGGTTCACCAGCAACTGGGAGAAGTTCTGCTGCCGCTGCGAGACGATCTGCAGGGTCGAGGTCAGGTTGGTGATCAGGTCGCCGATCACCTGGTCGGAGTCGGCAAGCGTGCTGGTCAGCGAGGCGGTCCGGGCCAGCAGGCTTTCGATCGTGCCGCCCTCGCCCTGCAGGACCTTGATGACCTCGAAGGCGAATTGGTTCACGTCGGCCGGGGTGAGCGCGGTGAACAGCGGCTTGAACCCGTTGAACAGCACCGACAGGTCCAGCGCGGGTGCGGTCCGGTCCTTGTCGATGATCCCGTTCTTCCGCATCCGGGTGCCGCCGCCGACGCCCTCGGTGAGCGCGATGTAGCGGTTGCCGACCAGGTTCCGGTAGCGCAGCGTCGCCCGGGTGGTGGTGTCGACCGACTGGTCGGAGTCGACGCTGAAGGTCACCATCGCGTACTTGTCCTGGTAGATGGCGATCTTGTCGACCTGCCCGACCCGGACGCCTGCGATCCGGATGTCGTCACCCTTGTTCAGCCCGACCACGTCCGTGAACACTGCCCGGTACTTCGTGGTCGAGTTGAAGCTGATGTTGCCGATCGTGACGGCCAGCAGCGCGGTCGCGATCGTCGTGATCACCACGAAGATCCCGAGCCGGATCGTGTCGAACGAGGTCTTCTTGTCGAAAAGTTTCATTTGAGATTCACCTGCCCACCGCGGACCAATGGGCCGATCATCAGGGTGGTCAGATCCGGTACGTCGTTCGCCGGGACGCCCATGGCCGGGCCGGCGAAGGAGTCGATCACCCTCTGCTCGGCCGGCGTACCGGCGCCTCCGTTGTCCATCGCGAACCCGGGCGCCGACCGGTTCAGGGTCAGGTTCAGCGGGAACCGGGTGGTCTTGTTGTGGTCACCGATCACGCCGTCCTCGCCGGTCACGTAGGGAGCCGGGTTCTGCTGGGTGTACGGGCCGGGCTTCTCCCCCGGCACGCTGTAGTTCTTGCCCACACAGGTCGGCCCGCGGTGATCGGCGTAGACCGGCAGCTCGTTCGACTGGTACGGCGTGGGCTGGTTGGTGATCAGCTCCAGGTTGATGTGCAGCCGGCCGTCGCGGAACGTGTCGTTCAGGATCGGCGCGGTCTCCGTCATCACCCTGAGGAAGCAGGGGAACTCCGGCGAGTACCGCTCCAGCAGGTCGAGCACCGGCCGGCTCACCTCGCCGAGGCGGATCACCCGGTCCTCGTTCTCCTTCAGGAACCCGTCGCCGGTCGTCGACAGCGTCTGGACGTCGGTGAAGAACTTCTGCAGCTGCTGTTCCTTCTCCACCACGGTGTTGCCGGTGATGGTCAGGTTGCGCAGGGCCCGGACGAGGTCCGGCGTCACGTCGCCGTAGATCTGCGAGACCTGGGTGAGCTTGGTCAGCGCCGCGATCAGGCCTGGCACGTGCGGGTTCAGCTTCTTCAGGTAGCCGTCGAGCTGGGTGAGGGTCTTGGCGACCTCTTCACCCCGGCCTTCGAGCGCGGTCGCCAGCGTGTTCAGGGTGGCATTCAGATCGGCCGGGTCGACGGCCTGCAGCAGCGGCAGCGCGTCGTTCAGCACCTTCTCGATCTCGATCCCGACCGCCGTCTTGTCCCGGCTGATCACGTCGCCGGCCTTGATCGCCCGGCCCTCGGGACCTTCCGGCGGCACCAGCGCGACGTACTTCTCACCGAACAGGGTCTTCGGCAGGATCCGCGCGCTGACCTGGCTGGAGATCTCCTTCACCTGGTCGGGCTTCAGCGACAGCTCGACGGTTGCCTCGTCGCCGTCGGTGGAGACCTTCTTCACCTCGCCGACGATGATGCCGCGCAGCTTCACGTCCGCGTGCCGGTTCAGCTGCAGACCGATGTGGCTGGTCTTCAGCTCGACCGTCACCGTGTCGGTGAAGACCTTCGCGTAGAAGGCATAGGTGAGCCAGAGCAGGAAACACAGCAGCCCGATAAAGGCCGTGCCGAGAATTCGCCTGGTCAGTGTTTGTCTCATGGCGCTACCCCGCCAGCCTGACCGTGGTCGTCGTACCCCAGATGGCCATCGAGAGCAGCAGGTCCACGACGTTGATCACGACGATCGAGGTCCGTACTGCGCGGCCGACGGCGACTCCTACTCCGGCCGGACCGCCGGATGCGTGGTAGCCGTGGTAGCAGTGCACCAGGATCACCAGGACGGCGAAGACGAGCACCTTCCCGAAGGACCACAGCACGTCACCTGGTGGCAAGAACAGATGGAAATAGTGGTCGTACGTCCCGGTGCTCTGCCCGTAGAAGGTGGTCACGGTCAGCCGCGTCGCGAAGTACGAGGCCAGCAGACCCACGACGTACAGGGGTATGACCGCGACCAGGCCCGCGATGATCCGGGTGGTCACCAGGAACGGCAGCGACGGGATCGCCATCACCTCGAGGGCGTCGATCTCCTCGCTGATCCGCATCGCGCCGAGCTGCGCGGTGAACCCGCAGCCGACGGTCGCGGCGAGCGCGATGCCGGCGATCAGCGGGCCGATCTCACGGGTGTTGATGTACGCCGAGACGAAGCCGGCGAAGGCCGAGGTACCGATCTGGTTCAGCGCCGAGTAGCCCTGCAGGCCGACCTCGGTGCCGGTGAAGAAGGCCAGGAAGGTGATCACGCCGACGGTGCCGCCGATGACCGCGAGGGCACCGGTGCCGAGCGTCACCTCGGCGAGCAGCCGGAGGATCTCGCGGCGGTACCGGGTGACCGACTTGCCGGACCAGGCCAGCGCCTTGATGTAGAAGGCGAGCTGCTCACCGAGGTGGTCGAGCGAGCTCAGCGGCTTCTTGATCAGGTAGTCGAGGGCCGACATGTCAGGCCCCCTTCGGCGGAACGAGCTGGAAGTAGATCGCCGTCATCGAGAAGTTCGCGACGAACAGCAGCATGAAGGTGATCACGACCGACTGGTTCACGGCGTCACCGACGCCCTTCGGACCGCCACCGGCGTTCATGCCCTTGTACGACGCGACGACGGCGGCGAGGAACCCGAAGACGAGCGCCTTGACCTGGCCCTGCCAGAGGTCCGGGAGATGGGCGAGCGCGGTGAACGAGGCGATGTAGCTGCCCGGCGTACCGTCTTGCAGGACCACGTTGAACACGTAGCCGCCCATCACGCCGACGACGCTGACGAAGCCGTTCAGGAAGAACGCGACCATCATGGTGGCGAGCACCCGCGGTACGACGAGGCGCTGGATCGGGTCGATACCGAGCACCATCATCGCGTCCAGCTCTTCGCGGATCTTGCGCGACCCGAGATCGGCACAGATCGCCGAACCCCCGGCGCCCGCGATCAGCAGCGCGGTCGCGATCGGCGAGGCCTCCCGGACGACGGCCAGCACGGCGGCCGAACCGGTGAACGCCTGCGCGCCGAACTGCTTGATCAGCCCACCGACCTGCAGCGCGATCACCGCGCCGAACGGGATCGCGACCAGCGCGGTCGGGATGATCGTCACGCTGGCGACGAACCAGGCCTGCTGGAGGAACTCGCGCACCTGGAACGGCCGCCGGACCGACGCCCGGGCGGTGTCCAACGCAAAAGCAAAGAGGTTCCCAGCGTTCCTCAGCGGGGCGGTCGCGTTAATGGTCACCGCGCCCCCACCGTGCTCGAAGCGAACGAGCCTGGAGGTGGGGTCACCCCGTTGTCCGCGCACCATTGGCCGGGGACTCGCTGGGTCGGGCGGAGCAGGCCGCTGCTCGGGAGTTGCTGGAGCGGGATCGGTGGCAGCGGCGGCAGCTCCTGGTCCGCCTCGGCGGCCAGCTCCTCGGCGTCCTTCTCCTCCGACATGCCGATCGGGCCGATCATCTGCGCGTTCAGGAACTGCCGGACTACCGGCTCCTCGCTGGACAGCAGCATCTCGCGCGGGCCGAACATCGCCAAGTGCTTGTGATAGAGCATCCCGATGTTGTCCGGCACAGTCCGGGCAGTGTTCACGTCGTGGGTGACGATCAGGAAGGTGGCGCCGAACGCCTCGTTCAGATCGATCATCACCTGGTTCAGGAACGACGTACGGACCGGGTCGAGGCCGGAGTCCGGTTCGTCGACCAGCAGGATCTCCGGGTCGAGCACCAGCGCGCGGGCCAGCCCGGCCCGCTTGCGCATCCCGCCGGAGATCTCGCCGGGCAGCTTCTTCTCCGCGCCGACCAGGCCGACCATCTCCATCTTCTCCATCACGATGGAGCGGATGTCGGACTCGGACTTCTTGGTGTGCTCGCGGAGCGGGAAGGCGACGTTGTCGTACAGGTTCATCGAGCCGAACATCGCGCCGTCCTGGAAGAGCACGCCGAACAGCCGGCGGATCTCGTACAGCTCGCGTTCGCTGCAGGTGGCGATGTCGGTGCCCTCGATGAAGACGTGACCCTGGTCCGGCTTGAGCAGACCGATCAGCGTCTTGAGGAATACGGACTTCCCGGTACCGGAAGGGCCCAGCATCACGCAGATCTCGCCGGCCGGCAGCGTCAGGGACACGTCGCCCCAGATCAGCTGGCTTCCGAAGGACTTGGTCAGTCCCTCGACGCGGACTTCTACGCCCACCTGGCCCTCCACATCGATCAAGACTCAACGGGATTGTTCTGCAGCCCCGACCGACGACGCTTCGACGGTCCAACGAGGGCGCGGTGCCCTAGGTTACGCACGAGTCACTTAATACGTAACCCCCGGATGTCAAGTGTCGGTGACCGATGAGTCACGCTCTGGTCACGCTCCGTCCGGCGCGTACATCCGGTCACCGGTCTGGACCGGACCGGTCAGGTACAGTCCTGCGCGTCCGCCCCTTCGAGGTGGCGAAGAGTCCGAGTTGCCGGAGGAACTGTGCCGCGGCCAGCTGCTTGGTTGCACCGCCTGCGGCCGCGTGCGCCACAGGGCCTTACCTCCCTGCAGCACGGTGACCAGCTCCGACACCCGCGCTCCGAGATCCTAGCGCTGACCGGTGTCAGAGCCGCGGCAGCCCTCGCCGTCGTGGTCCATCACATCGGGTTACCAGTTTCCGCCCCAGAACCTTTGCGGAATCTTGCCGCTTCGGGCTACATCGGGGTGCCACTGTTCTTCATGCTGTCCGGGCTTGTGCTCACCTGGAACTACTCGTCGTTGACGATGTCGTCGGGCACCAGGCTCTGGCGGTTCTACCTGGCGCGGATCGCCCGGGTGATGCCGCTCTACTGGGCTGTACTGCTCTTCTTGGTGGTGCAGCGAGCAGCACGCGGCATACCGCAGGAGGCGCTGTGGCGGCATGTGCTGGCGATCCAGACCTGGTCCGGCGACTACTCGATCGGCCAGGCCAGCTACAACCCACCGGGCTGGTCGATCTGCGTCGAGCTCTTCCTCTACGCGTTGTTCCCGTTGCTGATCCCCGTGATCGCCTTTGTCTCCAAGCGGTTCGGCGCTGCCGGGCTGGTCTGGGTGATGGCCGCGGCGTTCGCAGTACAGGTGTTGCTGGTCGCGGTGTTCACGGCTGAGGGCTGGGCGCATCTGGCGATCGACAATCCGGCATCGGGACATCGCTGGCTCTACCGGAACCCGCTGCCGCGACTGTCCGAGTTCGTGATCGGGATGTCGCTGGCTTTCCTTCTGCTGCGTGGTCTCCGGCTACGCAGTCGGATCGCCGGCTGGCTGCAGGTCGCCTGTGTTGCGGCGGTGCTGGTCGTGGCGGCGCTGGGTCCCAGCTATGCGTCTTGGGAGTTGCCGGCCTTCTACGGCGCGATGTGGACGGTGCCGTTCGCAGTACTGCTGCTCTCACTCGCCGCTGCACCGACCGCCTGGTTGTCGAGGTTCTTCTCCACGCGTGCGCTGGTCTCACTCGGTACTGCGAGTTACGCCCTCTACCTGACCCACCGACCACTGCTGCCCTATCTCGGGAAGGATCGGTTCGACCTGGTGTCGAGTCCGTCCAGCTGGGCTGTCTACGGATCTGTCCTGGTGACTATCGGCCTCTGCCTGTTGGTCGGCGAGGGTGCCCATCGGCTGATCGAAGTACCGGCACGACGGGCTGTACTACGGGTTGTCGCGCGGCGTACCAGTCGACAACTGGTCACTGAGCGTACGCCGTCGGAGGTGTCGGCGTGACGGGACTCACATCGGTCGACGCCGGTGCCGGCCTGCGTCATCCACGTCCCGAGATCCTCGCACTGACAGGGTTGCGAGGCCTGGCGGTGCTGGGAGTCATCGCCTCGCAGGTGGGCGTTTGGCGAACCGCTCCCCCGGTCCTACATCAACTGGTTGCAGCCGGCTCGCTAGGAGTGCCGTTCTTCTTCCTGCTGTCCGGGTTCGTCCTTGCCTACAACTACCCAGGCCTGAGTGGCAGGCGTCCGGTCAGTCGCTACGCGGTGGCCCGGCTCGCGCGACTCGGACCCCTGTACGTCGTGGTCGGCAGTGGGGTACGCGTGCTGGGCGGGCTGAACGGCGGCGAGTGGGTCCGCTCCGTACTCGGCCAGCAGACCTGGTTCCTCGGTACTGCACTCGTCTTGTACGTCGCGTATCCGCTCCTGACCCGAGTCGTCGCTGCAGATCCGACCCGAGCCGCTGTGTGCGCAGTGGTCGTGCAGGTTGTCGTCCTGGCGCTCCGACTGGGCACCGGCTCCGATGACTGGCTCTACCGCAACCCACTGGTGTGGATCCCGGACCTGGTGCTGGGGATGGTGCTGGCCAGCCTGGCGACTTCTGGCTTCCGGCTGACTCGGCGTACGGCGTACCTGGTGCAGGTCGTCGTGCTTGTCTATGCAGTCGTTCTCTCATGCGTCTCCAGCAGTAGCGCGCTTCACTACAGCGTTTTCTGGTCCGTGCCACTCGGACTGGTGATTCTCAGTGTGCTCAGGACGACTCGTGTCTCCGCCGTACTGGCTGGGACTGTCCCGGTCAGGCTCGGAGTCGTCGGCTATGAGGCGTTCCTGGTGAAGACGCTGGTGCTCGACGGGTTCGGACCGGTTCACTCCGGCTCGCTGTGGGGTGCCCTGCTCGCCGTTGGCTGGATCGGCTTCACCGTGCTGGTCGCGGAAGGTGCCCACAGATATATAGGAGCACCCGGACGCCGGTGGGTGTTGTCGCTGGCCCGGCGACGCGCAGTACGGGTCTGAAGACAGCAAGAAGGGCGGCCCCTTGCGGGACCGCCCTTCTCAGGTACTACAAGGTCACTTCAGGGTGACGGTGGCGCCGGCGCCCTCGAGGGCCTCCTTGGCCTTCTCCGCGGCAGCCTTGTCGACCTTCTCCAGGATGGCCTTCGGCGCACCCTCGACGAGGTCCTTGGCCTCCTTCAGGCCGAGGCTCGTGAGACCGCGCACCTCCTTGATGACCTGGATCTTCTTGTCGCCGGCCGACTCCAGGACGACGTCGAACTCGTCCTGCTCGACAGCCTCTTCGGCAGCGGCGCCACCGGCGGCCGGGGCCGCGGCAACGGCGACGGGAGCAGCGGCGGTCACGCCGAACTCCTCCTCGAATGCCTTCACGAACTCAGAGAGCTCGAGCAGGGTGAGTTCCTTGAACTGGCCGAGCAGCTCTTCGGTGCTGAGCTTCGCCATGGTGGCGGTCCTTCCTTCAATGTGTTGCTAGGTGATTACTGAATGGGGTCCTGCGTGAAGTGAACGGGTCAGCTGTCGGCTGACGCGGTCTCCTCGGTGCTCGCCTCTTCTGCGGCAGGTGCGTCGACTGCATCCTGCACAGCCTCCGCAGCCGGAGCCTCGTCCGCCACCGGGGCGTCCTCGGCCGGCAACTTGTCCTGCAGCGCCGCGAACAGGCGGGCAGCCTGCGCGAGCGGAGCAGCGAACAGCGACACCGCTTGCTGCGGGGCCGCCTTCATCGCACCTGCGAGCTTCGAGAGGAGAACCTCACGCGACTCCAGGTCAGCGAGCTTGGTGATCTCGTCGGAGCTGAGTGCCTTGCCATCAAGCACACCGCCCTTGATGACGAGAAGGGGATTGGCCTTGGCGAAGTCACGCAGCCCCTTGGCCGCGACCACCGGGTCGCCCTTGATGAAGGCGATGGCCGACGGACCCTGCAGCAGCGAGTCGAACGACTCCACTCCCGCGTCCTTGGCCGCGATCTTGGTCAGCGTGTTCTTCACCACGGCGTAGTTCACGTCGTCACCGAGCGTAGTGCGCAACTGCCGCAACTGCGCCACGGTGAGTCCGCGGTACTCGGTCAGCACGGCGCCGGCAGAGCTCTTGAAGTTCTCAGTGAGCTCTGCGACGTCGGCAGCCTTGTCCGGCCTCGCCATGGGTCTCCTTCCGCCCTGTCGTAAAGACAGAGTTGGGCTTCTTTGCCACACCGGCCAGGACCCTCAGAAATCGAAAACGCCCCTGCGCAGGCGCAAGGGCGTGAGACTTCCACTAACTTGTCACCTACGCGGGCCGCCCACGAGCTTGTGGGACCTTCAGCTACTCCGGGAGCAGCGACCAGCGGTCTTTGGCAGCCTCAAAGGTAACAAGCCACGGCTCCACGACCAAATCGGTTCCCACAGTAGGGTGCCGGAATGGGTTTGCGGCCGGTGGATCTTGCGCGGGAAGCGGGCATCTCGGCGCAGCTGGTGCGCAACTACGAGGCCGAGGGGGTTCTACCGGCGGCCGCTCGCAGCCCCAGCGGGTACCGGCAGTACGAGTCGGTGCATGTGGCTGCTCTCCGTGCGTTCCGGGCCCTGGCGCCCGGGTTCGGACGTGAGGAGGCGGCCGAGATCATGCGGGCGGTGAATGCGGGCGACGAGGCGTTGGCGCTTCGGCTGATCGACGAGGGCCACGCGGCCTTGCACGCAAGACGGTTGGCGACCGACGAGATGAGTGATGCGCTCGGGGCGGCTGCCGAGCAGTTCCTGGATCCACCTCCGCCGAGCGTCGGACCAGCGCTGCTCGTTGGCGAACTGGCGCAGCAACTCGGCGTACGGGCGGCCACGTTGCGGCTGTGGGAGTCGGCTGGGTTGCTGATGCCGCCGCGGGAGCCGAGTACGAAGTACCGGCGGTACGGGGCGTTGCAGATCAGGGATGCGCGGATCATCGCGATGTTGCGGCAGGGGCGGTACGGGTTCGAGCAGATCCGGCCGGTGCTTGAAGGGCTTCGGCATACGGGAAGCACTGAGGCGCTGCGAGCTGCTGTGGCCGAGCGGCGGGCAGCACACGATCGGCGTACGCGGGCGATGTTGCATGGCGCAGCAATGCTCGACACCTACCTCAATCGGGGCGCGGCGGGATCCAACGGCTCATAGCTGTCGCAGCTGCCCAACCAGTAAGACCCATCACCAGTACTGCGGGCGCTAAGCCGGCCACCGCGGTCACGGCCGCGATCAGCAGCGGCCCTGCTCCGTTACCCGTGTCCGCGAAGAGGCGGAAGGCACCGAGGAACTGTGCCCGGCCGATCGATGGGGACGCGTCGGCTCCCAGGGTCATGATGACGCCGGCACCCAGGCCGTTGCCGATCCCCATCAACAAGGCGACTGCAGTCAACGCCGGTGCTGAGTGGGTCAACGGTAGTAAGAGGTGTGCGAGACCGAGTACGGCCATGGAGGGGACTGCGACCCACTTGCGGCCGAAGCGGTCCATCACCGAACCGGCTGGATAGAAGAGCAGCATGTCGACCGCGCCGGAGACACCGAAGATCAGGCTGGTTGTCTGCGGGTCCAGGCCGAGGTGTTCGGCCCAGAGGGGGATCACTACCTGCCGGGATGCGCGTACGGCGCCGACGAGGAGAGCGCCGACGCCGAGCGTTCGTAGTACGGGCAGGTGTTCTTTGATGACTGCGGCGGTTGACTGGACGACCACGGGGCGGCTCGCGCGAGCACGGCGTACGGACTCGATGTCCTGGAGGCTGAGGAGAACCACGCAGGCGAGCAGAGCGGCGACGAGGTGGACCCAGTAGGCGCCGTCGGTGCCGAGGAACTTCATCGCGAAGGCGCCCAGGAACGGGCCGATGAACGAGCCGATCCGCTGGACGCCGCCGAGCGTGGAGAGCGCTCGCGCGCGGAGCTCGATCGGCACGGCTTCACTGAGGTAGGCCTGGCGCGCCAGTCCCCAGACGGCACCGGCGAGTCCGGTCGCGAAGATCGCGATCGCCAGCCCCCAGACGGTCGGAACGAGCAGGCACGCGACCAGCGCGACCGACACCAGCCCGGTCGCGGCAAGCATCGCCCGCCGCTCCCCGATCCGCGTTGTCAGCGCACCGGCCGGGATGTCGCCGACCACCTGCCCCAGCCCAGCCGCCGCGACCACCAGCCCGGCCGTCGCGACAGCAGCCCCGAGATCCCTGGCAGACAAGGCGACCACGGGCGCAATAGCTCCTTGCCCGATGCCGTACAACAACGCCGGCAAATAAACAGCAGGAGCAATCCGCAGAAGCCCACCCGGAGAACCCATCCCCGCCATAGTCCCACCTTCAACCACCCCCTGAGACCCCCAGTCTCAGGACACGGAATCAGTCCAGGGCGGAGTCCTGGTCGGTGTCGGGGTGATCAGTCGAGGGCGGCGAGGGCGTCTATTTCTACGAGCATTTGGGGGAGGGGGAGGCCGGTGAAGACGGTGGTGCGGGAGGGGAGGACGCCGGAGGGGGTGCGGGCGCCGACGAACTCCGCGTAGGCCTCGTTCATCGGGGCGAAGTCCTCGCGGGTGGTGAGGTAGACGCGGAGCATGACGACGTCGTCGAAGGTGGCGCCGCCGGCTGTGAGGATCGCCTCGATGTTCTGCAGGACCCGGGTGGTCTGCGCCTTCACGTCGCCCTCGAAGACGAACGCGCCGCTGGCCGGGTCGACCGAGCCCTGGCCGGACACCTGCAGGATGCCGCCCTTGCGCACCCCCTGCGAGAACACGGGCATCGGCGCGGGCGCGTCGGGCGTGGAGATGACGGTCTTCTCGGACATGTGAGTAAAGCCTTCCGGTTAGTTGTAGTCGGCGCCGATGGCTGCCGTGGTGGTGAGCAGGTCCGGCAGCAACTCCAGCACCTGCTCGTAGTTGAGCAGAACGTCCGGGACAGACACGGAGACGGCCCCGACCACCCGCCCGGACTTCTCCTTGATCGGAGCGCCGATGCAGTTGATGAACGACTCGTGCTCGGCCCGGTCGTGCGCCCAGCCTTGCGAGCGCACCAGGTCCAGCTCCTCGCGCAGCTGATCGGGAGAGGTGATCGTGTTCTCGGTGAACTTCCGGTAGTCGATAGTCGTCAGCAGTGCCTCCCGCTGCCGCTTCGGCTGAGCAGCCAGGAGCACCTTGCCGACCGCCGTACAGTGCAGCGCTGCAGGCACACCGATCTGCGAGTACATCCGCACAGACTGCACGCTGTCGAGCTTGTCGATGTAGATGACCTGCCCGTTCTCGTACGCCGCCAGGTGCACCGTCTGCCCGGTCCGCTGGTTCAACTGCCGCAGGTGAGGTGCAGCAACAGCCCGTACGACGTGTTGCTCGCGCGCCGCATCGGCCAGCGAGAACAGTCGTGAGCCCAGTCGGTAGCGGTGAGCCTCGTCGCGGCGTACGAAGCGCTCTACTTCCATAGTGCGCAGTAGCCGCAGCACAGTCGTCTTGTGCACGTTCAACTCGGCAGCGAGCTGGTCCAACGACCTGTCTCCTTCGCCGAGGCTCACCAGGATCTGCAGCGCTCTGGCCAGGCTCTGACTCATACGGCACCTCCAACCAGCGCAGGCGAATTGATGCCTGCAGCACCTACCTGCGTATGCGCCCAGTCCTCGTCGGAGCAGTGCAGCAAAGCATCCCGTACTACGGGTTCCGGCGGCGCAGCGTGATCGTCCGGCACCGCCAGCACTGCCGCCGCACTCAGGTGCCCTAACCGAAGCCGCTGCTCCATCGGCAACCCCTGCAACGTCCCAGCCAAGTACCCAGCTGCAAAGGCGTCTCCTGCCCCCACCGGCTCGACCACGTCGACGGTGAGTGCCGGCACCGACGTACTGCTTCCGCTCGGCTCCAGTGCGAGTGCAACGTGCGAGTCGGACTTCACTACCAACGTTGAGCGTGGACCGAACAGCTGCCGAAGCTCCTGCGGGTCATTGGTCCCAGCGAAGAGCATTGCCTCGTCTGCACCGATCAGCACGACGTCGGCAGCGCGCAGCAGTCGCCAGAGTGGAGCAGGGTTCGCGTCACGCCACAGGGCTGGTCGCCAGTTCAGGTCGACGCTCAGGGTGAAGCCCAGCGTGTCTCGCAACGCAGCCAGTCGGTCCAGTAGTTCAGCGGCCGTGGTGGAGATCGCTGCAGTGATACCCGTGGTGTGGACGAGCTCTGCACCGACCAGGCGGTTGCGCACCGCCGTACGGTCGAGGAAGTCCGCATTCATCGCGGCAGCTGCTGAGCCGGAGCGGTAGTAGTGCATCCGGGTCCGGCCGCCGATGGTGTGCTTCACGTAGAGCCCAGTCGGCCGTAGTGGGTCGTCCTCGACTCCGCCGACGTCGACTCCACGGGACTCCAGGTCACGCAGTACGTGCCGGCCGAAGCCGTCCGCACCGAGTCGCGAGACCCAGCCGGTCGGGATGCCGAGCGCGGCCAGTCCGCCCGCGACGTTGCACTCGGCGCCGCCCACCGACCGCCGGAAGGTCTCGACATCTTCCAACGGGGCACCGGTCTCGGCGGCGAGCATGATCATCGCCTCACCCAGGCAGATCGCTCGAGGCACCACATCGACCATCGGCCAGTCCTCTCGGGCGTCTGTCGTTGACGGAAGTTCTGGCGCGATGCTACAACCGAGACATCAGAATGCGCAACGATAGTTGCATCCCTTGCAACTCCCTTGCAACTCCCGACTCAGAGGACGTCATGTCAGCTTCGTACGATGCCGCCGCCGTCGCCGCCCTGGCCGACCAGCCGGTGAGTTGGCGGGACAAGGCGCTGCCGCCGGCGTTCTGGGGCCGGACCGTCGCGGAGGTGCTGGCCGGAAAGCCCCGGTTGTCCGCGCTGCCGACTCCCCTGCTCACACTGTCCGCCGCGGGGCTTCGACACAACGTCGAGACGATGGCCCGCTGGTGCACCGAGCACGGCGTCGAGATCGCGCCGCACGGCAAGACCACGATGGCCCCCACGCTCTGGGCGACCCAGCTCGAGGCCGGTGCCTGGGGCATGACGTTCGCGAACGTCTTCCAGCTCGGCGTCGCCCGTGCCTTCGGAGTCAGCCGGGTGATGATCGCGAACTCGGTGGTCTCCCCTCTGCAGCTCCGCTGGATCGCCGATCAGCTCGCGGCCGACGAGAGCTTCGAGGTGATGGTCTGGGCCGACTCGGTCCGCACCGTCGAGATCATGGAGGCCGCGCGTTCGGCGTACGTCGGACCTGACGCGCGCCAACTCGACGTACTGGTCGAGGTCGGTGGCGCCGGTGGTCGCACCGGTGCGCGGGGTGCCGAGACAGCTCTCGCCGTTGCCGACGCGATCGCGGCCGCACCGACACTTCGACTGGCCGGTGTCGCCGGGTATGAGGGCGCGATCGCTCACAGTGCCAGCGAATCCGGGCTCGAGCACGTGCGCTCGTACCTCCGCGATCTCGCCGCGATCCACACTCGTCTGCAGGAGGACGGCCGGTACGACGAGGGGCTGGTGCCGGTCGTCAGCGCGGGCGGCAGCGCGTACTTCGAGCAGGTGGCGAAGGTGCTCAGCCCGCTCGCCGGGACCGGAGCCCGGGTGGTGATCAGATCCGGTGCCTACATCGCGCACGACGACGGGTACTACCGCGAGATCTCCCCGCTCGGTGCCGAGCCGCGAACCGACGGCGAAGGTCTGCAGGTGGCCATGCACGGCTGGATCCGGATCACCTCACAACCCGAGCCGGGCCTGGCGATCTTCGATGCCGGCAAACGGGATCTGCCGTTCGACGAAGGCATGCCGATGCCCCAGTTGCTCCGGCCGCGCGCCGCGGGCGTTGCGGTCCGTCCGGTCGAGGGGATGACCGTCACCAAGATGAACGACCAGCACGGGTTCCTCACCTTCGGCACGGACGAAGTGGTGATCGGCGACGAACTGCGGGTCGGGCTCTCCCATCCCTGTACATCGTTCGACAAGTGGGGCCTGATCCCGGTCGTCGACGACCCGGACGCCGACGACCCCGTCGTGGTCGACCTGATCCGCACCTTCTTCTGATGGGGCACCGATGACTGACCTGCTGATCACCGGCGCGACCGTGTACGACGGGACCGGCGCGGCCGGCGTACGCGCGGACGTCGCCGTTTCGGGTGGGCGGATCGTGGCTGTCGGCAACGATCTGCCAGCTGCTTCATCCACTATTTCTGCCGATGGACTAGCGCTGTCGCCGGGCTTCATCGACATGCACGCACACTCCGACCTGCAGATCCTGGCGAACCAGGACCACCTGGCGAAGGTCAGCCAGGGCGTCACGCTGGAGGTGCTCGGCCAGGACGGGTTGTCGTTCGCGCCGATCGACGACCCGACCCGGTCCGCCGTACGCCGCCAGATCGCCGGCTGGAACGGTGAGCCGGACGACTTCGACTTCTCCTGGTCCACGGTCGCCGGGTACCTGGATCGCCTGGACCAGGGGATCGCCTGCAACGCGGCGTACCTGGTCCCGCAGGGCACGCTTCGGATGATGGTGGTCGGCACGGCGAATCGCCCGGCGACCCGGGCTGAGCTGGACGAGATGAAGCGGCTGCTGGCTGTCGGCCTCGCCGAAGGTGCAGCGGGGATGAGCAGTGGGCTCACCTATACGCCGGGGATGTTCGCCGACACCTTGGAATTGGTGGAGCTGTGCCGTGTCGTTGCGTCGTACGGCGGGTATTACAGCCCGCACCAACGGTCGTACGGGAAGGGCGCGCTGGAGGCGTACGGCGAGATGATCGACATCGCCCGGGAAGCCGGCTGCGCGCTGCATCTCACCCACGCGACGATGAACTTCGAGCCGAACCGGGGTCGCGGTGGCGACCTGTTGGCGCTGATCGACGCGGGGCTGGCCGATGGGGTGGACATCACCACCGACACCTATCCGTACTTGCCGGGGGCAACGACTCTGGCTGCGATCCTGCCGAGCTGGACGGCTGAGGGTGGGCCGGATGCGTTGCTCGCCCGGCTCAACGATCCGGCCGATCGGGACCGGATCACCTACGAACTGGAGCAGGTCGGGACCGACGGCTGCCACGGTTGCGTGACCGACTGGAACACGATCGAGATCGGCGGGGTGAAGAACTCCGCGCTGTCTTCTGCCGTCGGCAAGACCATTGCCGCGATCGCCACCGATCTGGGTCAGCCGCCGGCGACCGTGTTCTTCGATCTGCTGATCCGGGACAACCTGGCGACCACGATCCTGCAGCACGTCGGGCACGAGGAGAACGTGCAGGCGATCATGCAGCACCCGACCCACACCGGCGGATCGGACGGGATCCTGGTCGGCGGCAAACCACACCCGCGCGCCTGGGGGACGTTCCCGCGCTACCTCGCGCATTACGTCCGCGAGCTGGGCATTCTCGAACTCGCCGACTGCATCCACCACCTGACCGGACGGCCCGCGGGCCGGCTGCGGCTTCGCGATCGAGGGCTGATCCGGGAGGGGTACGCCGCGGATCTGGTGCTGTTCGATCCGTTGACCGTCCGCGACGCGGCGACCTTCGAGAACCCGCGTCAGCAGGCCGAAGGGATCCCGTGGGTGCTGGTGAACGGCGTCCCGGTGATCGCCGACGGACGGCGTACCGATGAACTGCCCGGCCGTGCGATCCGCCGGCCCCCCGCCTCGAACGAAGGAAACTGATGAGCACTCTGGACCTGCTGCGCCAAGACCGCGTACTGAGCGTCGTGCGGGCGCCGGCGATCGACGACGCGCGTGACCTCTGCGCCGCTCTGGTTGCCGGAGGCATCCATGTGGTCGAGCTGACCTTCACGACACCGGAGCTGCCGCGGCATCTGGAGCGGGCTGCTTCGACGTCGGCCGAGACCGGTGCCGTGGTGGGGGCGGGGACGGTGCAGACGGCTGCGCAGGCGAAGCAGGCGGTCGATGCGGGGGCGCAGTTCATCGTGACGCCGGGGCAGGGGTTGGAGGCGGCAGCGATCGTCGCGACGGCGCACGCTGGGGGGATACCGATCGTTCTCGGAGCTTTCACACCGTCCGAAGTGATGACTGCCCTGGCGCTGGGGGCCGACGCGGTGAAGATCTTCCCGGCGCATCAGCTGGGACCGAAGTACCTGAAAGACCTCGGTGGGCCGTTCCCCGGCGTACCGCTGGTCCCGTCCGGCGGTGTGAACGCCGGCAACGCGCGCGCGTTCCTGGACGCCGGTGCCCTCGCGGTCAGCGCCGGCACCGACGTAGTCTCCCCCGCCGACGTCGAAGCCGCCCGCTGGGCCGACATCACCACCAAAGCCACCGCCTTCTGCACAGCCCTGGTCTGAGACCTGTCCCCGTTCTTCCCTTCTAGCTGTCCCCGCCGTCCCCTGCTAGACCCGCCCTCCCTCCTTCTTTCCTTCCTTCCCTTTCAGTTATCCCGCCGCCCGCCCCCGCTAGATCCTCGGAGTGTCCCCATGTCCGGTGCCATTGATTGGCTGCACCACGACACGGCAGGTTTGTTGCTGCTGTGTCTGGTGGCCATCGCCCTGCTGCTGTTCCTGATCATCAAGATCAAGCTCGAGCCGTTCATCTCGCTGCTCGCCACCGGCCTGTTCCTGGCCCTGGCGGCCGGGCTGAACGTCCGGCAGATCGTCGGTACGGCGCTCAAATCGAGTGATTCCGTGCTGGAGAAGGGTTTCGGCGGCATCCTCGGCCATATCGCCGTGATCATCGGACTGGGGACCGTGCTCGGCGCGCTGCTGGAGCGTTCCGGCGGCGCGGACGTGCTCAGCCGGCGGTTGCTGAAGCTGTTCGGCCCGAAGGGTACGCCGGTCGCGATGGGCCTGGTCGGGTTGATCTTCGGCATCCCGGTCTTCTTCGACATCGGCATCTTCGTCCTCGCGCCACTCGTGTACGTCGCGGCGAAGCGTGGCGGCAAGTCGCTCGTGCTCTACGCGCTGCCGGTGCTTGCGGGTCTGTCGATGACGCACGCGTTCCTGCCGCCGCACCCTGGTCCGACAGCTGTCGCCGGGTTGCTGCATGTCGACATGGGCTGGCTGATCATCATCGGCCTCGCCTGCGGTCTCCCCGCCTTCGCAGTAGCCGGCATCCTCTGGCCGCTCTACATCGCGCCTCGCGTTCCGATCTCGGTACCGGATGAGTTCATCATCGCCGAGAAGGCTCAGGACGATGTCGAGAAGCCCGAACCGCCGCTCGGCCTGGTGCTGGCGGTGATCCTGCTGCCACTGGTCCTGATTCTCGGTGCGACCTTCGGCACGCTGATCCTCGACCCGCATCGGGATCTCCTGAGCGTGCTGACCTTCCTGGGCAACCCGGCCGTCGCCCTGCTTCTCGCCGTACTGCTGGCGTACTACCTGCTCGGCGTACGCCGCGGCATGACGAACGCCGAGTTCAGCGAGCTCTCCAGCAACTCACTCAAGCCGGTCGGCATGATCTTGCTTGTCGTCGGTGCCGGTGCCTTCTTCGGCGCAGTCATCTCGGCAACCGGCGTCGGCGCCGCCCTCGCCAAGAGCCTGTCGAGTGCGGGACTGCCGGTGTTGTTGCTCGCCTACGTCATCTCTTGTGGCCTGCGGATCGCGCAGGGTTCGGCGACCGTCGCCATCGTCACCACCGGTGGGATCGTCGGGCCGTTGCTCACTGCCGATCATTATTCACAGGCCCACCTGGCGCTGATCGCCGCCGCCATCTGTGCCGGCTCCATCATCCTCAGTCACGTCAACGACGGCGGTTTCTGGATCGTCGCCAAGTACTTCAACATGACGGTCAAGGAGACCCTGCTGACCTGGTCGGTGCTGGAAACCGTCCTGTCTCTGGTCGGTTTCGGGATGGCGTCGTTGCTCTGGGCGATCATCTGAGCCCAGCTCTCGTCACCTGGGGTCGACGGTGATGCTGCCGTTGCTGCTGCGAAGGTGGAGCCGGTTGGGCGAACTCAGATCGTTGTTCACATTGAGCTGGGTGGAGCCGGAGTCAGCGGCGGCGTCGATCGCGTACGTCGCTGTCCGGGGCACCAGCACCTCGATGGAACCGTTGCTGCTGGTCACCTCGACGTTGGCCGGTGCCCGGTCGAACGCGAGATCCACCGAGCCGCTCTGCGCGCTGACCGAGACCGAGGCGCTGCCCAGGCGTGTCCCGTTCACCGAGCCGTTGTCGGCAGTGACCTGGATGTCGCCGGTCAACTGACGCAGTTCGACCGACGTCCCTGAGGCGCTGACGGACAGCCGGGTGGCGCTCGGCAACTCGACGGCAAGGGCGAGACGGCAATCGGATCCTTCGCAGTCCGCGCCGATCTCCAGCTCGCGCGACGCCGGGGCCGGCTTCCGTACGGCGATCGTCGGCTGACCGGCCGTGTAGGTCCCACTCAGCGCGATGTGCACCTTGCCGTCGGTGCTGCGAGTGACGGCGACCACCACGTTCGCCGTGATGGTCACCGCGTCGATCGGCTGGTCGTAGGTCGTCGCGTACTTGTAGTCGAGCTTGCCGCGGATCACCGAGACCGTGACCGCGGCACCGCCGAGAACCAGAGCGAGCACCGGGATCAGCCCCAGTTGCAGCATTCTCCACTGTGCCTTCGTCATCACGACTCCAGGAACTTGAGAACGGCCAGGACCCGCCGGTGCTCGCCGTCGGCCGCGGCCAGGCCGAGCTTGGCGAAGATGTTGCTGATGTGCTTCTCGATCGCCCCCTCGCCGACCACGAGCTGCTTGGCGATGCCCGTGTTGGAGCGGCCTTCGGCCATCGCGCGCAGTACGTCCTGCTCGCGGGGACTCAGCACGGCCAACGGATCCGCCTTCCGGGAGCGCACCAGCAGTTGCGAGATGACCTCCGGATCGAGCGCGGCGCCTCCCGCGGCGACGCGGCGCAATCCGTCGATGAACTGGTCGACGTCGCCGACCCGGTCCTTCAGCAGATAACCGACTCCGCCCGGGTTGTTGCCGATCAGTTCGCTCGCATACCGCTCCTCGACGTACTGCGAGAGCACGAGCACCCCGATCTGCGGCGACCGCTCCCGGATCACCAGCGCCGCCCGCAGCCCCTCGTCGGTGAAGGTCGGTGGCATCCGTACGTCGACGACGCAGACATCCGGATCGTGCTCGTCCACCGCTTTGAGCAGCTGGCCGGCGTCGCCGACGGCGGCCACCACCTCGCAGTCCTGCTCCTCGAGCAGCCGGACGATCCCCTCCCGCAGCAGCACCGAATCCTCGGCGATCACGACCCGCATGGCACCTCCACCGTCAGCACGGTCGGCCCGCCGATCGGACTGACCACCGAGAAATCTCCGTCCACACCCGACACGCGATCGATCAGACCTTGCAGGCCCGTGCCCAGCGCCGGGTCGGCACCACCGCGGCCGTCGTCGGTCACCACGAGCCGCAGGCGGTCGCCGACCCGGGTGATCCGGACCGCGGCCCGGGCGGCCTGGGCGTGCTTCGCGATGTTCGTGAGGGACTCGGTGACGACGAAGTACACGATCGATTCGATGGTCAGCGACGGCCTGGGGTCGACCCGGACGTCGACCCGCACCGGCAGCGGCGCCCGCGCGGCCACCGCGGAGATCGCCGCATCGAGCCCGCGGTCGGTCAGCACCGGCGGATGCAGCCCGCGGGTGAGGTCGCGCAGTTCGGTGATCGCCTGCATCGCCTCGGCGTGCGCCTCCTCGATCAGCCCCTTGACCGCCGGATCGGAATCGCCGATCCGGCTCCGCGCCCGGCCCAGCGTCATCGCCAGCGAGACCAGCCGTTGCTGAGCCCCGTCGTGCAGGTCGCGCTCCATCCGGCGCCGCTCGGCCTCGACCGAGTCGACCACCTGTTGCCGGCTCTCCACGAGCTGATCGACCCGCTTGACCAGCGCGCCCGTTGCCGAGGCGCCGAGCAGGTTGCGGGCCAGGATGCCGTCGACCGCGGACAGCCCGCGGATCATCAGCGGTGACAGCACCAGCAGGAAGACGAGGGCGAGCGCTCCGGCCACGCAAGCCTTGGTGATGCTGTCGATCACGAACGGTCCCAGCTGAGACCGTTGAGCCGCCCAGCCCGAGTAATAGAACGGCAACGCGATCAGCACCGGCGGCACGGACCAGGCCAGCACGATCGCCGGGATGCCGACGCAAGCCATGCCGAACAGCACGACGAAGTACCCGAACTGCCGCCACAGCGCACGGTCGACGAGGGCTGCCCGAGCATCCTTGGCCGCTGCCCCGGTGCGAGCCGGTGGCAGCAACGGCGGAATCAGCTGGCCGCGAGTGATCGCGGCCCTGGCGCGCTCCCAGCCGGCGGCGGCGTACACGACCCTGGTCGCGCCGACCGTCAACGGAATGCCAAGGTAGGCCAGCGGCAGGGCGAGCGCGGCCACGATCAGCATCAGCAGGACCAGCAGCCCCACGACCAGGACGACGACGCCGTCGCCGAGCAGGTGAACAGTGGCCAGCCACAGGTACGGCGAACGCCAGAGCCGCCAGGGTGCGCGGGGAACCGGGTTCACGGTGGTGGTCGCCACTCCGCAGCACCTCCTTCTGTGTCCGGCCGCCTGGTGCTGGCCGCAGGCAACAACCTACGGGGCCGATGGGGCGGGCGGGATGAGGGAAACCACCGAAGCGACCGGGGGTTATCCCCCCATCGTCTTCGTGGGTTGGCCTGACTGTGTTCGGGGCCGGATTTCGGGAGTCTCAAAGGCATGACGACGACCTTCCCGGACCGGCCGGTTTCGCAGCCCGAAAGCTTCCTTCCCGCTCGGCTGCCCGACGCACTGGGCGACGCGATCGACGACCGCGTGGCCGAGGCTCTGGACGACTACCTGGCCGAGGGGCGCCTCGACGGACGCGTCCGCCCGCGGCGCTCCCCCGGCGGTATCGCAGTTCTGGTGGCCGCCGGAGTCGCAGCGGTGCTCCTTCCCTGGTGCCTGATCCTCGCGGCCACGCTGCCGTCCACCTACCAGGCGAATCACTGGAAGCTCGCCTGGATCGGGCTGGACTGCGGGACGGCGATCGCGGCCGCGTTCACGGCGTACCTGCTGCACAAGCAGGACATCCGTGCCGCGCTGAGTGCGGCCGCTGCCGGGACCCTGCTTCTCGCCGACGCCTGGTTCGACGTCAGTACTTCGGGTCCCGGCCTCGACCACACTCTCTCCCTCACCGAAGCCGTCCTGCTGGAGGTCCCGCTGGCAATCTGCGCCTTCGTCGTTGCCAGCCGCGCCCTGAGAAACCGTTGAGCTTGCTCAGTGGACGATCAGTTCCGGGACCACGCCTTCGTGGAGGGCTGAGTAGACCCTGTCGCGGAGGAGGTTCGCCTCGTGGTCGGTGAGGGTTCGATCCAGAGATCTGAGGATCAGGCGGACCAGGACGTTGCGTTGACCTGGTCGCAGCTGGAGCCGGTTGCGTGCGCTCTCCGGCAGATCCTCGTACGACGTCTCGCTGAGCACCTCCAGAAGTTCCACGGCGTCTTCATCGGCACCCAATGCCAGACGAACCCGGTCGCCCAGCGCCTCGTCGGAGATATCGGTAGCAGCACCCACCACCAGCGAGAGATCGCGTCGCACCGGTGGCATCGACGAGACAGCCTTGTACGGCGAGAGATCCAGCATCTGCCGCGCGACCCGCGGATCCGTTGCCCGGAGCAACCGAATGTCGCGGATCCCCTTGCGGAGCATCAACAGCCGGTCGAGACCAGGCCCCATCGCCAGGCCGGTCCAGCGATCGTCGAGTCCCGCGCGCCGGAGTACGGCAGGAGCCGCGACGCCACATTCGCTGATCTCGATCCACTGATCGTCCAGCAGGACGTCGATCTGGCGACCGTGGATCGTGTACGGATGCACCGCCGGCACCGTGCGATAGGTCTGCCCGGGCAGCACGGTCGAGACGAGGAGCGCGATCATCTCCTCCAACTCCGCCTCCCCGAGCGACACGTTGCGGCTGATCCGCCAGAGGTCGAGTTGATGTGGCGTACCGGTGTGCTGCCAGTCGACCGAATCGCGGCGGTAACAGATCCCCGCACAAACCATCAGCACATCGGAAGCCGACGACTCAGCCAACGAGCGAAGTGCCGGCGGAATCATCGCGGACGTGTGGCTCCGCAACACCTCAGTAGCAGAGGCATAGCGGGTGTAACGCTCCTCGCGAGTCACCGCATCGGCGGCGTACCCGAGGTTGTCGTAGTTGTCGGCGAGCGAGACCACAGGATGATCCCGGCGGGTCCAGATCTCGGTATACGGCCAAGCAGAGCTCAGCGCAGTACGCAGAGAGTCAACGATCAGCTGGATCGCATGGGGCCCTTGAGCAGGATCAGCAAGATCGCGCAGGGACAAGGCAGCGTGCAGTTCTTCGGCACGTAGTACAGACATGGCAAAACTCCAGAGGTGAGCAGCGGTTGAGGGAGAAGACACCCCGACCGGCCGCGGTCACCTCAGGAGAGAGCGCAGCAGCGACTCACCCCGTCGGCACCACTGTGCCGGCCGGGGCGGAGAAATCGCTGCCCAGACAACTGCATGCCACTACTCTACCGGGCACGATCCACCCGCCGCCCGGGCATTTCGGCCGCGGCTCGCCACACCGAGCCCCGCAGCGGTGGCACGATCAAGAGCATGCGATGGATCGACACCCTGGAAGCGGCCGCCGCCGAGAAGCTGCCCGAGCCCGTCCACCGGTATTTCCGGCAGGGATCGGCCGGCGGCATCACCGCCGGCGAAGCGGTGGCGGCCTGGGGCTCCTACCGCTTCCGCCCGCACATCCTCACCGACGTCTCGGCTGTCGACCTCCGTACGACGGTGCTCGGCACCCCGCTCGACGTGCCGGTCATGGTGGCCCCGACCACCCTCCAGCGGCAGGCCGATCCAGCCGGTGAAAGGGCGATGGCCGAAGGAGTCGCAGCAGCGAACTCCCTCCTCGGCGTCTCCAGCAACGCCGGTACGACGTTCGCCGACATCGGCGCGGTCGGCGCACCCTGGTGGTTGCAGATCTACGTGGTGAAGAACCGCGACGTGACGCTCAAGATGCTCGACAAGGCGGTCGAGGGCGGCGCGCGTGCCGTAGTACTGACTGCTGATACACCGGTCGTCGGGCGGAAGGAGGACGACGGGCCGACCATCTGGGAGGTGATTCCGCCCGAGCACCTGCTGGCCAACCTCGATGAGGACGAGTACGAAGCCGACGACCTCGGCAAGGCGGACGACCTTACGCCGGACGTCATCGGCTGGCTCGCCGAGCGGACCGGCCTCCCCGTCGTGGTCAAGGGCGTACTGCGCGGTGACGACGCCAAGCGTTGCGCCGATGCGGGCGCGGCCGGGGTGATCGTGTCGAACCACGGCGGCCGCCAACTCGACGGTGCGATCTCGACCGCCCGGGCACTTCCCGAGGTCGCGGAGGCGCTCTCGGGTTCCAGTACCGAGTTGTACGTCGACGGCGGCATCCGGCGCGGAGAACACGTCCTGGCCGCCCTGGCTCTCGGTGCCCGAGCGATCTTCGTCGGCCGGCCGGCGCTCTGGGCTCTTACGGTCAGCGGCTCGGCCGGCGTCACCCGGCTTATCGGCGATCTCGGGGTCGAACTCGAGCACGCGATGCGCCTGATCGGCGTACCGGAGCTGGCCTCGCTCTCGCCCGATCTGGTCGAGCGCTGAAACCGGATCACGCGGGCGAACCGTAATGCCTGACATGACACTTCGCATCGTCGTCCTCACCTCGTTCCTGGGCGGCTACCAGGTGGCCGCCGACTGGGCGGCCCGGCACGGTCACGAGATCGTGCTGGTCGTCTCGCCGCCGGTCGAGGCGGGTCAGCGGTACGACGGGAACCCGCTGGTGCTGGGGTTGCCGGCCAGCGCCAACATCCTGATCACCAGCAAGCTCCGCACGGTCGCCGCGTCGGTGATCGCGACGGTTGCGCCTGATCTCGTCATCTCGGCCGCGTTCCCGCGGTTGATCCCGGCCGAGATACTCGACATCCCGAAGTACGGTGCGATCAACTGCCATCCGTCAGCGCTTCCGATCGGGCGCGGACCGAACCCGGCCCGGCTGATCTACGAAGGTGACGACCAGGTCGCGGTGACCGTGCACCGGACCGCGGCCGAGTTCGACACCGGCGCGATCCTGGCTCAGCGGACCCGGCCGCTGCCGGACGACCTGAACGGGCCGGCGCTGTTCAAGGTGTGGCAGGAGATGCTCGGTGAATGCCTGGACTTCGCCGTACCGCGGGCGGTCGCGGGTGAACCCGGGCTGTGGCAGAACCTGGCCGAGGCGACCGAAGCGCCGTTCTTCACCTCGGCGGAGATGCTCGTTAACCTGACCGAGCCGGCTCACGTCGTACGCCGGAAGGTCGCTGCGCTCAATGTGGTCGCACCGCAAGCGCGGGCCGAGATCCCCGGGGTGGGCCTGCGCGAGGTGGTCGCCACGTACGGCGTACCGGTTAGTGGTGGAAAGACGAGGGCTCAGGTGCTAGCGGGATGGCCGGATGAAAGGTGCACGCACAAGGCGGGCACGGTGCTGGAACGGCATGCCGACGGGTGGACCGTCCAAACGGCCGACCGGCCGCTCCGCCTGGTCTGCCGAGAGAAAGCTGAACGCAGAAAGGCCCCGGT
The DNA here is from genome assembly GCF_040613535.1 of Kribbella sp. NPDC006257. Taxonomy (NCBI): domain Bacteria; kingdom Bacillati; phylum Actinomycetota; class Actinomycetes; order Propionibacteriales; family Kribbellaceae; genus Kribbella; species Kribbella sp. NPDC006257. The sequence goes on from NZ_JBEXSJ010000002.1 coordinate 138,502, forward strand.
CCGTTAGGGACCGGGGCCCTTCTGTCAGTGCTCAGCCGATGAGGATCAGACCTCGGCCGGGTCCTCGAGCAGGTTGCGGGTGATGCTGGGGTCAACCTGGACGCCCGGGCCCATCGTGGTCGAGAAGACCGTCTTGCGGATGTACCGGCCCTTGGAGCTGGAGGGCTTCAGCCGGAGAATCTCCTCCAGTGCGGCGCCGTAGTTCTCCACCAGCTGGGCATCGTCGAACGACGCCTTGCCGATGATGAAGTGCAGGTTCGCGTGCCGGTCGACCCGGAACTCGATCTTGCCACCCTTGATCTCGTTGACAGCCTTCGTCACGTCCGGGGTGACCGTGCCGGTCTTCGGGTTAGGCATCAGACCACGCGGTCCGAGCACCCGGCCGAGCCGGCCGACCTTGCCCATCAGGTCAGGCGTGGCGACGACGGCGTCGAAGTCCAGCCAGCCGTCGGTCACCTTCTTGATCAGGTCGTCGTCACCGACGTAGTCGGCGCCGGCGGCCTTGGCGGCCTCGGCCTTCTCACCGGTGGCGAAGACGAGGACCCGAGCCGTCTTGCCCGTACCGTGCGGAAGGATGACGGTGCCGCGCACCATCTGGTCGGCCTTGCGGGGGTCGACCCCGAGGCGCATCGCGACGTCGACGGTGGAGTTCAGCTTCTTGCCGGCCGCCGCTTCCTTGGCCAGCTTGATGGCCTCCAGCGGCGTGTACAGCTTGTCGAAGTCGATCTTCTCCGCGATGGCGCGGTAGCTCTTGCTGCGCTGAGTCATGTTGTTCCTCTCTGGGATGTGGTGTCACGGGCGGCGCTTCGCCCTGCCACAACTGCAGTTACGTCGTACTGGGGGGTGTTACTTCTCGACGACGACGCCCATCGAGCGCGCGGTGCCCTCGATGATCTTCATCGCGGCGTCGATGTCGCGCGCATTCAGGTCCGGCATCTTGGTGGTGGCGATCTCGCGGACCTGGTCGGCGGTGATCTTGCCGACCTTGTCCTTCTGCGGGACGGCCGAACCCTTCTGCAGGCCCGCGGCCTTCTTGATCATCTCCGGCGCCGGCGGCGTCTTGGTGATGAACGTGAAGGAGCGGTCTTCGTAGATGGTGATCTCGACCGGCACGACGTTGCCACGCATGGATTCCGTCTGGGCGTTGTACGCCTTGCAGAACTCCATGATGTTGACGCCGTGCGGACCGAGCGCGGTACCGACCGGCGGGGCAGGCGTCGCGGCACCGGCCTGGAGCTGCACCTTCACGAGGGCAGCGATCTTCTTCTTGGGAGGCATTCTCTCGGGTCCTTAGACTTTCTGGATCTGGCTGAAGCTGAGTTCCACCGGGGTCTCCCGGCCGAAGATCTCCACCAGCGCCTTGATCCGCTGGGCGTCGGCATTGATCTCCGTGATCGTGGCGTGCAGGGTCGCGAACGGCCCGTCGACCACCATGACCGAGTCGCCGACGCCGAAGTCGGCGACCTCGACCTTCTTCTTGGCCGCGGTCTTGGTGGGTGCGGCACCGGTCTCGGCTGCCGCCGCCTCGGCCGCCGCCACGACGGCCGGAGCAAGCATCTTCTCGACCTCTTCGAGGCTGAGCGGGACGGGCTTCTGGCTGTTCCCGACGAAGCCGGTCACCGACGGCGTGTGCCGCACGGTCGACCAGGACTCGTCCGTGAGGTCCATCCGGACCAGCACGTAGCCGGGGAGCACGGTGCGCTTGACCATCCGGCGCTGCCCGTTCTTGATCTCGGCGACCTCTTCGGTCGGCACGATGATCTCGAAGATGTAGTCCTCCATGTTCAGGGAGTTGATCCGGTTCTCCAGGTTGCCCTTGACCCGGTTCTCCATCCCTGAGTACGTGTGCACCACGTACCAGTCGCCGATCTGGGAGCGCAGCGTGTTGCGCAGCTCCTCCAGCGGGTCGACCGGCTCGGCCGGCACCGCTTCTTCCTCGGCTTCTTCTTCGTCGTCATCGTCGTCATCGTCGTCGGACTCGTCGGAGGCGGAGTCGGAGTCGGCGCTCGAGAAGACGACCGCGTCGGGTGCGACGGCGGGCTCCTCGGTGTCGTCCGGCGCGACCTCGGCGGTCTCCTCGGCCAGCTCTTCGGCGGCGTCGTCGACGTCGGCGGCGGTGACCACCTCGTCGTCCTCCGCGGCGTCGGCGGCCGCGACGACCACGACCGGCTCGTCGTCGGAGTCGTCGGACTCCGCGGCGCCGTCCTCGGCCTCGTCGTCGGCGGAGTACTCACTGTCGGCTTCGAGGTCGACGTCGTCGTCCTCGTCGTCGTCGGCCACCTCGACGTCGAGGTCGGCGAACAGGTCGTCGTCGTCCTCGTCGTCCAGGTCGAAGCCGAGGTCGACGGCGTCAGCGGATACGTCGAACTCGTCCTCTACCTCGAGGACCTCGTCGTCGCGCTGGTCGGACACGTTGTACTCCGTCATCTGTGCATCGGGGGTGAGTCAGGCTGGTGCCGGTCGATCGAAGTGCCGATCAGCCGAAGATCTTGAACATCGCCCAGCCGAAGACCAGGTCGAGCACGGACACGATCGCGATGACGAACACCACGAAGGTCAGCACGACCATGAAGTAGGTGGACAGCTGCTTGCGGGTCGGCCAGACCACCTTGCGGAGCTCGGCGACGACCTGGCGATAGAAGCGCAGCAGCCGGTTGCCCGACTTGCTCTCCGCCGGCTTGCCGGCGCCGGACGGTGCCGGGGTGCGCGTCTCCGTCACGACCTACCTCTTTCGCTAGCGGCGTCCCTGGCCGGCCCTGCGCCGGTCAGGATTTGCAGGGCACGAGGGACTTGAACCCCCAACCTTCGGTTTTGGAGACCGATGCTCTGCCAGTTGAGCTAGTGCCCTCTGCAAATCTGGTACTGCTTCCCAGACGCCACCGGACCTGATCCAGGGCATGCCGGATCAGGGCCATCAACGCCCGGACTAGAAGAGTGTACGGGGTCGGGGCCACCTGGTCGAACTGAGGTCAGGTGAGGCACCGAGCGCCCGCCACGCCCTGTGCCGGACGCCGTACCGCGGGCAGAACCATACCGTCTCCACCACCCGACAACGGCGCGGGGTCGGCCGGAGTTCCGGGACCGGCCCGGAAGACCCCGGCGGCCACCAGGCGATACCGAGGTGCTGCCGGCGGGCCGCCAGTGCCAGGATGGGCGCCATGGTCTCCCGTATTTCTGCACGGATCGGTGCAATCAGTGAATCGGCCACGCTCGCGGTGGACGCGAAGGCGAAGGCGCTCAAGGCGGCCGGCCGGCCGGTGATCGGCTTCGGCGCCGGCGAACCGGACTTCCCCACCCCGGACTACATCGTCGAGGCCGCCGTCGAGGCGGCCCGCGATCCGAAGAACCACCGCTACAGCCCGGCCGGCGGTCTGCCGGAGCTGAAGCAGGCCATCGTCGAGAAGACGAAGCGGGATTCCGGCTACGAGGTCGAGGCCTCGCAGGTCCTGGTCACCAACGGCGGCAAGCACGCGGTCTACAACACCTTCGCGACGCTGCTCGACCCGGGCGACGAGGTGCTGCTGCCGGCGCCGTACTGGACCACCTACCCGGAGACGATCCTGCTGGCCGGCGGCGTACCGGTCGAGGTGCTCGCCGACGAGACGCAGAACTACCTGGTCACCGTCGAGCAGCTCGAGGCCGCCCGGACCGAGAAGACCAAGGCGCTGCTGTTCTGCTCCCCGTCGAACCCGACCGGCGCGGTGGACACCCCGGAGGCGATCGAGGCGATCGGCCGCTGGGCGCTCGAGCACGACATCTGGGTGATCACCGACGAGATCTACGAGCACCTGACGTACGGCGACACGAAGGCGACCTCGATCCCGGTCGTCGTACCGGAGCTCGCCGACCGCACCATCGTGCTGAACGGCGTCGCCAAGACCTACGCGATGACCGGCTGGCGGGTCGGCTGGATGATCGGCCCGAAGGACGTCATCAAGGCGGCCACCAACCTGCAGTCGCACCAGACCTCGAACGTCTGCAACGTCGCCCAGCGGGCCGCGATCGCCGCGGTCTCCGGTGACCTGACCGCGGTCGACGAGATGAAGGTCGCGTTCGACCGGCGCCGCAAGCTGATGGTCTCGATGCTCAACGAGATCCCCGGCGTCGAATGTCCCGAGCCGACCGGCGCGTTCTACGCCTACCCGTCGGTGAAGGGTGTCTTCGGCCGCGAGATCAACGGCCGTACGCCGAACAGCTCCACCGAGCTGGCCGAGATCATCCTGGACGAGGCCGAGGTCGCCGTCGTACCGGGTGAGGCCTTCGGCGCCCCCGGCTACCTGCGGCTGTCCTACGCCCTCGGCGACGACGACCTGGTCGAAGGCGTCTCCCGCATCCAGAAGCTGCTGGGCTGACATTTCGCAGTACTTCGAAGTGTCGGCTGCCCTGTAACGGAGCCGACCGGCCGAGCGTCGGGTGAGTATGAGACCTATCACCCGAACGCTGCGGCCGCTCGGTGCGGCGCTGCTCGCCATGGTTCTCGGCGCGGCCGCCGCAGTTCCCGCTCCCGCGGCCACCCAACACCCGAAGCCGGCCACGCCGTCGGCTCACGAGGTCACCCTGATCACCGGCGACCGGGTCCGCGTCTCCGCCGATCAGCAGCAGGTCCAGACGATCCCCGGCCCCGGGCGCGAGCAGGTGCGGTTCAGCACCCACCGATCCGGCGGCCGGTTGTCCGTCGTCCCTTCCGATGCCCTCAGGCTGCTCGGCAGCAAGCGCCTCGATCCGCGGCTGTTCGACGTCACCGAACTGCTCGCCGCCGGCTCCCCCGAGAGCCTCCCCCTGATCATCACGTACGCCGGTACGCCGGCCGCCGCGTCGGCGACGTTGCGCGACTCCGGCGCCACCGCCGAGCGCGAACTCCCGGCGATCAACGGCCGGGCCGCCCGGATCCCCACCGCCGAACTCCCCGAGCTCTTCAGCTCCTTGACCAGCGCTCGCAAGGCGGCCAGTGGGATCGACAAGATCTGGCTCGACGGCCGGCGCAAGCTGCTGCTGGACCACAGCGTCCCGCAGATCGGCGCTCCCGAGGCCTGGGCCGCCGGCTACACCGGTCGCGGCGTGAAGGTCGCGGTACTGGACAGTGGTGTCGACGCGGCCCATCCCGACTTCGCCGGGCGGCTGCAGTCGGCGAACTTCACCCCGGAAGGCCCGGAGGACGCGAGCGGTCACGCGACTCATGTGGCCTCGATCGTCGGTGGTTCGGCTGCCGCGTCGGACGGCAAGTACAAGGGCGTAGCACCCGACGCGGACCTGCTGTCCGGCAAGGTCTGCGTGTACGACGGTTGCTCCGACTCGTGGGTCCTGGCCGGCATGGACTGGGCCGTCCAGCAGGGCGCGAAGGTGATCAACCTGAGTTTCGGCGGCTATGACGGACCGGGGATCGACCCGCTCGAGCAAGCCGTGAACAGCCTGAGTACGCAGTACGGAACGCTCTTTGTCGTTGCCGCTGGCAACGACGGCCCGTACGAGGGGACCGTCGGCTCGCCGGGGAGCGCCGCGGCGGCGCTCACCGTCGGCGCCGTCGACCGCGACGATCGGCTCGCGGAATTCTCCAGCCGCGGTCCGACGGTCGATGACGGCGCACCGAAGCCGGACGTGACCGCGCCGGGCGTCGACATCGTCGCCGCGAAGGCGTCGAACAGCCAGATCGGCGACCCGGTCGGCACCAGCTACCTGCGCTTGAGTGGTACGTCGATGGCGACGCCGCACGTCGCCGGTGCCGCCGCCTTGCTGGCCCAGCAGCATCCCGACTGGAAGGCGCCCCAGCTGAAGGCTGCTCTGATGGGCACCGCGATCCCGGCGGCCGGCGTACCGGTGGAAGCCCAGGGTCGCGGCCGGATCGACGTAGCGGCCGCCACGAAGCTGCCGGTGACCTCGGACAACGGTGCGCTGGCGTTCGACGCGCAGCGCTGGCCGCATACCGACGATGTTGCCCAGAGCAAGGAAATCACCTACACCAACCCGACGGCGGCGGCGGTCTCCCTCGACCTGACCGCGTCCTTCACCGGCCCGGACGGCAAGCCCGCGCCGGCGAACGCAGTACGGCTCAGCGCCTCGACCCTCAGCGTGCCCGCTCATGGGACGGCCGACGTCGTTGTCACCTCGAACACGAACTTCGCCGGACCGGACGGCCGGTACGCCGGGAGCCTGGTCGCCAAGGCCGGGCCTGCGACGCTGACCACCACACTGTCCGTCGAGCGCGAGCAGGAGAGCTACGACCTCACCATCAAGCACCTCGACCGGACCGGTGCGGCTACTGCGGACTACCTCGACATCGTCGTCAACCGGGACACTCAGGACTGGCCCCGGTACTTCGCCGAGGACGACGGGGTCACCAACGTTCGGTTGCCGAAGGGCCGCTACCTGCTGGACTCCACCGTCGGCACCGAGCGGCACGCGGCCGAGTCCAGCAACCTGGTCCAGCCGAAGCTCGACCTGACCTCGGACCAGACCATCGCAGTCGACGCTCGGCAGGCTCAGCCGGTCACCATCAGCGTGCCCGAAGCCGCTGCCCGCAACGCGTTCACGACGGTCTCCTACAGCCTGGCGATCGGGGACGGCGGCTGGTCCAGCGGTATCGGCGGCACGCTGGACTCCGTCCGGCTGTTCACAGCACAACTCGGCCCGTCGGTGCCGGAGGTCACCGGCAAGGTAGCCAGCCAGTGGGCCCGGCCTGATCCGGAGGGCGGAGAGTTCTTCGACAACTCGCCGTACATCTTCGCCCTGCTCTGGACGAACCCGGACGGGTATTTCAACGGTGTCCAGAAGGCTGTCCGGCAGAGTGATCTGGCCACAGTCAAGCCGACCATTGCGGCCCAGGCAGGCGGCACCGACTCCGTGTGGGGGATCGATGGCGAAGGTCCTGTGCGGTCGGGTGGATCCGGCTACGGCTACCCGTACAGCCACCTCCCGGCCACGCCCTCGATCTACGTGACGACTGAGAACGTCACCTGGGACGGCTACCTCATCTACACCAACGGGGACGCCGAGGCCGCGTTCCTGTACTCGGCGCCGTCCACCTATCAGCCTGGCCGGACCTACCGCCAGAACTGGGGTCGTGCTGTGGTCGGACCGGCGCTCCCAGCGCACTCGCCATGGGTCTCACGGACCGGCGACACGATGGGCCTGACGCCACCCCAGGCGGACAAGGATGGCCACTACGGCGAAGGGATCGCCGGTCGCGGGTCGATGGACCTCTACCGGAACGGGCTGCAGCTGGCCTCGCTGGACTATCCGTTCCAAGCTCCCAAGGACACGGAGGTCGTCGTACCAGCGGGTCCGGGGGACTATCGCCTCGATGTGCGGACGGCGGGGTCCGGCGTACTCGACCTGTCGACCGCCACGCAGACTTCGTGGACCTTCAAGTCGACGACCACTGCGGGTATGGCGGCCCTGCCGTTGTGGGCAATTCGGTTCCTACCGGGTGATGAGCTGAAGGCGGGACGGACGCACGTGCTGCCGATCGTTGCGGAGGCCCAGCAGGGCTCCCCGGTCGGGCAGTTGAAGGGCGTGAAGGTCCAGACGTCGACCGATGACGGCAAGACCTGGCGGACTGCTCCTCTGCGCTCCACTGGAGGCGGGAAGTTCGCAGCGGTCGTATACGTGCCCGACGGCTCGACGTACGTGTCGGTCCGGGCGCAGGCGGCCGACTCGAAGGGCAACACGGTTCAGGAGACGATCACGAGGGCTTACAAGGTCTCCCGCTGATCCTGGCGGTCCACCCGGTTTCGGGCCGGGTGGACCCGCCGGTTTCGTCAGGAGAGGATCCGTCGGTAACCTTCTGTAATGACGAGTCGGGACCTGCGGCTGCTGCCGAAGACCCACCTGCACCTGCACTTCTCCGGCTCCATGCGGCACCTGACCCTGGTCGAGCTGGCCGACAAGCACGGCGTACGGCTCCCGGACGCACTGCGCACCGACTGGCCGCCGGATCTGTCCGCCGCCGACGAGCGCGGGTGGTTCCGCTTCCAGCGCCTCTACGACATCGCCAGGTCCGTACTACGCACCGAGGACGACGTACGCCGCTTGGTCCGTGAGGCAGCCGAGGACGACCGCGCCGACGGCTCCCGCTGGCTAGAGATCCAGGTGGACCCGTCCGGGTACGCCGGCAGGTTCCGCGGGATCACCGAATTCACCGATCTGGTCCTAGATGCCGCGCGCGATGCGGCTGCCTCCACCGGGATCGGAGTACAGGTGGTGATCGCGGCTAATCGCACGCGGCATCCCCTGGACGCACGGACGCTCGCCCGCCTCGCGGCGCAGTACGCGGGCCGTGGAGTGGTCGGCTTCGGGCTGTCCAACGACGAGCGCCGCGGGACGACGTCGGAGTTCGCACCGGCTTTCCGGATCGCGCGGAACGCGGGCCTACTCGCAGTACCGCACGGTGGTGAGCTCTGTGGGCCTGCGACTGTGCGGACATGCCTGGACGAGCTGGGAGCCGGCCGGATCGGGCATGGCGTGCGCACTGTCGAGGACCCTGACCTGCTGAAGCGTGTGGTCGACGCTGGAGTCGCGCTGGAGGTCTGTCCTGCCTCCAACGTTTCGCTGGGCGTCTACCACCACGCGGCGGACGTACCGCTTCGCCAGCTGTACGACTCGGGCGCACGGATCGCCCTGGGCGCAGACGACCCGCTCCTGTTCGGCTCGCGACTCGCAGAACAGTACGAGACGGCGCGGAATGTGCACGGCTTCAACGACACCGAGCTGGCCGAACTGGCCCGGGGCTCGGTGCTCGCGTCGACCGCGCCGGCCGACGTGCAGAAGGGACTGCTCGCGGAGATCGACGAGTGGCTCGGCGTCGATCACGCCGCGACGGTGACTTCCTGACCAGTGCATGCTGAGTGCTCAGCGAGTGCATGGCGAGGGCATTGCGGCGGGCTCGGAGCGGGCCTAACTTTGCGTGCATGATGCCGACCAAGATCCTGCTGCCTGAGGACGAGCTGCCGACGCGTTGGTACAACGTGCTGCACGATCTGCCGACGCCACCGCCGCCGGTGCTGCACCCGGGTACCGGGCAGCCGGTCGGGCCGGACGATCTGGCGCCGCTGTTCCCGATGGACCTGATCCTGCAAGAGGTGTCGCAGGAGCAGTACATCGACATCCCGGGCGAGGTGCTCGATGTCTATCGGCTCTGGCGGCCGAGTCCGCTCTACCGGGCGCACCGGTTGGAGAAGGCGCTCGATACGCCGGCGCGGATCTACTACAAGTACGAGGGTGTATCACCGGCCGGGTCGCACAAGCCGAACACCGCCGTACCGCAGGCGTACTACAACGCGAAGTCGGGTGTCCGGAAGCTCACCACGGAGACGGGCGCCGGCCAATGGGGAACGGCGCTGGCCTTCGCGTGCGCGCAGTACGGGCTGGAGTGTGAGGTGTGGCAGGTGCGGGCGTCGTACGACCAGAAGCCTTATCGGCGGACGATGATGGAGGTGTTCGGGGCGACCGTGCACCCGAGCCCGTCCGAGCTGACCGAGGCGGGCCGCAAGATCCTGGCGGACAACCCGGCATCGACCGGTTCGCTCGGGATCGCGATCTCCGAGGCCGTCGAGATGGCCGTGCAGGCCGACGACGTGCACTACGCGCTCGGGAGCGTGCTCAACCACGTCCTGCTGCACCAGACGATCATCGGCGAGGAAGCGCTGATCCAGCTCGCGATGGTCGGTGAGACACCGGACGTCCTGGTCGGCTGTACCGGTGGCGGGTCGAACTTCGGCGGACTCGCGTTCCCGTTCCTGCGGGAGAAATGGGCCGGCCGGATGGCTCCCGTCGTACGGGCTGTCGAGCCGGCCGCGTGCCCGTCGCTGACGCAGGGGACGTACGCCTACGACTTCGGCGACACGCTCGGGATGACGCCGCTGATGAAGATGCACACCCTCGGACACGACTTCGTGCCGGACCCGATCCACGCCGGCGGGCTGCGGTACCACGGGATGAGCCCGCTGATCAGCCATCTCTACGAGACCGGCGAGATCGAGGCGATCGCGAAGAACCAGTCGGATTGCTTCGCGGCCGGCGTGCTGTTCGCCCGGACCGAGGGGATCGTGCCGGCACCGGAGCCGACGCACGCGCTGGCCGCCGCGATCGAGGAAGCGGAGCGCTGCAAGGAGTCCGGGGAGGAGAAGGTCATCCTGACCGCGCTCTGCGGACACGGGCACCTCGACCTGGCGGCGTACGACGCCTATCTGTCCGGCGCGATGACGGACCGCGCGTGGGACAACGCCGACATCCAGGCCTCACTCGCGAAACTGCCCAGCTTCTAGAAGCGCTTCCATCGGGGCTTCTTGTACTGCGGGATCGCGGCGGCCCAGTGCGCAGGGATCTGCCAGCCCTTGGCGGTGATGGCGTCGAAGTACACGGCTTTGAGGGAGTCGGGCAGCCAGTAGGTGGCACTGGTCTGGTCGGCGACCTCGAAGTACGTGGTGCCGTCGCCCCAGACTGTCGCCAGGATCGAGCAGTAGGCGAGCCGGGTGAAGTCCCAGCGCGCCTGCTCGTCGCTCAGGTCGTACTCGCGTCCGGACGCCGTCGACCACCAGTGCCGCTTCGGCTCCGTCGCCGGCATCGCGTCGATCAGCCCTTGGACGACGACCCGATCGTCGGTCATCTCGTCCGGCAGCTCCAGCAGAGCCGGATCGAGATCCACCCTACTGATCCAAGGTTGCCCGACCTCCAGAAAAGTCTCGAGCAGCGCGAACGCTTCCTCGGCCCGATCGAACAAAGACAGCTCGGCACGCAGGATGGTGAAAGGTTCTTCGGGCACCCCCCAAACACTAATGTGGGTTGAAAAACCGGGGCATCGTGGGGCATCTCGGGGCAGCGTGGGGCAGCTCGTCCACAAGGCATGTTTTGACCGTCACAAAGGGTGTTCGGGCACCTACAGTTACCGCCATGTCAGAGGGCAATGGGTTGTTACGAGCCGCCCGGGAGCGGACCCCGTCGCGGCGTGCGCCGGGCGAATACATGTCCCGCGCGGAGCTTGCGGAGGCGGTCTGCCTCTGGTTGTGGCAGACCACCGATACGCAGTACGAACTGGACGGGCACTACATCGCGAAGCTCGAGCGGGGCGCCGTGCGCTGGCCGGGCGCGGCGTACCGGTCGGGTCTGCGCCAGGTGCTGAACGTCAGCAGCGACGCCGACCTGGGCTTCGTCCCGCCGAACCCGGGCGGCACGCTCGACCCGGAGCCGGAGCCGGAGCCCGAGCCGGCGCCGTACTCGACGGCCGGGCTGTCCGACGACCTGATCGACGCAGGCGACGAGTCGATCTCGCTGCTCACCCTGGCCGAGGAATCGAACGTCGGCGAGCTCACCGTCGAGCAACTGCACGCCGACATCGAGCGGATCGCGCAGAGCTACCTCAAGGTGCCGACCAAGCCGCTCTTCCAGCGCACCAAGGCCGTCCGCGACCGCGCGTTCAAGCTGCTGTCCGGCCGGCAACCGCCGCAGCAGACCCGCGACCTGTACGCCGCGGCCGGCTGGGCGATCACCCTGCTCGGCTGGATGTCGGTCGATCTCGGCCGGCCGGACATCGCCGAGAGCCACACCCGGACCGCCTGGGCCTGCGCCGAAGCCGCCGACTTCGACGAACTCCGGGCCTGGGTCCGCGCCACCCAGCACACCGCCGCGTTCTGGCAGGACGACTTCAGCCGCGCGGCCGAGTTCGCCCAGGACGGACTCCGGTACGCCGAGGGCACGTCGGCCCTGTTCCTCGCGAGCGCGGCCGCGGTCGACCTGGGCCGGATCGGCCGGCTGGACGAGGCCCGCGAGGCGCTGGACGCCGCGAAGCGGACCACGGTCAACGCGTCGGTCGCCGACCTCGGCGGACCGTTCCGCTGTACGCCGGAGCGCGCGGAGGGACTGTGGTCCGACGCTCACCTGGCGCTCGGCGAGACGAAGTACACGCTGCAGCACGCCGATCGCGGCGTCGCCCTGTTCGAGGCGGCACCGCACGCGCTGCGCAACTACGGGTCCGAGCGGATGGTCCGGCTGCAGCAGGTGAAGGGGCGGCTGGAGGTCGGCGAACTGGACGGCGCCGTGGAGGCGCTGCGACCGGTGCTCGCGATCCCCCCGGAGTACAGGGTGCGTCCGTTGATCCACCGGGTCAGCGAGATCGCGGCGCTGCTGCGGAGTGAGCGCTACGCGGACGAGAACAAGGCTCAGGCGATGCACGAAGGCATTCGCGAGTTCGTACGACGCCCGGCCGCCGACTCGCGGCCGGACCGACTGATTGGAGTCACCGATGATCGATGAGGTTCGCGACCACTGGTACTGGCGGCCCGGCTGGCGCCCCGGCCGTTCCTTCTACACCTGGCACCTGACGTTCGCCGACGCTCCTGCGGTGACAGGCCTCGTCACGTCGTACGCCGACGTCCTGGCCGCCCTGCCAGGAATCGACCCGGTGCCGCCGCAGTGGCTGCACCTCACCATGCAGGGCGTAGGTTTCGCCGACCGCGTCCCCGCCGCCGACCTGGACGAGATCGTCCTCGCCGCCGAATCCCGGCTCGCCCGCTCAGCTCCCTTCAAGGTAACGATCGGCCCCGCCGTCGTAGACCCCGAGACCGTGCAGTTGCCGGTGACCCCCGTCGCCCCGCTCCAAGACCTCCGCGACCGTCTCCGAGCCGCCATCGGCGACGTCTGGGGCCCCGACGCGATCCCCGAACTCCCCCAGCTCAACCCGCATGTCTCGTTGGGCTATTGGAACACCCCGGCCCCGATCGCCCCCCTCATCCACCAGCTGGCGAAGGCACCCGCCGCAACCGCCACCACCACCATCACGGCCGTCTCCCTCATCAACCTCAACCGAGACCACCAGATGTACGAATGGACCCCGATCAAGAACCTCACCCTCACCTGAAACACAGGGCTCAGGAAACGTCAGAGCCCCGGCGACATGACCGAAGTCAGCGGTCCACCGGGGCTTTCAACATAAACAATAGCTTTCTCCGCCGACGGAACTCCCCCAGGCTGTGCGGCGATTTGGGTGCGCCGCGACGCTGCAGTACGAACTGCTCGCGCCACAGCTGGATCTGATGCTGTGGGTTCCGGACGCGATCGTCTGGGCCTGGGCCAAGGGTGGGGAATGGCGCCAGTTGATCCGGGCAGAATGGGTTCTGAATCGTGTCTAGACGCGCAGAACCCGGCTCACCAACCGTCCGGATGGCTGCCGGGTTCACTTCTCAAAGGCTATTGCCCCGAGCAAGCAAAATCATGCTCCATGCCGGACCGGTTCGGCAGGTTCTGCTCAGGGTTTGCGGAGGCGGGCGGTTGTTAGGGCTAGTAGGGGGAGTGCGGCTAGGAGTACTGCTAGGGCTGCGTAGCCGTAGGTGAGGGCTGTTGTTGTGGCTATGGCTGCGACCAGGAGGGGGCCGCCGGCGTCTCCTAGTTCTCGGCCGAGTTCGGCTGTGCCCATGGTTTGGCCTAGGCGGTCCGGTGAGGTTGAGGCGGCCAGGGCGGCGAAGCCTAGTGGGGTGATGAGTCCGGTGCCGGTTCCGATCAGTATTGCGGCCAGCAGGACGCCGATGATCCCGGGCAGCGTGGCGCAGCCCAGGCCGGCCGCTGCCAAGAGGAGACCTATTGCCAAACCACCCCGCGTGGTGATCCGGCCTGCGTCCAGTGCTCGACCGGTACGCGGCTGAACGAGTGCTGCCGTCAGAGCAAGCACAGACACAGCTGCACCAGTAGCCACAGTCCCCAGTCCTGCTGCCGCGCCAGTCACCGGCAGGAACCCGACACCGACAGACAGCGCCGCAGTAGCCCCAGCAAGCGCAGCGGTCGGCCGCAGAAACAACGGATCAGTGATCCGGCGAGCCAGATCCACAACGGTCTGCCGGGTGCGTGGCAACGGCGGCACAGCCGGTACGGCGAGCAGCACCCAACCTGCCACCACCAACCCGAGCACGGTCATCACCGCGAACAGCAGCCTGAACCCGCCCAGCCACACCAGCGCACCGCCAAGCAGCGGCCCAAGCGTGTAGCCGATGCTCTTGTAGAACCCATAGCTGCCGAACGCGCGCCCATGCGTGGCTGCCGGGTTCAACCGCGCCACCAAAGCAGAAGCCGCCGGCGAGAAGGCCGACGCGGCAGCCCCTTGCCCCAGCCGCGCAACCCACAGCCAACCCGTGCTGTCAGCTGCGACATACACCCCGGAGGCGACCGCGAAGCCGACCAACCCGGCCAGCAGTACCGGCCGGGCACCGATCCGGTCGGCAATCGTGCCGAACACCGGCTTCAGCACCACCTCGGCGCCGTCGTACAGCGCCAGCAGGAAGCCAAGCGTCAACAGCGACTTCACCGCATCGTCGGAAAACCCACCCAGATTCGCAGCGACCGCATGCGCCCCGAACGCAGTCGTGAACCCAGCCGCGTACAACGGCCACATCCGCCGCTCACCTGGAATACCCACAAGCAGACGGTACGGCGTACTGCAGGACCAAGCCCGCAGTACGCCGCAACGCTCTTATCCCTTGGGCTTGGAGAGGGCCCAAGCGGTGTTGTTCAGCGTGTCTTCAGTGCCGGTGAAGCCCTCGTTGGGGTTGTAGGTGTCTTCACCGAAGTCGACGTCGATGTCGTCGGCGGTGCCGCCGATGCCGTCCGGACCCACGCCGAACAGCAACGGGAAGTTGCCGCCCTGGTCCATCAGGTTGTACGTCGGGTTGAACTGGTCGACGTGGTAGCTGCCGACGAAGTGACCCGTCTCGTGCGAGACGACATTGCCGACCACCTGCGAGATGAACTTGATCTTGTTGCTCGCGGGCGTCAGGTAGCTGTTGATCGACGGGTCACCGAATCCGTTGGCCGGGTCGGACAACACGTCCATCAACGCCAGCGCGGTTTCCTCGTGCCCGTAGTTGCCCGGGTCGATGGTCTGCGCGATCCCGATCGTGTCGATCCCGGACTCGGCGATGGTGCCGCCGATGACGACCCGGGACACGTTCTCCTGACCGAACGGGTCCGCGCTGTCGCGGCTGTTCAGCACCTTGACGGCGACGTTCGAGTTCAGGCCCTTGGCGATCAGATCGGTCTTGATGTTCTCGGTCACCGTCGCGGTGATCCTGGTGATCAGCTCGTTCTCCGCCGACTTCGGCAGCCCCCAGCGGGCCACGAAGGCGCTGAACGGCGACAGTTGCCGGACACCGGGCCCACCGAAGATCGCGGTGTTCACCCGGGCTCCGTCGAAGTCGAGGAAGATCGTCTGCTGCTTCTTGTCCAGCTCGGCGCCCGACCGGTAGACCTCGAGCGTCGCGTCGTACGATCCGACCCCGTTCTCCACCGACACGGCGTACCAGCCCGCCTCCTCCGCGACGTACGCGAAGACCGCGTTGCCACCGCCCGGCAGCGGCGACGTCACCGGGTACAGCGACGACGCGTCCTGCTCGGAACCGACTGCCTGGCTACCGTCGACCTTGTGTACTACGAGGCGCGAGGCCGCACCGGTGACGCTGCCGCCGAGCACATCGCCCTTCTTCAGCTTCACGCCGTAGTAGTCCTTGTCGACCACGACAGCGCCGATAGTCACCGTGTAGTCGCCCTTGAGCGCTCCGAAGGTGCCGGAACCCGAGTCGGTCGGGTCGGTCGGGAACGGTCCGTTCAGGCTGTAGCCGGCCACTACGACGTAGTAGTCGCCCGCACTCGGCAGGTCGAAGGTCAGCAGACTAGTGGCGCCGGCACCACTGTCGTCGTCAGCAGCAATCAAGGTGCCCGCCGCGTTGTAGACGCCGACCACGGTGTCGGTGCTACCCGAGCCCTCGGTGCTCACCTTCAGCGTCCGGCCGGCGGGGGCGGTCAGCTTGTAGAAGTCGAAGTCGTTGCTGTCGTCCCCGTCGGTCCCGTGCGGCCCGTCGCCGAGGGTGCCGGTCGCGAGGATCTGCTGCCGTCCGGCGGTCCCGATACCGGTCTCGGTGGCCAGCGGGATCGACCCGTTGTCCTCGTCGCCGGTGCCGATCCCGAACTGCGGCGGCGTCAGGTCGGGCATGCTGCCGAGGATCCGCAGCCGCGGGTTCTCCTTGGCGCCGGTCCCGAAGCCGGCCACCCGCTCCGCGGAGTCCTGGGTGTCGTTGGAGCCCGAGATCGCGTCCGGCTCCTCCTCGTCGTGCAGGATCGGCGACGGCAGCGCCCTACCGGCCGCCTTCGTCTTGGCCGCGGCGAGCCCGGCCGACTTGGCCCGTTGCTTGCCCTTGGCATCCATCAGGTTGTGCCAGTACGACCAGTCGGTCGCGGCCGCGTCCGGGGTGTTCGCCAGGTACGGGTTGGGCCGGGCGACCTCCTTCCCGTTCACGGTCGCTGTCGGTGCTTTGGTGCTCTTCGGTGCCAGCTGGATGCCGGCCTGCAGTGTCTTCTTCTGCTGCGGCGTGATCTGGTCGCTCGCACCCGATACAGCGGCGGTTCCCTGGCTCGCGGCCGCGGCGACGAGCGCCACCGCCGACATACCCACCAAGGCACGCTTGAACTGCAAGTTCATGCGATGTCCTCCCAATAGCCCCACGCCCACGGGCCGTAATACCCGCGAGCCTCTCCCCCGAGAGTGGCTTGCACCTTAGAGGACCGCTTGACGATCTGTGAAGGCTTTTACACCAAGAGTCAGCTCAGAGCGAGCAGTTCACCAGTACTGGTTCGTTGACGAGGGTGATCCCGAAGGCCTGGTGGACCTGGGCGCGGACATGGGCCGCCAGCGCGAGGATCTCCTTCGCCGTCGCGTCACCACGGTTGGTCAGCGCCAGCGTGTGCTTCGACGACACCGCGGCTCCGCCGATCGAGAACCCCTTGGCGACCCCGGCGTGCTCGATCAGCCAGGCCGCGCTCGTCTTCACGCGACCATCAGGCTGCGGCCATTGCGGCGCACCAGCCGGTACGTCGGCAGTCGCGTCCAGCAGCGGGTTGGTGAAGAACGACCCGGCGCTCCACGTGTCGTGGTCCGCCTCGTCGAGCACCATCCCCTTGCTCCGCCGCAACCCGAGCACGGCTTCCCGTACTTCGGTCATCGGTGCCCGGGAGCCCTGCTCGACATCGAGTACCCGCGCGAGTTCGGCGTACCCGATCGGCGCGGAGAGGTCACCGAGTGGCAGTTGGAAGGCGACGTCGAGTACGGCGTACCGGGCGGGGTCCTCCTTGAAGCGTGAGGTCCGGTAGCTGAAGCCGCAGTCGGCGGCGAAGATCGTCCGTACTGCGTTGTCGACCCGGTCCCAGACGCGGACGGATGCGATCGTCTCGGCCACCTCGTGCCCGTAGGCGCCGACGTTCTGCACCGGCGTCGAACCGGCCAGACCGGGGATGCCGGACATCGACTCGAGCCCGGACCACTCCTCCGCGATCGCGCGCTGGACGACGTCGTCCCAGTCCTCGCCGGCGGCGACGTGGATCATCGCACCGGAGCACGCATCGGCGTCGACCCGGATGCCGGTGGTGGCGACCTTGATCACCGTGCCGCGGAAGCCCTCGTCGGCGATCACCATGTTGCTGCCGCCCGACACCAGCAGCACCGGTTCGGCGGCCGCGTCGGCATCCCGGACGGCCGCGATCAGCTCTTCCTCGGTGGTCGCCTCGATCAGACGATCGGCCGGCCCGCCGACCCGCAGGGTGGTCAGCTCGGCCAGGCGCACATCGGTCTTCACGAGACGCGCACTACCGCCCGGGCGCGACCGAGAACCTTCTCGTCGCCACAGATCGCGGTGATGTCGATCTCGGCCCGGCCGTCGGCGACCTTGTCCACCTTCGCCGAGAACGTGACGGTCGCGCCCTTGTCGTCATCGGGGACGACGACCGGCTTGGTGAACCGTACGCCGTACTCGATCAGGTCGGCCGGATCGTCGATCCAGTCCGTCACGACCCGGGCCGCGGAGGCCATCGTGAGCATCCCGTGCGCGATCACGCCGGGCAGGCCGAGCGCCACGGCCATCCGGTCGTTCCAGTGGATCGGGTTGAAGTCGCCGCTTGCCCCGGCGTACCGGACCAGGTTGTCGCGCCGCACGGTCACGGTCAGCGGCGGCAGCTCGGTGCCCACCTCGGCGGCGGTCATGAGTCCGCCCGGTTGTGGGACACGGTCGCGGTCGAGGTGGCGAGCTGCTCACCGTCGCTGCCGGTCAGGACGGTCTCGTACATGATCACCTCGACGTCACCTGCTTTGCGGACGGTGGTGATGGTCGCCGTCGCGGCCACCTCGTCGCCGACCCGGATCGGGCGGACGTAGTTGAACTTCTGTGCGCCGTGCACGATCCGGTCCAGCCGCAGCCCGAGCTCCGGATCCGCCAGCAGCAGATCCAGCGCGGGCGCGCTCAGCACGAACGCGAACGTCGGCGGCGCGACGGCATCGGCTCCCCGGTACGCCGGGTTGGGGTCGCCGATCGCCTCGGCGAACTCGCGGATCTTCTCCCGGCCGACCTGATAGGACTCGGCGGCCGTGTAGCTCCGGCCGACCATCGTGGCGTCGATCGTCATGGCCAGTAACCCTACTGGCAGACTGTTTCCTCGAGTGCCGCCACCCACTCATCTGACTTGGAAGGTGGATGTGTGACGGCAGGACGCGCGGGCGTGGCCGCTCTGGCTCAGTACGCCCCTCGGTACGGCGTGGAGCTCGGCGAACCGGACGGCCCGGACTGGCTCCGGGTGGACCGGATCCTCGAACCGGACGGCCCCGAGCTGACCGAACTCCTCAAGCGCGACAACGACGCCGGCGGACACGTCAGCGCGCACGCCGCCGCGCTCAGCCTGATGTCCTTCTACGCCGGCCGTGCCCCCGCGACCGCGCTGCTGCTCTGGGCCCTGGAAGGCCGCGTCCTCGACATCCGCCCGTCGAATCTCTGGGTCCGTCCGCATGACGGCCACGGCATCGCGTCCGTCGCCATCCGCTCGGCCCGCTTCCTGCCCGGCGGCCTGGAAACCTTGTACGACGTCGTGCTGACTCAGCACCTGCTGCCACTGTCGGCCGAGCTCCACCGCCGCACCAGAGCCGGCCTCCGCCAACTCCACGGCGGCGTGGCAGCCGGCTGCGCGATGGCCTTCTGCGCCGCCACCCGCGAAGAGATCACCACCGACCCGTCGTTCCTGCTGGACCGCTGGGAAACCTTCATCACCCGAGCCCCCGCCGGCCTCTCCCGCCTGGGCGACGTCGCCCTAGCCGCCAGCAAACTCGTCTACCTCCGCAACACCTGCTGCCTCTACTACACCAGCCAAACCGCCGCCGGCACCGTCTGCGGCTCCTGCTGCCTAACCCCCCGCCCCCACCGCCTCCACGCCTACGAAACCGGCCGCCCCATCCTCACCGTTTGAGAACTGTCGGTAGAGCGGGATATAACCGACAGTGATCACGCCAAGGTTCGCCGCACAAAAAAACGGCCCCCTCGAGAGGGGGCCATTCCAGCCGGCCGAACCGGCATTCGATGAGTTGACTTTACCACGAGTTCGCCATCCCCGGCGGATCGTGACCTGGGGGATCCGCCATGGCATCGGTTGCCGCATACATCGACGGCTTCAACCTGTACTACGGGATGAAGAACAAGTTCGCCCGCAGATATCTCTGGCTCGATCTCGTCGAGCTGGTGCAACACCTGCGGCCGGAGGACGAGGTAGCGGTCGTGCGGTACTACACAACCTTGGTGCGCAGCGAACCTGAGGCATCAGCCAGGCAGCAGCACTACCTGGAGGCATTGAAGTCCCAGTGTGGTCCGAAGCTCGACCTGCAACTCGGCTGGTTCAAGCCGAAGAAGCTGGCTCCCTGCAAGCAGTGTTCGCAAGACTGGTTGTGCGGGTGTCCTCGCAAGGTGCGGTCCTATGAGGAGAAGGAGACCGACGTCGCCCTCGCCGTAGCGATGGTCGCGGACGCAGCACGCGGGATGACAGACCTGACTTTGTTGATCAGTGCTGACTCCGACTTCGTACCGGCGATTCGTGCGGTCAAGCAGGTCCGTCCTGAACAGCACGTGATCCTGGCTATGCCGCCGGGCAACCCGAGACCGCACAAGCGCTTTGCCGACGTCGGCTACTTCAGCATCAACGAGACTGCGCTGCGGCGTTCCCAGCTGCCGGAGAAGGTTTACGACCGAGTACTTCGCGCGCCGAGCGCCGTCGACCGGACAAGTGGATCTGATCATCAGCCTCATGTGCGGCGTCGATGCCCACGGCCGGCAAGTCGGATGCCGGTGGTGTCTGGGCACAGCGAAAGGGCCGCTCCGGGGTGGAGCGGCCCTTTCGGGGGTGCTGGGGTGGACCAGCGGAAACGGCTGGGGTCAGCGGGTTTCGCGGTGGTCGGTGTGGTCGTTGCAGCGGGCGCAGTACTTCTTCAGCTCAAGACGGTCCGGGTCGTTGCGCCGGTTCTTCTTGGTGATGTAGTTGCGCTCCTTGCAGACCGTGCAAGCAAGCGTGATCTTCGGGCGGACGTCTGTCGACTTGGCCACTGGTGCCTCTTCTTGTCAGGAGTGCGCAACTGGGGTGATCGCACTCTCGAGATACTGCGTTCGGTGGGTAGCGGGGGCGGGAGTCGAACCCGCGACACCACGATTATGAGCCGTGTGCTCTAACCACCTGAGCTACCCCGCCAGAGAGTCCATCATCCCACCCGGGACAACCGGATGGGACGGTGATTCTCAGAGCCCCTTTACGGAATCGAACCGTAGACCTTCTCCTTACCATGGAGACGCTCTGCCGACTGAGCTAAAGGGGCGAACCGAGGAGAGAGATTACACGGTCTGCCACCCCGATGTGAAATCGAGCTGACCGAGCCTTGTGGCCCCCTCTTCCGACCCGAGAAGCATACCGGTTCCCAGACCCTCTTCCGACCAGTTTTCAGGCGGCCCAGACCCGGCTCGGGTACGCCGCCCGCAGGACCGGGACGACCTCTGTGACGAAGGTCTCGACGCTGGCCCGGTTCTCGTCCTCGGGCAACCCCGCGACCTCCAGCGAGACGCCGGACAGCTCATGCCCGAACGCCTCCTGGTACCGCCCGAACTTGTCGATCACCTGCTCGGGCGACCCGACCAGCACCGACCCGTTCTCCAGGAACTCCTCCAGCGTCGAGAACGGCAACTGGTTGTGCCGGGCGCCCGGAGAATCCATGAACGCGTCGAAGATCGGCCGGTACCCGTCCACCGCCTCCTGGGACGTCTTCTTCACATAGAGCCCGTTGAACCCGGCACCGACCACAGCGTCCGCCGGATCACGCCCGTACGCCGCCCAGCGCTCGCGGTAGTGGTCGATGAGCCCCGCGTACTTCGCCATCGGATGGAACCCGTTCGCCGAGAACACTGGCTCGCCCCACTTCGCCGCCAGCTCCGTGGACTCGGTAGACGAAGCGGAGCCGTGCCAGATCGGTATCCCCAGCTGCTGAAAAGGCCGAGGCTGTGTAGTCGCCCCAGCCAAGTCAGGCCGATACGTACCCGACCAGGTCACGTCCGTCTCCAGCAGAAGCCGCCGCAGCAGCTCGTACTTCTCCCGGTTCCGATCCCACTGCCCGTCCAGGTCGTACCCGAACAGCGCGTTCTGGTCCGGGTCGTTCCCCTTGCCGATGATGATGTCGAGCCGACCGCCCGACAGCTGATCCAGCGTCGCGTAGTCCTCCGCTACCCGCACCGGATCCAGCAGCGACAACACAGTCACCGTAGTCAGCAGCCGGATCCGACTAGTGGCTGCTGCGATGTACGCGAGCACCACTGGTGGCGAGGACGAGATGAACCGCTGCGCATGCCGTTCCCCCACGCCGTACGCGTCGAAGCCCAGCTCCTCCGCCCACTGCGCTTGCCGGACCACGTGCTGGAACCGCTCGTACGTCGTGAGCTGTCGCCCGCTGATCGGGTCCGGCGAGTTGTCGATCAGCGTGTACGTACAGAACTTCACCGCGGCACCTTCTCCCCCGCGGTCACGGGAAGCGCCAGGTTGTTGCCGGCCACCGGTGCAGGGCATGTGCCGAAGTCGGTGAACGCATAGGGCAGGTTGATCGTCCGGTTGAAGTCCAGCTCCACACTGCGATCGCCCTGCACTACACCGGTTGTCACAGTGCGCCAAGGAGCCGTCTCCACCCCATTGGTCTCGTCATGGAACGACAAGTTCAGCCGCCCCTCACCCGCCGCAGTAGCAACCAGCTCGTACGCCGAATCGCCAAGCGCCACGTGGACTGTGCCGACCGCAGTGACGTGCTGCCGCAAGTCCGGCCGAGCAGTAGCCACCTCGACTCGCTCCGGCTCCGAGAACGGCGTGAAGTACCCAGTGACCTTCCAGCGCGGATTCACGGGGTACGCCGGTACGCCGTTGAACCCGGCTCGCGTAGCAGCCTCCGGGTCGCGCTGCCGGATCGCGTACCGACCACCACGCAGTACGAGCTCTGCGAGCTTGTCGCCGTAGTAGAGCCATCCCAGTGAACCCGCCTCAGCCACGCTGGCTGACGCAGCACCGTCCAGGGGCTCACCGTCGAGAGTTAGCCCGCTTGCCTCGACATGCGCCTCGCCATTCGCTGCCCACCACTTGCCAGGTAGTCCAGGGAGCTCAGAAGGCGTAATAGTGAGCCAGTTGAAGGCTGTGATGCTGAGCCAGCCGTAGTCGGTGCTCAGATCCTGTTCGCGGGCGATGTGCCAGAGCTGCCAGTCGCTCTCGTAACTCATGAGGCCAGGTCCTTCCGGACAGCGCTCTCGCGATGCGCGACCTCTTCGCGGACCAGCGGAATCACGTAGCGGCCGAAGTCGACTGCGTCGTCGTAGATGTCGTAGCCACGAGCAGAGAAGATCCGGACGCCGAGGTCGTAGTAATCCAGCAACGCGGCAGCAACGGTTTCCGGCGTACCGACAAGTGCTGTGGAGTTTCCGCCGCCACCGGTCAGACCGGTCGGCGCGGTCCAGAGCGCCCGGTCGTGCCGCTCGCCGGCCTCGACGGCTTTGAGCAGACGTTGCGAACCAGCGTTTTCCGGGGTTTTCCGCGGATCGCGATAGCGGCCTCGCGCGGCACCACCGCCGGCCTGAACGTCCTTGATCCGGCCGAGGATCTTCTCCGCCTTCGCCCAGGCGAGTTCCTCGGTCTCGGCCAGGATCGGCCGGAATGCGATCTGGATGATCGGACGATCGGTGCGACCGGCCTTCGCGGCCTCGGTGTCGATCGTCGCGAGCTGTTCGCGCGTCCCGGCCAGCGGTTCACCCCACAGCGCGAAGATGTCCGCCTCCGCTGCGCCGACCGCGTAGGCGGCCGCCGACGAGCCACCGAAGGAGATCCGCGGTCGCGGCTGCTGCAGTGGCTTGATGTCGGCGACGAACTGCTCGAACTGGTAGTGCTTGCCGGCGAAGTCGAACCGCTCGTCGGAAGTCCAAGCCTGCTTGAGGATCTGGATGAACTCCCGAGTTCGTCCGTACCGGTCGTCCTTGGCCAGGAAATCGCCCTCGGCCGCCTGATCCGCGGTCGACCCACCGGTGATGACGTGGACCTCGAACCGGCCGCCGCTGATGTGGTCCAGGGTCGCAAACGTTTTCGCTGTCAGCGTCGGGTACGCCACGTTCGGCCGGTGCGCGACCACCAGGTTGATCCGGTCGGTCTTGCCGGCCACATAGGCCGCGACCTGGGACGGGTCGGGCGAGCCGGAGTGGTAGGCGAAGAGGATCCGGTCCCAGCCGTTGTCCTCGTGCGCGCGGGCGAGCTTGGCGGTGTACTCGAGATCGAGCGAGCCGCCGGGCCGCGGGGTGACCTCGCTGGCCGGGTTCGTACCGGCGATACCGAGGAACTCAACTGGCATGGCGTTGACCTGCTTTCTGCGAAGACCTCTCCGCGGAGACGTCGAGGAGGCGAAGGAGCTGCCGGGCGACCGCGTCGTTCTGGCGGAAGCCCGGACCGTTGAAATGGGGCCGGGAGAATCCCGACGAGCCGGCCGAGCCGGAGACCGACGGGCCGAGCAGGAACAGCGACGGATGGACCGAGCCGTCCGCCGTGATCGCGCGACAGGAGCCGTCGGCCTTGAGCTGGCCGCCACCCAGGCTGGTGCCGTCGGCAGCGATCAGCTCGTCCGCGGCCAGTAGGCCGGACCGCAGCAACCCACGCACCAACGGATCCGTGGCAGCCAGTACGTCGGGGCGCGGCAACCGGGCTTCGACAAAAGCCCGCGCCTCGATCTCATCCGGTACGGCGGGGCTCCTCGCGACGAACCGGTCCTTGCCCACGGCAACCGAAAGCTCCGGGCCGGCGAACCGGAGGATCCCGGCGCGGTGCAGGGCGAGCAGTTCTTCCAGCCGGCGTGGCGGCGGACCGCTGGCGACGAACGAGAAGAGCCCGTGCCACTCGGTCTCGACGTGCCGCACCCGGTCCTCGTCGGACAACCGGCCGGCGGTGATCGCGACCGACAGCACGCTGTAGACGCTCAACAGGGCATTGAAAACAGCAAGATCAGGCGAGTACTCCGGGTCTGCGCGCCGCAGCAGGTCCGTCTCGATCAGCTCGACCAGCGACCGCTCGAGCCGGGCGCGATCGCCGAAGAGGACTCCGTCCAGCGGCCGATCCACCTCGGCGAGGACGAACCGGTCCTCGGCCGACGGAATCGCCGCGGAAACTGCGGAAACAAATTCCGCGTCTTGCGGAAAGTTTCCGTCCAGGACGGAAAAGAAGCGGTCCCAGGTCCAACGGGTGCGCTCGGGATGCGCCTCGAACAGTTGCTGGTAGTGCGCGAAGGTCAGCTCCTTCTCGACCAGCGGGCGCACCTGGGTCTGGAAGTCGAGCACCCCCGGCCCGAGCCGGTCGAGCGCTTCGCTTGTCAGATATCGGGTGGGTACGGGGGTGGCTCCGGCGACGGTGTAGCCGAGTTTCGCGTGGTACGGGACGCCGCGCCGCGAGCCGACGTACAGGATCGGTTCGTTGCCGGACGGGTGGTAGCTGAGTAGGCCGTCGCATTCGTCGTACCAGCCGCCGCGTCCCTCGGTCAGCAGCACCATCAGGTCGATGAACGCCTGCCCGAAGCCGCGGACGATAACGTTTTCCTTCGGCTGCAACTCACTCAGATCGATGTCGGCGGTGTAGCCCGGACCGATATAGGTCAGCCCCGCCGACTCCGCCGCCGCAGCCCACCCCACCTGCTCCTCAGTAGGCTCCCGATCCAAATACCCCAACGCCAACACAACAACCTCAGCCTCAATCACCAACCCCGACCCCAACACCACCCGGTTGTCAGCAGACACATCTACTGCGCGGTCCAGGTGGGTCCGGACGGTGACGGAGGGGGGTAGGGAGCGGACGACTCGGTCCCAGGCCCAGGCGAGGTACTCGGCCTGCAGTAGGCGCGGCGGGAAGTCCATCGGACCCGACGGCTCCAAGCCGGCTTCCTCCAGCCGGGTTGCTCCGACCCCCGCGACCCAGCTGGCGAGATCCGGGCCCGGCACGATCGGCCCGTCGCACTGCACCGACTCATCGGTGAAGATCGTGACGTCGGACGTCATCGAGTTCATCCACAGCAACCGCGACTGTTCCCGCCGCCAGATCCGCCCACCACCGGCCGGGTACGGATCCACCACGTGAATCCGCACCTCCCGCCCACCCAGCAACTCCCCCGCACTAGCAGCAAACCGCTCCAACAACCCCACCGTCCGAGGCCCACCCCCCACAAACACAACGGTGGCGACGCCCGGCTCGGACGCACCGGCGATCCCGATCGACTTCGGCCCGTCGGCCGCGCGCTCGACCGGCGCGGCCTCGCCGGTCTCTGGTCCACCGGAGTTCTTGCCGGGGGCAATCAGTGCCCTCACTACTCCAGTCATCGGGAGAGGCCGAGGTGGTCGCGGAGGGTGGGGCCGGAGTACGACGTACGGAAGACGCCGCGTTCTCGGAGGAGCGGGACTACCTGGTCGACGAAGGGGTCGAGGCCGCCGGGGGTCAGGTGGGGGACCAGGACGAAACCGTCGGCGGCGTCTTCCTGGACGTGCCGGTTCATCGCCTCGGCGACCGTCGCCGGCGAGCCGATGAACGTCTGGCGGTTCTGCTGGTTGATCACGGTCTCCCGTAGCGACCACCCGTTCGCCTCCGCCTGCGCCCGCCACTCCGCCACGATCGGCCCCGGGTCGTTGAACCCGACCCGCCCCTGCGTAACCCCCGACCCGACCACGGGATCCTCCGTCGGCAGCGGTCCATCCGGGTCGTACGCCGACAGGTCGCGTCCCCAGAGCAACTCGGCCAGCACGATCGCCGTCGGCCCGGAAACCTGCTGCTCGCGGATGTGCTGGGCTTTCTCCACCGCCTCGGCATCGCTATCGGCCACCACCACCGTCACCGCCGGCATGATCTTCAGCGACTCCTCGGTCCGTCCGTACCGCGCCAGCCGTGCCTTCACATCCTTGTAGAACGTCTGTCCCGCCTCGAACGACCCGTGCCGGCTGAAGATCACATCCGCGCCCTCGGCCGCGAAGTCCCGTCCCTGGTCACTGTCCCCGGCCTGGATCACCACCGGATGCCCTTGTGGGGAAGGCGGCAACCCGAACCGCCCCCGTACGGCGAAGTGCGGGCCCTCGTCCGCGAAGGCCCCAGCGCCTTCACGGGCGAAGACGCCGTCCTCCTGCGCCAGGACGAGATCGTCGGACGACCACGAGTCCCACAACTTGCGCACGATCCGGAGCGACTCCTGCGCCCGGACGTACCGATCCGCCTTGTCGAGGTATCCCCCGCGACGGAAGTTCTCGCCGGTGAACGCATCCCAGGACGTGACCACGTTCCAAGCGGCGCGGCCTCCGGAGAGGTGGTCGAGTGTCGCCAGCCGCTTGGCCAGCTCGTAGGGCTCGTTGAAGGTCGAGTTCACCGTCGCCGCGAGTCCGAGGTGCGTGGTGACCGCCGCAAGTGCGCTCAGCACGGTCAGCGACTCCGGTCGCCCGACGACGTCGAGATCGTGGATCCGCCCCTTCACCTCGCGCAGCCGCAAACCCTCCGCCAGGAAGAAGAAGTCGAACGTGCCTCGCTCGGCCGTCTCAGCCAGATGCTTGAACGACGCGAAGTCAATCTGCGATCCCGACTCCGGATCCGACCAGACCGTGGTGTTGTTGACACCCGGAAAATGCGCCGCCAGATGAATCTGCTTGGTCATGTCCGGCCTCCCACCGCAGAGCGGGTGACCGCCGGCCGCGTCATGGCCGGCCTCCGACCGCGTAGCGGTTCTCCGGACGCCGTAACCCCAACCGAGTCCGCAGCGTCGCCGCTCGCTTCACGGCCGGCCCAACCAACCCCCGCTCTCGCAACAACGGCAACAACTCGTCCGCGATCACCGGTACGTCGAGTTCCAACGACCCCGGCCGCAAATGAACCCCATCCACCCCGGCCTCAGCCCACTCCCCAACCAACTCCGCCAGCCCCTCCACGCCGCCGACGTAGTCCAGCTCTCCGTCATCTGAGGGGAAACGGCGAACGTTTTCTGGGTTTCTGAGGTGGACGGTGACTGAGATGAGGACTCGGGGTTTGGGGCTAGTGGCTCGTACTGCGGTCAGCCGGCTAGCCAAGTCCGTAGTACCGGGCAGGAGGACCAGGTCTGCTTCGCCGACGGCCTGGAGCGCCACCTCCGACGCCACCCGGACAACAGTCAGCGGATGACCCTGCGGCGGCCGCGGCACGATCGATGGCCCTTTGATCGCGAACGACGGAGTCTCGAAGTCGACGTAATGGATCCGGTCGCGATCCACGAACCGCCCGCTCGCCGCGTCGCGGATGATCGCGTCGTCCTCCCACGAGTCCCAGAGCCGCTGGCTGACATCCACCACGTACCGCGCCTCGCGCCACGTCTCAGCAGCCGGCGCCGGCTCCCGGCGCCCGATCACCGCAGCCGCCTCGTCCGACGAAGACACGTCGACCAACCACCCCGCGCGCCCCGACGAGATGTGATCCAGCGTCGCCACCGAGGCCTGCAGATGAAACGGCTCGGTATGCGTCACCGAAAGCGTCGGAACCAACCCGATCCGATCCGTCACCGGCGCCACCCGAGCCGCCAAACCCACCGCATCCAACCGAACACTGACCCGCTCCGGCAAATCAGCAGGCGCCTCCAGCGCATCGGCGAAGGTCGCCAGGTCGATGCCCGCTTCCTCAGCCCGCTGAACAGCCCGTACTGCGAGTTCGCCGGTCAATATCGCGGAAGGATCCACCTCGGCGCCTCGCCAAGCAGCGGGATGCCCGCCGGCCCCGTCGATCTCCACCGCGGTGATCAACCGGCGGCTCATGACGCCACCTGCAGTCGCACCGGGAGGTTCTTCCGGAACGGCAGCGGCCCGATCGACTCAGGATCGGCATCGAGGTCGAACTGTGGTTCGAACCCAGCCGCCAGGTAGAGCGCAGCTGCCTCGGGCTGCCGCGGTCCCGTCGTCAGGTAGAGCTTGCGATACCCCAGATCGGCCGCGACCAACTCGAGCTCGGCCAGCACCTTGCGCCCAAGCCCCTGCCGCCGGTGCAGGTGAGAGGTCCACATGCGCTTCACCTCGGCCGTCTCATCGTCGTACCGGCGAATCGCCCCGCCGGCAACCGTCTCGCCGTCATGCCGCAGCAGCACGAACGCCCCGCCCCGCTCCTGATAGAAGTCCGACGGCGGTACTTCGGTCAGCTGCGTGTTCTCGTTGGTCCGCCCGTAGCGAGTGCTGTACTCAACGCTGAGGTCGGCCAGCAACGGCGCCGCCGCGGGATCTTCCGGACGTGCGCGAACCACCTCCAACGCCGCCGCCTGAACAGGAGCGCTCTCCACCGAAGGCTGCCCGGCGACGGTCGACAGGAATGCCTCGGTGACCTGGTAGAGCGGCACCGAAGCCGCGGGATCGAGGAGCAGCCCGCCCCCGTCGTACAGGCGAACATGGGAAGACAGCACGAACCAGCCCTGGCCGATCGCGCCCGCGCCGAGGCTGGTGAGCACCGGTCGGAGGGCGTAGTCGATGACGAGTACGTGCGCCGGCGTACCACCTGTTGCCAAGGGCAACACCGTCTTCCCGCGCAGCGCGTACTGCGGGAGTAGGTCGAGGAAGACCTTGAGCAGGCCCGAGTACGCCGCTTTGTAGACCGGCGTGGTGACCACGACGGCATCCGCTGCGGCGAGGATGTCGATCGCGGTCCGGATGCCGGGGTCGTCCGCACGGCCGCGCAGCAACGGTTCGGCCGGGAGATCACGCAGTACGATCGGCGTCACCTGGTGGCCGTGGCTGAGCAGTCGTTTCGTCACATAGGAGAGCACCGCATCCGTCCGGGAGATGTCGGACGGGCTGCTGGAGATTGTCGCAATCGTTGCCATCGGGTCCGTGGCTCCTCTCACTTCTGCTTGTCTTTGGGCAGGCCGGGCGGATTCACCAGCGACTTCGGCACCGCTTCGGCGGACAGGCCCCATTTCTGCAGGACCTTCGCGTAGCTGCCGTCCGCGATCGCGGCGTTGAGGGCGTCCGAGAGAGCCTTCACCAGACCGTTGTCCTTCTTGGTCAGTACGCCGACCAGCCCTTGCACCGGGTAGCTCGACGAGACCGTGCCGACGATCTCCGTCTTGCCGGTGGTTGCGGCGTGGTAGGTCGCGGTCGGGTTCGGGCCGAGGTACAGGTCGATGCGGCCGGACTCGAGGGCGAGGTAGTAGTCGGTCGCCGATTGGTAGTACTTCGGGGTCGCGGCGGCACGTCCGGCGGCGAGGTTCTGCTTGTTCCAGTCCAGCAGAATCGCTTCTTGCAAGGTTCCTGAGCTGACCGCGATCGTCTTGCCGGCGATGTCGGCCGGACCGCTGATCTTGAGCCCGGAGCCCTTCTTGGCTTCGAAGGCGTGCAACCCGAGCCGGTACGTCGCGAAGTCGTACTTCTCCTTCCGCAACTCCGACACCCCGATGTTGGAGACGCCGACCTGGTACTTCCCGGAGTCGATCCCGAGGAAGAGGTTCTCCCAGCTGGTCGTCTGGATCTCAGGCTTCAGCCCGAGCACACTCGCCACCAGATAGGCGATGTCGATCTCCACACCGATCGGCGTCTTGTTGTCGTCCGCCGTAAACGCCAGCGGCGGCAATCCACCTCCCGCCGAGCCGCTCCCCACCACCAACTTCCCACTGTCCCGCACGCTCGCCGGCAATTCCGCAGCAATCCCGTCCACCTTCGAGCTGACGATGTGCTGCTGCCCCGCCGAAGTATCGAACGACACCACCGACGCATCCCCACCCGTAGGCGCCTCAGCCACTGGATCCGCACAAGCACCCAAGACCAGCAGCCCAACAACAACTCCCACAGCAACAACACTCCGCCGCTGCCTACCCGCAACTACCGTCGTTGACCGAGGAGCCGCAAGGGTCGCTATCACTGCAGCCAGCCCCAGTCGTGCCCGCGCAGAACCTGAGCTCACCAACCGCACTGTCTTCTTCATGGCTGCCTTTCAGTTGGTGAGGGGGAGGCCGGGTGGGTTGATTTCGGACTTTTGGACTGCTTCGGTGGAGACGTTCCAGCGGGCTAGGACCTTGGCGTAGGTGCCGTCGGCGATGACCGCGTTGATGGCTGCCTGGTAGGCCTGGACGAGGCCGTCGTCCTTCTTGGTGGTCGCCGCGATGAGACCTTGCAGGGTGGGACCGGCGCCGGAGAACTTGCCGATGGTTTCGGTTTGGCCGCCCGTCTTCACGTGGTAGGCGATCGACGGGTTCGGGCCGAGGTAGGCGTCGATCCGCCCGGAGGTCAGCGCCAGATAGGTGTCCGTCTGGTTGCTGAAGTACTTGATGGTTGCTGCTGGCAACCCAGCCTTGATGTTCGCCTCGTTCCAGTCGACCAGGATCTTCTCCTGGTTCGTCCCGGAGGAGACCGCGATCGTCTTCCCCGCAACGTCCTTCCCGCTAGCAACCTTCCAGCCGGCACCCTTCTTCGCCTCGAATGCGATGTCGTCCTTGCGGTACGTCGCGAAGTCGTACTTCTGCTTCCGCTTCTCCGTCACCGTGATGTTCGAGAACCCTGCGTCGTACTTCCCCGAGTCGATCCCCAGGAAGAGGTTCTCCCAGCTCGTCACCTGGATCTCCGGCTTCAGCCCGAGCGCCCCGGCGACCAGATACGCGAGATCCACCTCGATCCCGATCGGCGTCTTGTTGTCGTCGGCAATGAACCCGAGCGGCGGGTTCCCGCTCCCGAAGCCGGCCCCGACGATCAACGTCCCGCGCTCCCGGATCTTCGCCGGCAGCAACGCGGCCGCTGCTTCGTTCTTGGTGGTCTCCACGCGGTTCTGCGATGCCGAGGTATTCACCCCCAGGTCCGCACTGGTGTTGCTGGTCTTGGGATCAGCACTGCACCCGGCCACCAGCAGGAGCGCGACGGCGGTGAGCACGGAAGTACGGCGTACAGGAAACATCAGAGGACCTTTGAAATAAAGGAGCGCGTGCGCTCGTGAGTGGGGTTGTCCAGTACTGCGGAAGGCGGCCCTGATTCGACGATGCGCCCGTCGTCCATGAACACGACGGTGTCGGCGACCTCGCGCGCGAACCCGATCTCGTGGGTGACGACGACCATCGTGTCGCCGGCCCGGGCGAGCTCCTTGATCACGTCGAGGACCTCGCCGACGAGCTCCGGGTCGAGCGCGCTGGTCGGTTCGTCGAACAGCAGCACCTTCGGCCGCAACGCCAGCGCCCGCGCGATCGCGACCCGCTGCTGCTGACCACCGGAAAGCTGCCGGGGATAGACATCCGCCTTGTCGCCGACACCGACCCGCGCCAGCAACTCCCGCGCGAACGGTTCGACCTCGGACCGCTTACGACGCTGCGCCGACACAGGAGCCTCGACGACGTTCTGCAAAGCCGTCAGATGCCCGAAGAGGTTGAAGTTCTGGAAGACGAAGCCGATCTGCGATCGCTGGTGGAGGATCTCCCGCTCGCGCAACTCGTAGAGCTTGTCGCCGCGTCGCCGGTAGCCGACCAGCTGTCCGTCGATCCGGATCAACCCCTTGTCGACCTTCTCCAGATGGTTGATCGACCGCAGCAACGTCGACTTCCCGGAACCAGAAGGCCCCAGGATCACCGTCACCGTCCCGGCCCGGACCTCCAGATCGACACCCTTCAGTACTTCGAGGTCGCCGAAACTCTTGTGCACACCGCGCAGGTCGACCATCACGTTGCTCATGAGGCCGCCCGGGCGCGCAAGGTGTGCCAACCACGGCGTACCCGCTGGATAGGTGTCGGCGGCAACGATCGGGACGTACCGCGAGCGAAGTGCCGCTCCACGTAGAACTGCACGATCGAGAGCAGCGTGGTCAGCACGATGTACCAAACGGTTGCCACCATCAGCAGCGGCACGACGCGGCTGTTGCGCCCATAGATCACCTGCACCTGGTAGAAGAGCTCCGGGATCGCCATCACCGAGACGATCGAGGTGCCCTTGAACAGGCTGATCACCTCGTTCGCCGCGTTCGGCAGGATCGACCGCATCGCCTGCGGCAGCACGATCCGGAAGAACTGCCGAAGCCGCGGAATCCCCAGTGCGGCAGCGGCTTCCAGCTGTCCTTGATCCACCGAGATGATGCCGCCGCGGATGATCTCGGCGGCGTACGCGGCCTGATGCAGAGCCAGACCCAGTACGGCGGCGCCCAGCGGCCCGAACAGATCGTTCGTACTGAAGTGCACGAACTCCGGTCCGAAGGGAATCCCCAGGCTCAACGTCTGGTAGAGGTAGGCGATGTTGAACCAGAACAGCAACTGCACGATCAGCGGGATCGACCGGAACGCCCAGATGTAGCCCCACGAAACCACTTGCAGGAAAGGGCTCTTGGACAACCGCATCGAGGCGATCACGGCACCCAGCGCGAAGCCGAGCACCGTCCCGTACACGGTCAGCCGGATCGTCACCCACAGCGCGGAGAAGATCGTCCGGGTCGTGAAGAACTGGAAGAACGTCGGCCATTCCCAGCCAGGGTTGGTGACCAGGCCGTGCACGAACATCGCCAGCAGTACCAGGACGACGGCGACGCCGACCCAGCGCCACGGGTGCCGGCGACCGACCACGGTCAGCTCGGAGTCCTGCAGCGCAAGGGTTTCAGGTGGATCGGCGGTCGAGGCCGACGGCAATGAGGTGATCGACACGGTCTTCTCCCGGGCGGGGTGAGGCATCGCAGGAAGCGGGCAGGGCCCAGCGGACGTCCCCTGCTGCGGGGACGTCTTGACAGAGCGGTGGGGCTCAGGCGGCTACAGAAGACACAGTGCGCTGGAGACGCGCAGCAGATCGATGTGGAGACGGTAGTAGGCGAGCTCGCGCGGGGCCGGGCCTGTCATGTGCGTCTCCTTCCTCTGGGGCTGACTTCCAGTATGAGAGGACATTGAAAGATTAGTAAGTCAGTCGACAAACCTCTCAATATTTGGACGCTCTATATCCAGTTCCGAGGGTCTGATACCGCTTCGACGCGAGTGATCCCCATCACGCCCAATTTCAACCACTTCACCCTTCGCCGTACGCCTGAGCAGCCACGGAACCCAGCCAAGGCGGCTACCGAAAGTCACCGAATTCCGTGATCTGATCGCAGTCCGCATTTGAGGCGACCGTGACCTCATCGTTATGGTCGGTCAGTCGCTGGGGCACACCTCGGCGGCTACTCGACTCTGGAAGGCCCTCGTGTCCCCTCACCATGACGTGCCGGAAGCAGAACGTGCGCTCCGCCGTTCGTCCGGCTCGCGTCGGGTGGCGAAGCACCGCCTGACCCGGCGAAACACCGTGCGTGGCGCCCAGCTCGTCGGCCTGACGGCGGCACTGGCCGCAGCAGCCGGCGCCGGCGCGGTCGGCATCAGCCCGGCCTCGACCGCCACCGCGACCAGCACCAGCGTGAACCCCTCGCTGGAGTCCATGACCGCTGCCCGGATCGAGCGGCGTGAGCTCGGCTCCCGCGACATGTCCCGCTTCGACCTCTCACTGGAGACCGCCCGCCAGAACGCGGCCCAGCTGGCGGCCGCCCGGAATGCGAAGCTCGCGGCGACCGCGACGCTGACCGAGCGCCGGGCGATCGCGCTCCAAGCCGCCAAGGCCGCTTCCGCCGCGAAGGCTGCTGCTGCCGCGAAGGCCGCGGCCGCCGCCAAGGCCGCTGCCAAGGCAGCCGCTGCCGCCGCGCCGAAGGTCGTCCTGCCGACGACCGGCTACCACCTCACTGCTCGCTTCGGGCAGGGCGGCGGCCGCTGGGCGCACAACCACACCGGTCTCGACTTCGCCGCCCCGATCGGTACGCCGATCCGTTCGGTGATGGCCGGCGAGGTCATCCAGGCCGACTTCGAGGGCGCCTATGGCCGCCAGGTGAAGGTCCGGCACGCGGACGGCACCGTCACGTCGTACAGCCACATGTCGGCCTTCACCGTCTCGGTCGGCGACACGGTCAACGCGGGCACGCAGGTCGGCGCGATCGGCGTCACCGGCAACACGACCGGCCCGCACGTGCACTTCGAGGTGTTGCCCGGCGGCGGCGACCCGATCGACCCCGAGCCCTGGCTCCGCGAGCACGGCCTCAACCCGTAGTCCACCGCACCACGATCAGCCCGTACGGCGTACTTCCGACGGGCTGATCGTGGCGTCCAGGGGCAGCAGCACCGTTGCGGTCAGGCCGCCGGCCGGGTTGGGCCGGAGCTCCAGGGTGCCGTGATGGTGATCGACAATCCGGTCGACCAGGGCGAGGCCGAGTCCGTGACCATCGGCGTACCGGCTGCTCTTCGTGAACGCTTCGGTCAGGGTCCGCGCCTGCTCGGGCGTGACGATCGGGCCGGTGTTGCCGACTACCAGCCGACCGTTGCTGACAGCAACCGATACGGTGCCGCCGGAGGTGAGGTTGTGCCGGATCGCGTTCTGGCCGAGGTTCATCACCAGCTGGTGCAGAAGGATCTCGTTGCCTAAAACAACCGTCTCGCTGAGGTCGGCGCTGAGGGAGACTTTCGCAGCGGCCGCTTCCTGCTGC
Organism: Kribbella sp. NPDC006257; assembly: GCF_040613535.1. Classification (NCBI taxonomy): domain Bacteria; kingdom Bacillati; phylum Actinomycetota; class Actinomycetes; order Propionibacteriales; family Kribbellaceae; genus Kribbella; species Kribbella sp. NPDC006257. The sequence goes on from NZ_JBEXSJ010000002.1 coordinate 173,311, forward strand.
AAACCGTTCAGCGCTTGGCGAGTGATAGTTGCTAGGTCGACCGGATCCAGCTCGAGGGTCCGATTGTCCAACGAGGCAAGGGAAAGCAGCGCCTCGACGATGTCGATGCCGCGCTGGTTCGTCTCATGCAGCCGACGCGCCAGCTCCCGGACGTCCTGGTGATCCGGGTCCGCGATCGCCACCTCGAGCATCGTCTTCATCACCGCGTGCGGCGTCCGGAGCTCGTGGGACGCGTTCCCCGCGAAGCGTTTGTACTGCTCGAACGACTGCTGCAGCTTCGCCAGCATCGCGTCGAAGGTGTCGGACAGATCGGTGAACTCGTCCTTGATCCCGGTCAGCCCGATCCGGTGGTCGAGGTGGCCGGACGCGGCCAGCTTCGCCGCGGCGGTGATCTCCTGCAGCGGCCGCAGCATCCGGCCGGCCAGGAACCAGCCGCCGGCCATCCCGACGATCGCCAGGAAGATCATCGCGTAGACCGACAACGACACGACCGTGTCGAGGATCTCGCCGCGGGTCGCGACCGGGCCTTCGTCGCGTGGGTTCGCAGCGGTCAGCGGGTAGTTCGGGACGAACCGCATCACCGCGTAGATGATGACCGCGATCACCCCGCCCGCGACGACCAGCAGGCCCGCGTAGCTGAGCGTCAGCCGGAGCCGGACAGTCAGTCGGGGCCGCCAGGCGACCAGGGGCTCACTCGCGCCGTCAGCACCGGCTCGAGGTGACTCTGCCGCACCGAAACTGCCGGGGCCGTTCCGGCTCACGAGCCCATCCGATAGCCGACGCCGGGCACGGTGTGGATCACCCATGGATCACCGAGCCGCTTGCGCAGCCCGGACATCGCGATCCGGACGGCGTTGCTGAACGGATCCGCATTCTCGTCCCAGGCCTTCTCCAGCAGGGTTTCGGCGCTGACCACACCGCCGTTGGCCTTCATCAGCACCTCCAAGACCGAGAACTGTTTGCGGGTGAGCTTCACGTAGTGCCCGAACCGGTAGACCTCCCGGCGGAACGGGTCGAGCCGGACCCCGGCGTACTCGAGCACCGTCGGCATCGAGTCGGCCGGCCGGCGGCCGAGCGCACGGATCCGCACCACTAGCTCGCGCAGTTCGAAGGGTTTGGTCAGGTAGTCGTCGGCGCCGAGCTGGAACCCGGTCACCTTGTCGTCGATGTCGCCGGCCGCGGTGAGCATCAGCACCCGCAATGGCAGGCCCTGCGCGACGATCCGGCGGCAGACCTCGTCGCCGCTGGTGCCGGGCAGATCCCGGTCCAGCACGACCACGTCGTACTCGTTGATACTCACCGACTCCAGCGCGGCGTCGCCGTCGAACGCCAGATCCGCCGCGATCGCCTCCAACCGCAATCCGGCCCGGATCGCCTCGGCCAGATAGACCTCGTCCTCGACGACCAGAACCCGCATATCCCCATTGAAGCAGGCAGGATGTATCGAAAGTGTCTCCGAAAATCTCAACGCCCTGGGAACAGCTTGTCGGATTGCCTTGAGGCATGGACCAACTTGTTGCCAACCGCAAGAGAGAGCGGCGGCTGACGATACTGATCGCGCTGGCGGTCGTTGCCGCGACCATCAGTTTCGGGGTGGCCGCTTGCAGCTCACTCGACCAGACACCCTCCTCCACCAGCGTGAACTCGAGCGAACCGGATGACACGCCTAGCGCGCGACATCGCTCGGGCGGCGGCATCCCGGGCGCGGCGGACGGCGTACTGCCTGACAATGCGTCGCCGTTCGACACCGATCTGCCGGGTATCGCGAAGCTGAATCCGAAGCTGCTCAAAGCGGTTCAGGCTGCAGCCAAGGCGGCAGAGCACGACGGGATCGAGTTGCATCTGACCACTGGGTGGCGGAGCAAGAAGTACCAGGAAGAGCTGATGGAGAAGGCGATCCAGCGCTACGGGAGCAGGGAGAAGGCCTTGCAGTACGTCGCTAGTCCTGAAACTTCGCACCACGTGACCGGTAACGCTGTCGACATCGGGCCGACGGACGCGGACGACTGGGTGAATCGGCACGGCAACAAGTTCGGTCTCTGTCAGACGCTCGCCAATGAGATCTGGCACTTCGAACTCGCCACCACGCCCGGCGGCAGCTGCCCCGCGCCAGGGGTCTAACGGGGTTCCGCAGGCGGGTTGGGAGATGTCGCCAAGGTCCGCTGCGCCCAGGCGACGTCGTGCCAGGCGTCCAGCTTCCAGCCGATGTTGCGATAGGTCCCGATCGGTTCGAAGCCCAGCGCCTTGTGCAGGCCGACACTGGCGTCGTTCGGCAGCGTCATCCCCGCGACCGCCGTCCGGTAGCCCCGCTCGGTGAGCCGCTCGAACAGCGCCTCGTACAAAGCCCGCCCACCGCCCGTACGCCGTCGCCCGTGCTCCAGATAGATGCTCACCTCACAGGACCACCGGTACGCCGCCCGCGGCTTCATCGGGTTCCCATAGGCATACCCGACGACTCGCCCGTCGTCCTCGAGCACCAGCCAGGCGTGGCTCTCGAGGGACCTGGCGATCCGCTCCGCCATCTCCGCCACCGTCGGCGGAACCAGCTCGAACGTGATCACCGTGCCGGTCACATACGGCGCGTAGATCGCTGCACAGGCCTCGGCATCCGCGGCGGTCGCATCCCTGATCAACATGTCACCATAGTAGCCATACATGCCGCTATAGTGGCAAGCATGGAAGATCCCCTCTCGGCCTCGCTCGCGGCCGCCGTCCAGCAGGCCCGGATCGCGCTCGACCTGTCGGTGAACGCCTTGGCCGAGCGATCCGGTGTCTCCCGCGCGATGATCGGCAAGATCGAGCGTGGTGAGGCTCAGCCGACCGCAGTACTGCTCGGTCGCCTGTCCGGCGCCCTCGGAATGACGCTGTCCGAACTGGTCGCTCGCGCCGAGGAAGGTACCGGCGATCTCCTCCGCCGAGCCGCCGACCAGCCGGTCTGGACCGACCCGGCGACCGGCTACCGCCGCCGCGCGGTCTCCCCCGCGACCGACGGCCCGCTCGAACTGGTCGAGGTCGAGCTCCCGCCCGGCGCCTCCGTCGCCTACCCGGCCGACGCCTACATCTTCAAGTACCAGCAGATCTGGATCCTCGACGGCCGGCTCCGCTTCCACGAAGGTCCGGTCATCCACGACCTCGCGGCCGGCGACTGCCTCCAACTCGGAGCACCGTCGCCGACCACCTTCGAGAACCCCGGTACGGCGGACTGCCGCTACCTGGTCGCGTTGGTCAAAGGCCGAGGTTGAACCTGTACTGCGAACCAGCGGGCGAGCGCCTCACCAAGCGCCTCCCGCTCGGCCGGACCATCGACGTCGGCAGCCCAAGCCACATACCCGTCCGGCCTGACCAGCAAGGCCAACGGCGACTCCGGGCCCTCGCCGGTGACTACCTCGATGCGATCTGTGTCAGGGAGGAGTTCGGCGAAGACCGAGGTCTTGGTTATCAGTAGCGGCCGGGCGGTACGGGTCAGTTCGGCCAACCGGCTCGAACGACCGGAGGCGTCAGTGATCACCGGGTCCGGTGCCCACTTGCCGACGAGAGGGTGCCCAGCACCGTCGCCGTACCGGAGGTCTGCTCCCGACATCAGGTCCGCGAGGTGCTGGACGTTCACGGGATTGTCGAGCAACTCCGTGAACAACTGCCGCAAGGCGGTGATTTCTTTGCCTGGGGCAATCAATGCCGACTGGGCCTGGGTGTGCATCACCACGCGTTCTCCGGCCGGGCGCCGCTCCGCCTCGTAGCTGTCGAGCAGGCCTTCCGGCGCCCAGCCCTGGAGTTCCGCCGCCAGTTTCCAGCCCAGGTTGATGGTGTCCTGCAGACCGAGATTGAGTCCCGGACCTCCGATCGCCGAGTGCACGTGCGCCGCGTCTCCGACCAGCAACACCCGGCCCTCGCGGAACCGGTCGGCCAACCGGCTGTTGCCACCTTCCACCCGTCGCAACTGATGCGGGCCATCGCCTTCGGGCGCACCGAGTTCCAGCTCGACGCCGAGAATCCGCTCAGCGCTTTCCTGTACTTCGGCCAGCGTCACCGGGTCGGTTCCGGGCGCCACACCGCGTTCTGCGGTACTGATCAGCGGCGGGCCACCCGGCAACGGGGCGTAGACGAAGAGGCCGCGTTCGGTCCGGTGATGCATGAACGGCGGGATCTTGCCGTAGCCGGGGATGGCCAGCCCACCGGTGACCGGGTCGACGAGCGCCGCGGAGACGGTGGCGTGCGCCGTACGGGAGACCGTGTCGTCGTGGGTGACGCCGGGGAAGTCGATGCCGGCGAGCTTGCGGGTGAGGCTGTGGCCGCCGTCGGCGCCGACGAGGTAGTGGGCCTCGAGTTCGTACGATCCGTCCGGGCCGTCGATCTGGATCCGGACCGAGTCGGGGTTCTGCGTGAAGCCGGCGAGCTCGTGCCCACGACGGATCTCGACTCCTAGCTCCAGGGCGCGTTCCTGGAGAACCTGCTCGATGCGGGCTTGGGGAACTTGGAGGAGGTAGAGCGGGTTGTCGGCGAGTTGGCTCAGGTCCAGCGGCAGTGCACCGAAGAAGAACCGGGGTGTCGGCTGTGGGATCGGCTGGCCGGGATTCAGACGTTCGTAGAGGCCTCGGCGGTCGAGCATGCGGACGACCTGGCCGACCAGGCCGTTGGCGCGTGGGACGGTACTGCGTTCCGGTAGGCGCTCGATGACGATCGCATCCACGCCGGCTAGCTTGAGTTCACTGGCGAGCATGAGGCCGTTCGGGCCAGCACCTGCGATGACGACTTGTTCCATGGCGGTAGTCCTTTCAGATGATTTCGGGCATGACGCATCGCCCGAGGTGGTTCGGTGGTTTTCTGGGCGCGACCGAGCGCCCGGCGTACCGGCGTCAGTTGGTTCGGGTGTTGCCGGAGCTCAGGTCCTCGGGTGAGGCTCCGGGAGGCCCGTCGTCAGCAGGTCGAGGGCTTCGTCGAGGAGCGCGTCGAGCGGTCTCGGCGGATCGGCGCTCTGCCACTCCTCCGACACCGTCGCGATAGTGGAACTGAACACGGCCGCGACCAGCCGCGGATACAAACCGGTGGCACCGGTCCGGTCGGCGACCGCCTGGGCGAAATACTCCTGGACCTGCGCGTGTGCCTTCGCCAACTCGCCGCGCAGCGCCGGCTCGGTGCCCATCAGCCGGACTCCCGCGAGCCACCGCTCATCCGGCGGCTGCGCAGTCCCCTGTCCGGGCTGGCCCAGCAGGTAGTGCTTCTCGAGCGCCGCCCGGATCGCCACCCAGAGGGGCTCCTCGGCCGGACGGGACCGGAGACCGTCGGCGATCGCTGCGATCCGGTCGACCTGACGGGCGGCGATCGCCTCGCCCTTGCTCGCGAAATAGTTGCGGAAGGTCCGCAACGAGACCCCGGCTTCAGCGGCGATGTCCTCGATCCGCACGTTCTGATAGCCGCGCTCCACCGTCAGGCGGACCGCCGCCCAGCTCAGCGCGATCCGGGTCTCCCGCTTCTTCTTCTCCCGCAAACCGTCCATACCTATGACCGTAGCAGAACTTGCCGAAAGTGCAAAGATGCTCTTTCGGTAAGTTTTCTGATGAGTTGTTGGACGACAGCTGCGAGCGTCGCGTGATTGGCTGGTGCCCGACCTGCCGGCCTCCCTCCTGATCGGATTCGTGATGACCGTTTCTCCGTTGGCCTGGATTCTGACGGTCGCGGCGATCGTCGGGCTGCTGGTGTTCGACTACGTGTTCCATGTGCGCGGTGCACATGTGCCGACCACGCGAGAGGCGGCCGTCTGGTCCAGCCTGTACGTCGGGATCGCGCTGCTGTTCGGCGTCGGGACCTTCGTGATCGGCGGCAGCTCGATGGGGTCGGAGTACTTCGCCGGGTACATCACCGAGAAGGCGCTCTCGGTCGACAACCTGTTCGTTTTCCTGATCATCATGAGCAGCTTCCGGGTACCGCGGGAGAACCAGCAGAAGGTGCTGCTGATCGGAATCGTCATCTCACTGATCGCGCGGACGGCATTCATCCTGCTCGGCTCGGCGCTGATCAACCAGTTCGCTTGGGTCTTCTACCTGTTCGGCGTGGCGCTGCTGATCACCGCCGGCAACATGTTCCGGCCGCAGACCGAGGAGTCGCACTCGGCCCAGAACATCATCGTCCGGCTGGCCCGCAAGTTGTTCCGGACCACCGAGAGCTACGACGACGACAAGCTGTTCACCCAACTGAACGGGCGCCGCGCGATGACCCCGATGCTGCTCGTGATGGTGGCGATCGGCGGCACCGACCTGATGTTCGCGCTGGACTCGATCCCGGCGATCTTCGGCCTCACCCAGAACGTCTTCGTCGTCTTCACCGCCACCGCGTTCAGCCTGCTCGGCCTCCGCCAGCTGTACTTCCTGCTCGACGGCCTGCTCGACCGGCTGATCTACCTGTCCTACGGACTCGCCGCGATCCTCGCGTTCATCGGCGCCAAACTGATCCTGCACGCGCTGCACGAGAACAACCTGCCGTTCATCAACGGCGGCGAACCGATCGAGGTCATGGAGATCACCACCGGCCTCTCCCTGGTCGTCATCCTCGTCGTCCTGCTGATCACGATCTTCGGCTCCCTCTTCAGCACCCGAGGCCGTACCCAGACCGCAATGGCCAACGTCCGCCGCGACGCCACCGCCTACCTCGACGCCGAATACACCGACGACCCAGCCGAACGCGAACGCATCTACCGCCGCCTCCTCAACTCCCGCGACCACATCATCGCCCTAGGCCCCAAAGCCAAACAGATCGTCAAAAACGAACCCGAACTCCTAGAACTCTGCCGCCAAGCCACCACCACCCACGAAGCCCTGACCCAACCAACCACGCCCCACTAACCCACCCACCCCCACGCACGGGCACGGGCACGGGCACCGGCACGGGCGCGCTAGGCCCTTCCGACCGACACGCCAGCACCGCGGCATACCTGGACCCTCGCCCCACCCCCACTGACCCACCCCCCATTGACCCACCCGACTTACCCGCACCATCTGCCCCCACGTACCCGCACCGTCCGCCTCCCCGCACATCCGCCTCCCCGCACACCCGCACCGTCGCCCACATACCCTCGCCGTCCCATCGCCCCACCGACCCGCACCCCTCGATCCGACTCCGAGCCGAGGTCGGCCCTCAGCCGAGGCCGGGGTCGATTTCCGACTCCGAGCCGAGGCCGACTCCGAGGCCCAGTCCGACCGTGCGCTTGGAACGACGAGATTGGGTCGAAATCGGCGTCGAGGTCGGGTTCGAGGTCGACGTCGCCTTTCGAGGTTGAGGTCGAGGGTCGACACCAAGAGACGAGGTCGAGGTCCGGCGCGACCCGGACTTCGGGGTCGAGGTCCGGCGCGACCCGGACTTCGGGGTCGAGGTCCGGCGCGACTCGGACTTCGGGGTCGAGGTCCGACCTGCCAGAGGCGAGAGGCATCGGCCGGGCCTCGACTTCTGGCTCGAGGTCTGGATCCACATCCGGGGCCTTGCCAGTGGGCCTGCGAAACTGGAGGACTTATCCGGTGGAAGCGATGCTCGGGTCGCCCCAGGGATTCAACGGTGCCACCGCATGCGGGACTGCAACGTCGGCTTCATCACCCCACGAAGTGAAGGGTGTCCCCTCGCGTGGAGTAGGAACAGGTGGCTCTTCGCCCCAAGGGTCGAGGCGCACCGCCTCACCCGGCGGCAGTTGAGCGGTTTCGACGCCCCGCGGGCTGAAGGGATGGCTACCACCTGGAGTTGGAACGGGGGTCTCCTCAGCCCAAGGGTCGAGGTGGGCCGCCTCATCCGGCGGGGGTGGGGCGGTTTCGTCGGTCCATGGATTGAGGGGTGCGTCTCGGTTGGGGGTTGGGGCAGGTGGATCGTCGGCCCAGGGATTGAAGTTGGTGATGGCGTCTGGGTTGCGGCGACGGGTGTCGCCGGTCAGAGGCCAGGCCCGGGCAGGGCGGGGTGTCACGGCGGCGCCGGGGGCCGGGGCTGCTTCGGGTGGGGTGGGGGGACAGGTGTCGCAGGTTGGGGGCCAGGCCTGGGCAGGGTGGGGCGTCTCGGCGGGGTCGGGGGTGGATGGGTCGCTGTGGTCGAGGGGGTCGGTGCATGCCTCTGCGGCAGCGGTTGATGTGGGGCCGGGTGGTGGTGATGGTGGTCGGTTGGCGGGTGGGGAGAAGAGGGTGCGTCTGGAGGGTTCGGTCCAATGGGGGCGGGTGACGTCGACCAGGTTGTCGGTGATCGTGACCGTCCAGTGGCCCTGGTGTACGGCGATGTGGTGGACACGGCAGAGGAGTACCAGGTTCGACAGGGAGGTTGGGCCGCCGTCGATCCAGTGGATCAGGTGGTGGGCGTCGCAAAAGATGGGTGGGGCGCCGCAGACGACGCAGCCCTTGTCGCGGTGGACGAGGGCTGTTCGGATCGGGCCGGTGACGAAGCGCTCTTCACGGCCTACGTCCAGGGGCTGGCTGTCGGAGCCGAGGACCATCGGGATGATCCCGGCGTCGCAGGCCAGCATGCGTACTGCGGATGCTGACAGGCCGGTGCCGTAGGTGAGATCACCGGTGGCGTGCTTACCGGCGTTGATGAGGTCGTCGAGGTCCATCGTGACGGTGATGTGTGGCTTGACACCGCCGTTGGCTGGGAGGTCACCTGTCGCGGCGGCGGCGTGGAGGACGCCAGTGAGCGCGTCTGCCTGTCGCTTCTCCCGGGAGCGTGGGTCGGATCCGCCGTCGACGGTCTTGTGAGGCTTCGAGCCGGCCAGAATCGCACCGGTGAACAGTTCGGCGTTCTCGGCGGCCAGGAACCCGTTGAACTTCACGCCACCTTCGGCGTTGGTCATCTTGAGCGCTTCGCGCTGCCGAGCCTTGTCTTCGGCGGGTTCCGATCCATCGGTGTCGAGCCGGTCCCGGACCTGGCTGCCGAGTTTGCGCAGGTCGCCCGGGGACAGATGCCGTCCAGCCTTCACCAACTCTTCTTCCGCAACCCGCAGATCCTCCACCGGGACCATCGCGCGCGCCGGGATCCGCTCCAACGCCTCCACAATCACCCGCGCCTGATCCACATGCAGCAACACCGGCAAAACCCCCGCACTACAACCGGATCCGCCACAACCGCGCTCGCAGTCGCCTCCATCGGCCGCATCGGACCCTCCGCACACACACGGAACATCGTCGCCTGATCGGCCGCAGCCACAGGGAGCGCTGTCGGCGGAGGGTTCGCAGTACTGGACCGTGCCATCGGGGCTCGTTGCGGCGAACGGATCGGGCAGTGCCGCGGCGACCGCCGGATACTTGTGCAGCGCTGCCGCAAGGTCGACCTTGCGACGGGCGACGCTTGTGTCGAAGCGGTAGCGGTCCGCCAGGAATCGGACAGTGTCGTGGTCTCCGGCCCCTTCTGCGTAGCCGGTCTCGTGGAGACGGGCGACGAGTTGCAGTTCGTAGCTGTCGAGCTGGGCGCGGGTTGCATGGACAGCGTCGAGAGCGACGACGAGTTCGTCATCGCTCAGCAACACCGCCGGCCGCAGCTCCACGAGATCCACGGCCACAACGTTACCGGCCTCGACCGACAGTTTCTGATCGCCGATTCTCCTTGCAAACAAGGGGTTGTGGCGAAACAGCGAATCCGGCCCAGTTATCCCCAGACACGCCCACCCGACAACCACGAGTGGTCAAAAACCGCCGAGTTGTCCACAGCAAAATGTGACTTAGCCAACACCCGAAGCGCAGCACTACTCGTGGAGACGAGCCTGATGGCGGCGGGCTTTCAGACGGTTGCCACAAGTAGACATCGAGCACCAGCGACGCGCGTTCGCCTTGCTCCGGTCGATAAGGAACAAGGTGCACTCCTCAGCGTTCTCGCACGGCCGCAGCCGGCCCTGAACCTCCGCCCACGCCAGCACCGCCCGCGCCGCGAACCGCCCACCTTCAAGCCGCCACCGCACCCCATCGGCTGACACCACAGGCACCTGCCGCACGCCAGCCAAGAACTTCTGCAGACTCCCCGCCGAGGCCTGCCCCCGTACGACGGCAGCAACCGCATCCCGTACTTCGCGCGCAGCGGCCGGCGGACCCGGGATTCCATGCTCCCGAAGCCAGTCGCTCGCACCGGAGCCGCGCAGCTCGTCGGTCGGCACACCATCCACCATCGGCGCCGAGTTCAGCAGTACGAGCAGCAGTGCCTCATCAGGCATAACCACATTGGACATGTTGACAGGTTACACCCAACCAGTGTTAGCTGTGCCTCGTAACCAGATTAGACAGATAAAGGGGTTAGAGATGACCATCCACCACCGGACCGTCGAGGTCGAGGGCCACCAGATCTTCTACCGCGAGGCAGGTCCGGCCGACGCGCCGATCCTGCTACTCCTGCACGGTTTCCCCACCAGCTCGCACATGTTCCGCGACCTGATCCCGAAGCTGGCGGACAAGTTCCACCTGATCGCGCCGGATCACCTCGGCTTCGGGTACTCCGACATGCCGGCCGCCGACGAATACGAGTACAGCTTCGCCAATCTCGCGAAGCTCACGACCGCTTTCACCGAGAAGCTCGGCCTCACGGCGTACGCGGTCTATGTGCAGGACTACGGCGCTCCGATCGCCTGGCGGATGGCGCTCGAGCACCCCGAGCGGATCACGGCCGTGATCACCCAGAACGGCAACGCCTACGAGGACGGCGTGGTCGAGGCGATGTGGGCCGACATCGTTGCCTATGACGCCGATCCGACGCCGGAGAAGGGCGCGGCGGTGAGTCAGATGCAGAGCGAGAAGATGGTGAAGTGGCAGTACCAGACCGGGGTGGCGGATCAGACGCTGCTCAGCCCGGACGCCTGGCAGCACGATCTTTCGCTGATGGCGCGGCCCGGCGCGTACGCCGTACAGCTGGATCTCGCGCGGACCTATCTGACGAACTTCGCGCTGTACCCGAAGTTCCAGGAGTACTTCCGGACCAGCCAGGTCCCGCTGCTCGCGGTCTGGGGTGAAGGCGACGAGATCTTCCCACCCGCCGGCGCCAAGGCGTTCCAGCGTGACCTCCCCGATGCCGAGATCCACCTCCTCCCCACCGGCCACTTCGCCCTGGAAACCCACGCCACCGAAATCGCCGCCCTCATCGACAATTTCCTCGCTCGAGTCCTCCCGTAACACCGCGAATGCAGAAGCATGTCGAGGCGGCGCCGCGGGCACCGACGTACCGAAGGAAGGGGCGCTCATCCGGGGCGGCCCACCGACGGAAGAGACCTGACGATGACGATCAACGCAGTGCTCGCGGTGATTCCGGTGACCGAGTTGGACAAGGCGTCCGAGTTCTACGCGTCGTTCTTCCAGCGCGAGGCCGACGAACGCCCGATGGACACGCTGGCAGAGTGGCACCTGAGCGACCACGGCGTCGTACAGGTGTTCCACGATCCGGACCGCGCCGGCCAGACGATGGTCAACTTCTTCGTCGATGACCTGGACACCACCATCTCGACACTGACCGCGGCCGACATTTCCACCACCGACCCGATCGTCGTCTCGCAGGGCCGCCAGCGCCTGGTCACCACAGCCGACCCGGACGGCAACCAACTAGGCCTGATCGAACGCCTCACCTGACGCGCCCGCGGCATCCTCGATGCCCTCGCCTGCCCTGCTGAGCTGCCTCCGGCGCTAGCCAGGGTCCTAAGGTGGGGTGGTGGCGAACGTGCGGGTGAGCAGTCGGAATGCGCGGTTCCAGGTGTGGCAGGCGCTGCTGGGGAATCGGAACAAACGGCAGCGGGCGGGCGAGTTTCTCGTGCAGGGCGTCCGGCCGATCAGCATCGCGGTCGAGCAGGGCTGGCCGATCCGCGCGTTGATCCATGACCCGGATCGCCCGCTGTCTCGCTGGGCGCAGGAGTTGTTGCGCGAGCAACGCGGCGCCGAGCGGGTGAGTATGGCGGCGGATCTGCTGGCCGAACTGGGCGAGAAGGGCGAGAACGCGCCTGAGTTGATCGCCGTGATGGAGATGCCACCCGACGACCTGGACCGGATCAAGGTCGAGCAGGACTTCCTCGGAGTCGTCTTCGACCGGCCGACCGGGCCGGGGAACATCGGCTCGATCATCCGGTCCGCCGACGCGTTCGGCGCGGACGGGCTGATCGTGACCGGGCACGCTGCCGACGTGTACGACCCGAAGTCGGTCCGCGCCAGCACGGGCTCGATCTTCGCGCTGCCGTCGGTCCGCGTTCCGTCCCAGCGAGAGGTGATGGATTGGGTTTCGGTACGCCGTACCGAAGGCATCCCGATCGTGATCGTCGGCACCGACGAGCACGGCACCGTCGACATCTTCGACCACGACTTCACCCAACCCACCTTGCTCCTGATCGGCAACGAGACCTCAGGCCTCAGCGCTGCCTGGAAAGACCTCGCCGACCAGCTCGTCCGCGTCCCGATGACCGGCTCAGCAAGCTCGCTCAACGCCGCCAACGCCGCAACAGCCGTCCTCTACGAAGCCGCCCGCCAGCGTGCCCATTCATTCAAGACGGGCAACGACTGAGCGCTCTAACGTCAAAGCCATGACTGTCAGACCGCAACCCATGATCGCCGTGACGGACGTGGAGAAGAGCAGTGCCTGGTACTGCGTGCTGCTGGGCGCGGCGAGTGGCCACGGCGGACCGGAGTACGAACAACTCCTGGTCGACGGCGAGCTGATCCTCCAACTACACAAGCTCGAAGCAGGCCATCACCACGGCATGATCGGCGACCCGAATCTCCCGCTGGGCAACGGATTCGCCCTCTGGTTCGAGACCGACGACCTCGAACCAGCCGCCGCCCGCGCCCGCTCAGCCGGCTTCACCATCCAGACCGCCCTTCACCACAACCCCAACGCCGACCACCAAGAACTCTGGCTCCGCGACCCCGACCACTACCTCGTCATCTTGTCCGACCCAGCACCAACCAGCTAGGCGCCGCGTTCACACAGAGCCCACCGACCAGCTCAGGCAGTAGCGAGGATTTCGCCGTGGAGGAGGGAGAGCCAAGCGCCGGGAGTGGTTGACCATTGGTGCCAGGCGGCCGAGATGGCTTGCAGGGTGGACTCCGGTACGCCGGACGCGCGCGCCTGGTGAGCCATCGCGGACTCGAGGATCCGGTCGGCCCACATGCCGCCCCACCACGCGCGGTCCTCGTCGTTCGCAAAGGTCCAGTTGGTTGCCGTCGACTCGACGTTCTCGAACCCTGCTTCCAAGGCCCACGACAGCAGCCTCCGTCCGGCATCCGGCTCGCCTCCGTTGGCGCGCGCCAGTCGCTGGTAGAGCTCCATCCATTCGTCCAGCTCGGGCAGCAACGGGTACCAGGCGAAGGCGCGGTAGTCCGAGTCGCGGGCGGCGACGATCCCGCCCGGTTTGCAGACCCGGCGCATCTCGCGCAACGCCTGCACTGGATCAGCCACATGCTGCAAGACCTGGTGCGCGTGCACCACGTCGTACGAGTCGTCCAGCAGGTCCAGCTTGTGCACGTCACCGACGACGAACTCGACGTCGAGGTCAAGTTCGGTGAAGTTCGCGCGAGTGATCTCCAGGGCCGAATCGCTGGCCTCGAGCGCCGTGGTCGGGCCGGGCTGGACCAGGCGGGCGAGGTCGGCGGTGATCGTGCCGGGACCCGCGCCGACGTCGAGCAACGACATGCCAGGGCGAAGGTGGGCGAGCAGGTAGCCGGCTGAGTTCTCCGCGGTCCGCCAGCGATGCGAACGCAGTACGGATTCGTGGTGGCCGTGCGTGTACACGTTATTCATAGCCCACTCCCTCGTCGTCGTTGACACGCTCAGGCTAGCGCATGATCTTGCTCAGTGAGACATATAGTCTCGAATAACAAGACGCGCTAGTTGCCACCGGCAAAAGCTGGTTATCCGTTGAGCCATGCGAGAACTTGAGTACGACCAGCAGCAGCCGCTCAACCCGGTGGTGACGACGCTCGACGAACGTGACGGCGTGGTGATCGCCGACTGCCGGTTCGACAACGCCGAAGGCGATCAGGTCATCGGCTATCTGGTGGGGCCGACCGAGGCCGGTGCCGTCTACCAGGCCGAAGCCGGTGTCGTCTACCAGCACTCGACCGGCGGGCGCGAGGGCTTCCTGCCCGAGGCGATCCAGGTCGCCGAGGCCGGCGGGATCGCGATCAGCCTGCCGATGGCGGCGACCGGCGAGATGGTGCCGAACATCCGGCAGTCGATCTTCGCGATCCGGCGCGCGGCCGATCTGCTGCAGACGCAGTACGGCGTACTCCGGCTGGGCTGCGTCGGGCACTCCTTCGGCGCGATGATGGCCGGCACCGTGAGCGGCATCGATCACCGGTTCCGGTGCTTCGCCTTCGACTCCGGATTGTCGGGGCCGAGTTTTCACTACCGGGAGAGCGAGTACCCGGAGATCAAGAACGCACGCGAGGCGATGACACCAGCGCAGTACGAACCGATGCTCGCCGAGATGGCGCCGTACGACGCGATCAACTTCGTCGGCGACGCGGCTCCCGCTGCGTTGCTGTTCCAGTCGGCGCGGTTCGATCAGAGCGTCAGCCGGGCTGCGTCGGAGAAGTTCTTCGCCGGTGGAAGCGAGCCGAAGGAATTCCATTGGTACGACACCGGGCACCTGATCAACGACGTGGCGGCGCTGGCGGATCGCGCTCGGTTCCTGGCTCACTGGCTGGAGTTACCTGCGCTGCCGGAGAGGCTGGCGGCTCGACTGACATGACCGAATATGGCCAGACCTGGGGTGGCCGGCCGGGCGAATCTTGAGGCATCGAGAAACAACCTCAGGAGGAAGAAAGTGCTTGCCAAGGTATTCCCCATCAAGCTGAAGGACGGCAACCAGGCGAAGGCCGAGGAGCTCGTCCACGCCTTCGCACCGCAGGGTCCCGGACAGGAGGAGGGCACGCTGTCGTTCCGCGTGTATCGCGACCCAGCTCAGCCCGACTACCTGCTGTTCGTGGAGCATTTCGCCGACCAGGCGGCGTACGACGCGCACACGGGTTCGGCGGCGTACAAGGAGCTCATCGCGGGACAGTTCGCGGACCTGATCGTCGAGTTCGTCGAGATCGACCACGAATTGCTGGTCAGCCTGTGACCATCGACCGGGTGGCGCAGGCGCGCTCGTTCCAGGAGTTGCACAAGCAGCCGCCGCTGGTGCTGCCGAACGCCTGGGACCCGGGTTCGGCGCGGGCGATCGAGGCGGCCGGTGCGAAGGCGATCGCGACAACCAGCGCGGGGCTTTCGTGGGCCGACGGGGTGACGGACGGAGGCGGACTCACGCGTGCGGCGGCGCTGGCGGCATTGCGTCGGATCGTCTCCGTCGTCGCCGTGCCGGTCACCGCCGACATCGAGGGCGGGTACGGCGGGTCGCCGGCTGAGGTCGGCGAGACGGTGGCCGAGGTGCTGGAGATCGGTGCCGTCGGCATCAATCTCGAGGACAGCTCGGGTGGTGCGCTGATCGATCCTTCCGCGCAGGCGGAGCGGATCGCGGCGGCTCGGTCCGCGGCGGATGCGGCCGGGATCGAGCTTTGCATCAACGCGCGGATCGATACGTACTTCTTCGGCGATCCAGCCGACACGGTCAAGCGGGCGGCGCTCTATGTAGACGCGGGCGCCGACGTGATTTTCGTGCCCGGTCTGCTGGATCCGGTGGCGATCGGGGCACTCGTCCCGCAGCTGTCCCGTCCGCTCAACCTGATGATCGGCCCCGGCGCACCAACCGTCGCCGAGCTCGTCGCCCTCGGCGTAACCCGGCTCAGCATCGGCCCAGCCATCACCATAGGCGCCTACGGCCTAGCCGCCGGCGCCGCCGAAGAACTACTTACCCACGGCACCTACACCCTCCTCGAAACCGCAGTCGCCTACGGCAAACACAACAACCTCTTACGCTGACGACCCCAAGCCGCCGTTGCCTCGAGGGCGCGGCGGCCGCCAGGGAGCAGTTGGATCTGCGGACCCGCGGGGTGCCGGGGCGCGGGTGCCGGGTGCGGGTGCGGGTGCGGGTGCGGGTGCGGGTGCGGGTGTGGAGTGCGGTCGGCTTTGGGCGGGAGACAGACCTGAGCGCGGGCTACCGGCGCCCGTCCATCGGCATCCACCCGGCTGCCGTTGCTACCAGGGCACGGCGGCTGTTTCGCGTCACGGCGTCCCCGGCCGCACGGGTCTCCCGTGACGGCGTCCATCGGCGTCACCGGGGTCCCGTGGCGGCGACCTCTAGGTGCATCGAGGCGAGGGCGCGCCACGGGCGCCATGCCTCGGTGGACTCCCCGACCTCGGGACCAAGTTCGTGCGACCTGTGGGGGCTGGCATCTCGGGCTCCGAGGCGGAGGGCTGTCCATTGGGCCGCCTCCTCGCTGACTCCATCGATCGCGGTCAGGGCGGGGATCAGCTCTTCGAAGGGTACTTCCAGAGATAGGTTGCCTAGAGCAACTTGATTGGCCAGCGTCTTGATCGTTCGGGCGACTTCTGCGGGTACGCCGTACAGGCTTGCTCCCGCAACCGCCTCGGCCGACGGAAAAGCATGCGTCAACCCGAAGCCCAGACCCTCAGCCGGCGGCCCCACCTCCTCGACCACCAGCGCCAACACGTCGCGCGCACTCGCCTCCCCGAGATCCGGGTGATGCGTGACAACCGCTTGAACAGCTGCTTCGAACGGCCCCCACGCACCAGGAACCCGCACTCCAGGTCGCGCCTCGATCAACGGCCCGATGACCGGATCACCGGCCAACTGCGCAGTCGCCAGCACCGGCTCGGTCGCCAAGCCGACCAGACAGCCGGCTCGCTCGACGACATGGATCGTCCCTTCCCAGTAAGGAAGATGAGCCGTCAGCAGCAGGTGATCGACCCCGCCCGGCCCGATCTCCAACATCCCCAGATCACCGTCCAGCGCGATCGACCGGCGGTAGACCCCGTCGATCACCGACTCCACTCCGGGCACCGAGTTGCGCGCGAGGAACCCGGACATCACGTCCCAGTCGTACGGCGGGGTGAACGGCATCCGTAGTACGAGACCGCCGTCTGCCGTGAGCCGATCCGTCCGCCGGCGTCGATCGCGAAGCTCACGCGGCGTCGCCCGGAACACCTCCCGCATCGCCCGGTTGAACTGGCGGAGACTGCCGAACCCGGAGGCGAACGCGACATCCGCGATCGTCAGCTCCGAGTCATCCAGCAAGCGTCTCGCGAAGTGCGCCCGCCGCGACCGCGCGAATTGATCCGGCGTCACCCCGAGGTGATCGTTGAACAGCCGCCGCAGATGCCGCGCCGAGATCCCCAGCCGCATCCCGAGCGCAGCCTCACCCGCCTCGTCCAGCGCCCCGGCGATGATGAACTGCACCGCCCGGCAGACCAGCTCAGGCGCATCGTCCGCCACGGTCCCGGCGACCCGGTACGGCCGGCACCGGAGGCAGGCGCGATACCCCGCCGCCTCCGCCGCGGCCGCCAACTCGAACGTCCGCACATTCTCCGCCAACGGCTTCGCCCCACACCCCGGCCGGCAGTAGATCCCCGTCGTCCGCACCGCCGAATACGTCGTCACGCCCAACCTCCCCCCAAACGGCCACTCCCCAGAACCGTAACCACCGCCACCGACATTCCTCTGACCCCGCTGAGGACCGCCGCGACGCCAAGGCGAACCGCCGACACTGTCCAACCCTCCCCGCAACCCGCACCGCGCCTCATCCTGAGCGCGGTCAGCGGTCAGCGGTCCGCCACGCCATCAGTCGGCGTCGTCCAGGCCCGTCCGAGCCCCCTCCCGCAGCGCAGTTGCTCACCACCGCCCGCCCTGCGGCAGCACCACTGATGGCCTGCAGATCCGCGGATCGCTAGGGTGCGTTGGTGCGTTCGAAGCCGATGCTTGTGGTGATCAGTGGGCCGCCGGGGACCGGCAAGACGACCCTCGCCCATCAAGTGGCGAATGCGATCGGCTGTCCGGCGATCTGCCGCGACGAGATCAAGGAAGGCATGGTCCACGCGACCCCCGGCTTCGAGCCGAGCACCTCCGATGAACTCAGCCTGCGTACCCTCTCGACGTTCTTCGACGTCATCGGCCTGCTGATCGGCCGCGGTACGACGGTCGTCGCCGAAGCCGCCTTCCAGGACCGGCTCTGGCGCCCCGGCCTCAGCCCCCTCCTCGACCTGGCCGACCTGCGCATCGTCCACTGCACGGTGGACCTCGATGTCGCGCTCGACCGCATCACCACCCGCGCCGCGACGAATCCGCTCCGTCAAGCCCACGAGACCGCCCCCGACCTCGAAGCCCACCGCCGCACCCACACCACCTTCGACCCGATCACGCTCCCGGTCCCGACCCTCCCCGTCGACACCACCACCGCCTACAACCCACCCCTCGCAGAAATCCTCACCTTCCTCACCCGCTGAGCACGGAAGGGTGTGGCGGAGTATCCGGTTCTCTGACTAAGGTCAGGGAAGCGACGAGGCAAGGGGATGGACGATGGAGCAGGCGGAACTTCAGAAGCGGTTCGCGACGCTGACGTGCGCGCATGTTGCCGACGCTTGTGTGCGGTTGCAGCTTCCGGTGCGGACGGTTTCGTTGACAGCGGTGTTCCCGGCCAGGATCGCCGGTCGCGTCCTGCCCGCGAAGCACGTGGGCAGCACCGACATCTTCCTCGAGGCGTTCGAGTCGGCCGAGCCTGGCGACGTACTGGTGGTCGACAACGAGGCCCGTCGCGATGAAGCCTGCGCGGGAGACCTGGTCGCTGCCGAAGCCCAAGCAGCAGGGTGTTCCGGGCTCGTCCTGTGGGGCCTGCACCGCGACACCGTCGACATCATTGCGGTCGGCCTGCCCGTCTACAGCCTCGGCGCTATGCCGACCGGCCCACTGAGTCTGCGCCCACTCCCCGCCGACGCGTTGGAACGCGCAACCGTCAGCGAATGGACAGTCACCCGCGACGACGTCGTACTGGGTGACGAGGACGGCATCGCGTTCGTCCCCGCCGACCGCCTCGACGAGGTCTTCACCCTCGCCGAACAGATCCGCGACACCGAACGTCACCAGTCCGACCTGATCAAAGCCGGTACGACGTTGCGCCGGCAGCTCGACTTCGCCGGCTACCTCGCGGCACGCACCGAGCGCCCCGGCCTGACCTTCCGCGAGCACCTCCGCGGTATCGGCGGCGCGATTGAAGAGTGACATACGCTCTTGGGATGCCTGCTGACATTTCCGCGGACTCCGCGGGTACCTGGAAATTGGGCGATCTCACCGTCAACCGGCTGGGCTTCGGCGCCATGCGCATCACCGCGAATCCGGATCGTGAAGTAGCGATCCGGGTCCTGCGCAGGGCCGTCGAACTCGGCGTGAACCACATCGACACCGCTGCGTTCTACATGTCGCCGGGCGGCACGCTCGGGATCGAGGGCGGCCCGCAACGGTTCGCCAACGAGCTGATCCGCGACGCGCTCACGCCGTACGCCGATGAGCTCGTCATCACCACCAAGGTCGGCCCCGGCGTCGACGAACGCGGCTTCTACAACGCGACCACCGCCGCCGAACTGCGCCGGCAGGTCGAGGAGAACCTGCGCCAGCTCGGCCGCGACCACCTCGACGTCGTCAACCTGCGGATCATGAAGAAGCCCGGCGCGGACTCGATCACGGAACGCTTCGGCTGGCTCGCCGAACTCCGCGACGCCGGGCTGATCCGCCACCTCGGCATCTCCAACGTCCGCCCCGATCACCTCGACGAGGCGCAGGCCATCGCGCCGGTGGTCTGCGTCCAGAACAGCTATGCCCTCGACACGCATCGCGACGACGACGCCTTCCTCACGCTCTGCGGCG
Organism: Kribbella sp. NPDC006257; assembly: GCF_040613535.1. Lineage (NCBI taxonomy): Bacteria > Bacillati > Actinomycetota > Actinomycetes > Propionibacteriales > Kribbellaceae > Kribbella > Kribbella sp. NPDC006257. The sequence goes on from NZ_JBEXSJ010000002.1 coordinate 193,040, forward strand.
AACGCGGCGTCGCCTACGTCCCGTTCTTCGCGATCGCCGGCGCCGAACGCGAAGCCGGCGCGACCGCCGACCACACCCAGGCGGTCGAGACCCTCGCCGCCACCCACAACGCAACACCCGCCCAGATCCGCCTCGCCTGGACCCTCCACCAGGGCGACCACGTCCTGGCCATCCCCGGCACCGGCAACCCCGCCCACCTGGAGGAGAACGTGGCAGCAGGCAGCCTCAAACTGACCCCCGACGAACTAGCCACCCTCGCCTGACGCTCGTGCCCCCGGCGTCACCTACTCTGGGTGACGCCGGTATCACGTTCCGAGGGGGAGCCATGCGCAAGCGCCTGTTGATCGCCGGTGCCGCCGTAGTCATAGTTCTGGCCGGAGCCTTGCTCCTCGACGCTCGCAACTCGATGAACGGTTCGGGTGGCATGACGTTGGGCATCTCCAGAGTTCAGCAGGGCGACGACGTCTACTTCCTGGCGCCGCCGGCCACCAATCGATCGGGTCAGGCGCTCGAACTCCGGACTGTCACGCCAGAGAAGGTCTCGGCCGGTCTCGAGTTCGTCGATGCCAGGGTGTACGAGCAGGTCGACCTCAACTACAGCCCTTCGATGAGTTGGGTGACTGGGCACGGCAAGGGCTTCGATCCCGCGAAGGTCAGGTCGGAACCGGTGGCGGGCCGGAAGGTCCCGGCCCACGCCAGTCTCGAACCCCTCATATACCTTCATTTCCGCGTCACCGGCACGCAGTGGCCGCTCATCTCCTCAGGTGTCCGGTTCAGCTATCACCGGGGACTGCGAGACCACAGCGAGCTCATCGACTCGACTTACACGGTGGACTCACCCAACCCGTAGGGCGGTGGCTTCTCGTACTGCGGGGGCTACTTCCTCGGCCCAGCGTTTGAGGGTCAGGTCGAAGGGCTCAGGGCCGGTGGAGAAGAGGGTGAAGCCGGCGGCGCCGTGGTCGAGTACTGCGCTGGTGAGTTCCTCGATCCACTGTTCCGGGGAGCCGCCGATCCAGCGGCCGTCGTCGGTGCGCGTGCGGGCCTGCGGCCTGGCGGTGATCGCGCCGGGGAAGTTGTAGATCGTGGCGATCTCGGATGGGTCGCGGCCGGCCGCGACCGCCGCTTCGTCGATGATCGCGCGGGATCGCCGGTAGGGCTCACTCAGCCAGTCGGCCGCGTGACCGGGGATCCAGCCGTCCGCCTGGCGACCGGTCGCCGCGAGCGATTTCGGCCCGACGGATCCGGTCCAGATCTCCGCCGCCGGGATCGGCGACGGCGCGAGATCTACAACCCCGTACTGCGTAACGGCCGGTCCACCGCCGGAGAGTTGCCGGATCAGGATCATCGCTTCCTCGAAGGCCTCGACCGCCTGCGCCGGACTCAGTCGCGGAACTCCCAGCGTGGTGATCCGATCCCACGCGCCGCCCGCTCCGAGTCCGAGGATGAACCGGTTGCCGGACATCGCGGTCAGCGTGGACGCCGTACGAGCCAGCATCGGGGCCGGGCGGAGCGGCAGGTTGGTCACGTTGACGAAGCCGGCGATGCGCTCGGTCCGGCCGAGCAGGAACCCGACCATGGCGTAGCCGTCGAAACGCTCGGCCAGGTACGGATGGTCCGAGGTCGAGAAGTGATCGAGCCCATCGCGGTCCGCCTGCTCGGCGAGCCGCAGGATCTCGGGCATCTCATGGAGCTCTGCCGGTGAGCCATATCCGAAGCGCACGTTCATTGGTCTGCCTCCTGAGTAGATACTTCGTATATCTAAATAGTAGACCTACGAACTATCAGGACACCAAACAGTTCGGTCCTCGGACTACAGTGGAGGGGTGGTGACCAAGACGACGAACGACACGGAACTGGTCGGTTCCCTCGTGCAGCTGATGCACGTACTCCAGGACCTGTACGCCGAGACGAGCCGGCCGCTCGGGTTGACCCCCCAGCAGGCGCACCTGATCTGCGTACTGCTCGGCGGCCCCCTCGGCATGACCGAGCTCAGCCGGATCATGAGCATCGAGCGCTCCAGCCTGACCAGCATGGTCGACCGCCTCGAGCGCCGCTCGCTGGTCGCCCGCTCGGCCGCCCCGTCCGACCGCCGGGCGTGCCTGATCGCCCTCACCGACGAAGGCCACACGCTCGCCCACCAGGCCCACGACGCCTACACCACCCGCGTCGAAGCCCTCATCGCGGACCTGTCCCCCACCCACAAGTCCCACGTCCAGGCCGCCATCACCCGCATCCTCCCTCAGCCCGCCTGAAGCCGAGAGACGTCTAGTGGGTGAAGGTGAAGAGGGTGGTGGGAGCGGGCAAGGGCCGGGCCGGGCCGGTGTAGCGATGAGCGCCCACGCCGATGACATGGTTGGCCGGACCGTGGAACGACTCTTCGGTGAATCCGTTGGCAGCGAACCACGAGCGGATGGTCGGCGTCAGGTCGGGAGCTTCGCGGTGTCGGGTCCAGATGACCAGGGCATCCGGATTGCACATGCCAGGAAGAGCTTCGATCGTGGTGCGGATGTCATCATCACTGACGTTGCCGAAGATGCCGGCCATCAGGATCAGATCGGCCGGCACGGCACCTTCGTACGCCGTGAGGTGCCCCGCGTCGACCTGACGCACCGAGATCGCCGGGAACTCGGCCGCAGCCGACCGAGCCCGGGCAACGTTCGCTTCGTCGTACTCGAGCAGCGTCGCCGTGACCCGCTCCGAGTCGCCGCGATCCCGTAGTACGCCCAAAAGGTCGCGACCGTCGCCAGCACACGCGCTGACCACTCGCACGTCGCGCGGCGCGGTCCGATCGAGCCACTCCCCGATCAGCCCCTGAATGATCCGCAACCGCTCGGACAACCCGGACTGCGGATCGTCGTACGCGCGATGCCAGGCGTTCCAATCAGTCGTCACCTGCCCGAGCCTAGCTTCGAGGTCGTCGGACTCGAGCTGGGTGCCGACGACTACGTCTCCAAACCCTTCGGCCTGCGCGAACTCGTAGCCCTAGTTCTTCGGTTTGGACTCCGACGGCTCCGAGGCCGAGGCACGCAGCGATCCCGGGTGTGCCTTGGCTGTGGGGTCGCCCTTGGTCTTGATCAGGCTGGCGACGACGACGATCACCAGAATGACCAGGATCACGCCGAGACTGACCGATGTCGGCACCTCCGGAACCCGGTCGTCGAGATCGACGTGCGCCCAGTGCAGGATGAGTTTGACGCCGATGAACGCCAGGATCACCGCGAGTCCGGCCGACAGGTAGACGAGCCGGTCCAGCAGCCCCTTGACCAGGAAGAACAAGGCGCGCAGGCCGAGCAACGCGAACGCGTTCGCCGCGAACACGATGTACGCCTCCTCGGTGACGCCGAACACCGCAGGAATCGAGTCCAGCGCGAACAGCAGGTCGACACCACCGATGGCCACCAGTACTACGAACAGCGGGGTGACGACCCGGCGGCCGTCGACCCGGGTGAGCAACTTGCCCCCGGCGTACTCGTCGGTGACCGGCAGCACCCGCCGGGCGACCTTCACCACCACGTTGTTCTCGACGTCCGGATCTTCGTCACGATGCCGGAAAAGCTGCACCGCCGTGAAAAGCAGCAACAGCCCGAACAGCAGGAACATGAACGAGAACAGCGACAACAGAGTCGCGCCGACCGCGATGAAGATCGCCCGCATCACCAGCGCCAGAACGATGCCGAACGTCAGCACCTTGTGCTGGTGCTCCTCCGGTACGGCGAACGTGGTCATGATGATCACGAAGACGAACAGGTTGTCGACCGACAGACTCTTCTCGACGATGTAGCCGGCGAAGTACTCCGCGCCGAAGGAACCACCGTGCACGCTGGCGAACCACACCCCGAACCCGATCGCCACCAGCACGTAGAAGACCGACCAAGCGGTCGCCTCCCCGAAGCCGACCCGATGCGGGCGCACGGCCGCGATCACCAGATCCACCGCGAGCAAGGCCACGATCAGGCCGATCGTCAGCGCCCAGGTCAGCCAGCCGATCTCGAGCACAGTGCCTCCCGTTCACCGGTTCCGAGCGGCCAGTCTGCTACCCCATCCCAAATCCGGTTCCCCGACGCGCCGCTGACCGTTGCTCTGGGCCCCCAACGGCATCGGCTATCTAGGCTTTGGCGGCCAGGTGCAGGCGGAGGACGGTGTCGTAGTCGATCGAGGCGCCCTCGACGTCCTCCTGGCCGGACGTCACCAGGACGATCCGGGGATCGCTGAGCTCGACGCCGTACTTCGTCTTCGCGAACGCGCGGTTGTCGGCGTTCGAGAAGAACTCCTTGTACTGCGTGAGTCGCGCTTGCCCACCGGATGCCGCGCGGCGGCGCTTCTTGCCGTCCTTCGCCGTCTCCAGCAGCGGCAACCCGAAGTCGCCGACGATGTGGCTGCCGTTCTCGCGTTCGAGGATGAAGTCGGGCGTCAGCGTCGTACCGTCGTCCGCCTCGAGGACCGGCTCGCGGATCAGCTGGGTCGCATCGAAGGCCGACAGCAGGATCTCTTCGTGCTGCTGCAGGAACTCACCGACGGTCGTCTTGGGCAGGCCCTGGTGGTAGGTGCTGCCGAACGGGTCCGCCTTGAGCAGCTGCTCGAGTTCGCCCCGCGGTACGGCGAAGGTGCCGACCGGGTCGATGTGCGGTGCCTCGTTGACCAGGTTCTGCAGGAAGTTGCGGTACTTGTCCGCCGGCTCCGATCGGTGGATCGCGATCGCCAGGAATGTCCAGTGCAGTCGCTCGCCGGACGCGAGCAGGACCCGGTGGAGTACGGAGTAGTTCCCCGGCGCGAACTGGAGCAGCTTGCCGTCGCCCGTCCCGACCAGCTCGCGCCCGATCAGTCCCTCAGCACCCGGGTAGGCGCTTCGCAGTACGGAACGTCCTGCCTCGGTCGCAATGGTCGCGTCCTGGTAGACATCGGCTTCGCGCAGGATCACGACAGGCTTGGAGCCGGCCGCGTCCGCGAAGTACTGGTCGATGCCGACCGCCTTCTGGCGCCGTACTTCAAGCGACCTGTACTCCCTGGTCACGCCTGTGAGCTCCAAGATGTTCCAGTCCGGCGTCTCGGTCAGCACCATCGTCCGCGGGTAGAGCAGCGGCCCGGGCAGCTCACGGGAGTGACTCGTCGGCAGGTGCTCACTCACACTCCGCAGGTGCTCGCCCCAGAACTGCCCATTCACCTTGACGAACTCGGTGGGTTTCATCGCCTGCTTCTCCTGCCTAACACTCAGCCAACTCCGACGTGAACATCCAACCCCGGCCTGACCACCGCCTATTCCCCGGTACGGCGCGTCGCCCGCCACGCCACGACCAGCAGCGGCACCTGCGCCACGCCGTACAGGACATGGAAGAGATAGTGCCGCACCGTCTGCTCCGGACCGAACGGCAGGAACGACAACGGCAACACACTGATGATCGCTCCACCCACCAACTGCAGGCCACCCCACCCCAGCGCCACCCAGCCGCCCGTACGCCGTGCGCGAGCCACCCAGAGCGCCGCAATCGCGACATACCCGAGCGACGGATACAACGTCTCCGGACTCAACAACGTCTGACCGGCCAGATCAGCAAAGTTGTGAACCACGAACCCCGCCCACGCCACCACCAACGCCCCGCCCACCACCAGCCCCTTCATCCCGGCAGCCTAGGTGGATCCCACCCTCCCCAACCGCCCGCAGCCCCATCGGGCAAACAAATCAGCCCCCGACCCACATCGCTGCAGGTCAGGGGCTGTTTTAGCTCCTGTGGCGGGTGCAGGGTTCGAACCTGCGTAGGCATAAGCCGACAGATTTACAGTCTGCTCCCTTTGGCCACTCGGGCAACCCGCCAGGGTGCTGCTGGTCCGCGGACCGGCGTGAGAGACGATACAACAGACAGTGCCCCTCACAGCAAATCGGAAAGACCGCAACTCTGAAAGGAAGTGCCCATGGCTTCGGAGTCCTCCTTCGACATCGTGAACAAGGTCGATCACCAGGAGGTGGACAACGCCGTGAACCAGGCGGCGAAGGAGATCAGCCAGCGGTTCGACTTCAAGAACGTCGACGCGGCCATCAAGCTGACCGGTGAGACGATCGACATGCAGGCGAACACCGAGGAGCGGGTGAACGCCGTCCTCGACGTGCTCAAGGACAAGCTGGTCAAGCGGCAGATCTCGCTGAAAGGCCTGGATGCCGAGGAGCCGAAGCTGTCCGGCAAGATCTACAAGATCACCGCGTCGATCAACGCCGGCATCACCCAGGAGAACGCGAAGAAGCTCTCCAAGCTGATCCGCGACGAGGGGCCGAAGGGCGCCAAGGCGCAGATCCAGGGTGACGAACTGCGGGTCTCCAGCAAGAGCCGCGACGATCTGCAAGCGGTCCAGGCGCTGATCAAGGGCCAGGATCTCGACTTCGCCGTCCAGTTCGTCAACTACCGCTGACCCGGACAGCAGTGACCGAAGTCACTGCTGCCCGAAGCGGCTGGCGCGTGGCCGGGTAGCCCGACGTGTCAGCCGAGGCGGGTCAGGTGGGGCCAGAGGGTTGACCAGGGTTGGCGGAGTTGGCAGATCCAGATCGGCTTGCCTTTCTCGCGGGTCGGCGTCGGGTTCTCGACGGTGCCGGCCCGGGTCAGCACCGCGCAGCCTTGCCGGGTCCACTCCGGGACGTCTTCAGGACCGGTACGCCGGGAGCCGTCGACCACGATCGCGATGTTGGCGGAGTCCGGCGGCGGACCCCAGTAGCCGAAGCCGTTGTGCCCGCTGTACGCCTGCGGCAACCCGCGAGCCGGCCCGAAGCGCTGGAGCGCGGAGGCCTGCCCGTAGTTGTAGGCGTAGATGACCGTGCGAGATCGCTCGGCGGGAGCCAGCTGGTGCATCGCCCGCGCGACCGAGTCGGCCAGCTCGGGCCAGCCGATCTGGCTGCGAGCCTGGTCGACGGTCAACGCGTTGCCGTAGGAGACCGCGGCGCGCTCTGGCAGCAGAGGCAGGCCGAGAGGTGCTGCGATCACGAGCGACAGACCGAGTACGCCGTACAGGGTCAGTTCACGGCGACTGGAGTGCATCCAGCGGTCTGCGGCGATCCCGAAGCCTGCGAAGACTGCTGGGTAGGCGCTGGCCAGGTAGGTGGCCTTTCCGCCCGTTGCCATGAGCAGTGCTGTGAAGGTGATGAAGGTGCCGGCGAAGACGCGGTACTGGCGGTTGCGCCAAAGCCAGACGCCGCCGGCGACGCAGAGCGGCAGCAGTAGTGGTCCGACGACCACTTGGTACGGCAGTAGACCCAGTGAGCCGCCCTGGGCTGCCTGCTCCCGTAGTACCGAAGCCATGGTCAGCTGGGGCCAGTCGTGGTTGGCCTGCCACAGCAGGTACGGCGTCCAGAGCCCCAGTGCCACCAGACCAGCTACTAGGAACCAGCGGCTGTACAAGATCCGGCGGGGGCCAACCAGTACAAGAGCTGTCAGTGCTGCGAAGACCCAGAGCGCCAGTGTCATCTTGTTGAGCAGGCCGACGCCTAGGACAACACCGATGACCAGCCAGAGCCGGGAGTTGCCGGTACGGATCAAGCGGGCCAGTAGCCAGCTCAGCGCAGCGACGAAGGTCAGATCGGTAGTGCTCGTTCCCAGGACGTGCCCGGTGATCAGCACCATCGTCGAGCAGGAGAACGCGCCTGCAGCGAGCAGCTCAGCTCTGCGCGAGCCACCCATCTCACGGACCAGCAGAGCTACGAACAGCACCGTCAGCACCGTGCAGACGGTTGCAGGGATCCGTAGTGCCCAGACCTCGCCAGGAGCCAGTGCATTGCCGAGCCGGGCCAGCAGTGGGGTCAGTGGCGGCTGGTCGGGATAACCCCAGGCCGGGTGCTGGCCGGAGACCAGGAAGTACATCTCGTCGTGGTAGTAGCCGTAGCGGTTGCTGAGCAGGGTCAGTACGGTCGCCAGCCCGCCGAGCAAGGCCAGCAACGGTCGGTGGCGGCCGGGCTCGCGACGCACCGGCGCGGAGAGCCCGACCTCTTCGGATGCGGTCGCCAAGGAGCTCATGGTTCCAAGCGTCGAGGCCGGCGCTATATCTCTGGCATACGGGCAGCGTCGCCGCTAGCGTTCATCGCATGTACGAGCTGATCCCTGTGACCGAGGCGCCCGAGCTGGACGAAGAGGCCGAGCAGCGGTTCGTGGAGGACTGGCCGGAATTCATCTTCCACGATGCGGGCGTCGCGCCGTACCGGGAGCGCCGGGTCGAGTATTTCCACGACTGGGAGTTCTACCTGGTGACCAGCGACGAGCGGCGGCTGATCGCGGGCTGCTGGGGTGTGCCGATCCGGTGGGACGAGTCGATCGACGACCTCCCGGGCGGCTTCACCGATTCACTCGCGCGGTCGGTCACGGAGTACGAGGCGGGCATCCAGCCGAACACTCTTGTCCTGATGGCTGCGGCCGTGCGCAACGACGAGCAGGGCAAGGGCCACGCCGGCCGGGTGATCACCGCGCTCAAGGAGCACACGCTGGCCAGCGGTCTCACCCGGATGATCGCACCGGTGCGGCCGACGTCGAAGTCGCAGTACCCGCTGATCGACATCGCCGAGTTCATGACCTGGACGCGCGACGACGGGCTGCCATTGGATCCATGGCTGCGGACGCACGTCCGGCTTGGCGCGCAACTGCTCGCCCCAGCACCGGCGAGCCAGACGATGACCGGCACTGTCGCCGAGTGGGAGAAGTGGACCGGCATGGCGTTCCCGGCGACCGGCACCTACGTCATCCCCGACGGCCTGACCACTCTCGCCATCGATCGCCCGACCGACACCGGCCTGTACGTCGAGCCGAACATCTGGCTCCGGCACGCCTGACACAGCAGCAGGTCATTTCGAAGTTTTTCGAGATGCTGTCGTCGCCGGCTTCGCCCTGCCTAGCCTGACCTCGCCCATTTTCTCGATCTGGGGAGAGTTCATGCGCAAGATCATGTCCGCCCTGGCTGCGACCGGTGCGATCGCGGCCACTCTGACCGCCACTCCGGCGGCACACGCCACTACAACGGCCCAGTACTGCGCCAGCGCCCGCAACTGGACCGCCTGCATCGAGCAGGCGGCCAACGGCGACTGGGAGGCACGAGCCTGGAACAACAGCTACGCGGGCTGGGCCACGCTCCTCGACGTCAACGGCAACAAGCTGGCAGATGCCTGGGTTCCGGCGGGAGGCGGCAACATCACCACCTTCCCCGAACCGAACGGGTACTGGGCCTGTGCAAGCGTCAGCAGGGACGGCGGCCCTTGGGCCGTCTGCGTCCATCGGTAAGGCATCGCAGGGTCGTGCTCTCGTCTGAGCGACTTTCAGGCGAGAGCACGTACTGCGAGGCCGTTGGGGCCGAGGATGAATTTGACGACGTTCAGGCGCTCTTGGCGGTCGGGGGCGTCGGTGAGGACGTAGTCGGACCAGCCGGCGAAGTCTTCGACGGCTCGGGCGGAGCGGTAGTAGCGGAGCCGGGTGGGGTCGAGGTCGACCGGTCCGTAGCCGGTGAAGAACGCCTTCTCCTCGGCGTCGGTGGTGGGGCCGATGGTGCCCATGCCGCCCAGGAAGAACATCAGGTCCTGTTCGACTGGTGCGAGTACTACGTCGTCCCAGTCGATGAGGTGAAGTTGGCCAGGAGCGATCAGCACGTTGGCGAGGTGCGGGTCGGCGTGGCAGAGCACCGCGGTGCCGCCGAGGTCGCGGCCCGAAAGGTCCGCACACTGTTCAAGCACCGCAGCGATCAGGTCGTCGTGAGCTTCCCAGACGGCTGCCAGCTCCTCTGCAACAGCGTCTGCAGGTGTGGTGAGCCTTGCTCGAACAGAGCGAGTCAGGGCGGGCATGCGGGCGTTGATCGGGTTGATCGGCGGCAGTGCGGCTTGTAGCTCAGCGGGCGGCGCTGCGCGATGTACGGCCGCCAGCAGAGCGCCGTACGACGTCCATTGGTCGAGAGTCAGCCCGGTGTCGCTGGCACGCTCTCCTGTGATCCAAGGCATCACCGACAATCGTCGGCCTTCACGCTCGCTCCACAAGCCACCAGTGAGAGTCGGTACCGGCGCAGGCACTCCCTGGACACCTCTACTCGCCAGGTACGCCGTCGACAGCGGCCCGGCGTCGCTGCCACCGCCAGACCACTTCACGGCATAAGAGCCGGCCCGCCACACCTCAGCCGCAACATCAGCCCCCTCGTGAACCTGCTCGAGCTCACCAACCTGCAGCCCAAAGTCCTCCGCCAGCCACGCCCGCAGCTTTTCAGTCACGCACCCACAATGCCCCCGACGCTTCACCAGCCGCAGCCCAATTTCCGTGCGACTACAGTCTTCGAGATGGATATTGACTGGGGCGTCGAGGTGGTCGACCAGATCGAGTCGCATTGGCGGCAACAGCTCCGGCCCCGCCTCGAGGGGCTCACCGACGACGAGTACTTCTGGCAACCCGTCGCAGACTGCTGGACGGTCAGCCGCCGGGGTCAAAGTTCCGCGCCGATCTCCTTCGGAACGGGCGAGTTCACCCTGGACTACGCCGAGCCGCCGCATGAGCAGGAACCTGTGACGACGATCGCCTGGCGGCTGGCGCACGTGCTCGTCGGGCTCGCGTCGACGAACAGCAAGCTCTTCGGTCGGGCGGCCACCGACACGGAGACGTTTTCTTACCCGGGCACTGCTCAAGAAGCACTGCAGCAGCTAGATGACGAGTACGAGCGGTTCATCAACGGCGTTCGCAACCTCGGCGCTGCCGGTCTCGCCCAGCCACAGGGCTTTCCGCCAGCGTTCGCCGACGCTCCGATGGCACGAAAGATGCTGTACGTGAACCTGGAGCTCATCCACCACGGCGCGGAGATCTGCCTCCTCCGCGACCTCTACCTGCGAAACACCTAAGCCGACAGATTTACAGACTGCTCCCCTCAGCCGGCTCGGACGGTGCGGGGGGAGCCGCCTAGTTCTCGGTGGCAGGATTTGTTGAAAGCGTGGAGGTCGGGGATGCCTACGGAGGCGGCTACGGCGGGGATGGAGAGGGTGGAGGAGACCAGGAGGTGGCGGGCGCGGGCCATCCGGCGTCGGCGGATGTAGGCGACGACCGTCGTACCGGTTTCTGAGCCGAAGAGGCGGGTCAGGTGGTTGTGGGAGACACCGGCGGCTCGGGCCAGTAGAGGGACGGTGAGGGGGCGGGCCAGGTTCGCTTCGATGTAGGCGATGGCGGCCGCTACGGCGGGGTGGCCTGCGGTGCCGCCGCCCTCCCCGAGTGCGTTGCCTAGTTGGGCGACTCGCCACAGAGCCGTCCAGACCTCGGCGGCGACCCGCGCCGATCCGGACGGGGTCGCCTCGATCGCCTGGCGGAGGAGGTCGGAGAGGACGGGCGCCGCAGTACCGGAGTCCTGCACTGCCGGCACGTACGACGGCTCGCCCACCAGCCGCGGCCGGAAGTGTGCGAAGAGGTGCTCCGAGCGGCCTCGATAGGCGAACTCCACCGGTACGCCGGCCGGCACGAGACTGACCGAGCCCGGCGAGACCGGGTACGTCGTACCGTCCACTGTCAGGTCCGCCGAGTACCCGTAGAGGTGGAACTGCCAGAGGTCGGGCAACAGGTACACGTCCCGGCGGCCGAGGACGCCATGGATGCCGATCCCGACGTGCACCCGCTCCGGAGGCTCCGCCAGGTGGAGAAGAACCATGGTGAGAAATTACCACCAGTGGTGATCTCAACCCACGCGAAACAAGCGGGCCGAAACCTAGCCTGGTCGAGTACCAACCACCAAGGACCAGTCGCCCCGAGAGGGAGAGACATGCCCCATCCACATCGCAAGAACCTGCTCACCTCGGTCCAGATGGCGCATTTCGTCGCCACCGGCGCGTACCGGATGGACGCCGTCGTTCCCGACGAGATGAACCGCGAGGCGATCGACGTACTGAAGGCCGGCATCCCCGGCGTCCCGTACGGCACCCCGCTCTCTGAGGCCTTCGAGGGCAGCGAGTTCGTCCAGAAGCTGGTGCAGCTGCCGGAGATCGCCGGTGCCATCCACAGCCTGGTCGGGCCCGAGCCGACCGTCGACCACCACGCGGTGCACATCCGCAAGGCGAACGAGGGCGAGGCGCAGAACCTGCACGGCGACGCGATCATCGACGTCCGCCCGGACGCCTTCGACGTCCAGCTCATGTACTACCCGCAGGAGGTGACGCTCGAGATGGGCGGCACCCTCAGCGTGCCCGGCAGCCACCTGCGGCGGACGAACGAGTCCGACACCGGCCGCTACCAGAACCTGCTCGGCCAGACCCGGCTCACCTGCCCGCCGGGCACCGTCGTGTTCCTGCACCACGGCATCTGGCACGGCGGCCGGAGGAACGACAGCGGCATCGACCGCTACATGTTCAAGATCCGGTTCAACCCGACCGTGCGCCAGGTCCAGCTGTGGAACACCGACGACCTGTACGACGAGCAGGTGGCGGCCGAGCTCGGCCAGTACTTCCCCTGGTACGAGAACGCCACCGGACGACTCGAGATCTACAACCGGGTCAAGCTCTGGCAGGCCCTGACCGGCGACGACACCTACGACCCGGACTACTGGGTCACCCGGGTGTCGAACCGTCCGCAGCGAGTGGTCGCCCAGCGCAGCCTCAACCCGCACGCCGCGAAGGGTAAGGAGATCGCATGACAACCCAGCAACTGCCGACTCAGCAGCACACCCTGCGCCAGCAGGTCCTCGTGCTGTACCTGGCCTCGTCGGCGCTGGACGCGCGGGTGGTGGGCTGGTCGGAGTACGACGGGACCGGGGCGACGTCACCGACGACGGGTGACAGCGACGTACCGCCGTACGAGACCGGGCTCGATGCGCTGAAGGACGGCTGGCGGTTGTTCCAGGCCGCGCAACTGCTGCCGCCGCAGCCGGGTCACGAGTACGACGTGTCGTTCCTCAAGCACGAGTTCTTCTTCGAAAAGCTCGTCTGACAAAGTCAGGATCCCCGGCCGGGCCCTCGGCCGGGGCTCCTTCACGTGGTCAGGCCGGGAGCACGCAGACCGGCTTGGGCCAGCTCAGCGGCGTCCCCGTTGCGGTGAGGGCGCCGCTGCTCCGGTCGACGGCGAAGACGGCCAGCGTGTCGGAGCGCTCGTTCGCCGCGTACAGCTGGGCACCATCCTTGCTGAAAGCAAGGTGCCGCGGCCAGACCCCACCGGAACCGATCGTCTGGATCAGCTCCGCATCGATGCCGTCGGCACCGGTCTCGAAGACAGCGATCGTGTCGTCGCCGCGGTTCGAGCCGTAGACGAACCGCCCGTCGGCCGACACCAGCACCTCGGCCGGGAAGTTCTCCCCTTCAGCACCATCGGGCCGGGTCGACAGTGTCTGTACGACGGACAGGTTGCCGTCGTCGTACGTGCAGACCGTCAGCGTCGAATCCAGCTCGTTGATCACGTACGCCGCTCCGCCGGCCGGGTGGAAGACGAGGTGCCGAGGTCCCGCGCCGGCGTGGATCCCGAGCCGGTCGACTGCCTCGAGCCGGCCCTGGCTGGTCAGCGTCGAGACGTGCACGCTGTCGGACCCGAGGTCGACGTCGAACGCGTACTTGCCGGCCGGGTCGAACGTCACCTGATGCGCGTGCGGGCCTTCCTGGCGCTCCTCGTTCGGACCTTTGCCTTCACGCTGCAGAATCTGGGTCGCGTCGCCGAGCGAACCGTCCGGTGCGATCGGGTGGATCGCCACCGAACCCGAGCTGTAGTTGGCCGAGAGCAGGAAGCTGCCGGTCGGGTCGATCGCCAGGTGGCACGGGTGCGCGCCCTCGGTCGGCTGATCGTTGAGGAACTCCAGCTCGCCGTTCTCGTGGACCGCGAACGCGCTGACCCGGCCGGCCTCTAGTTCGTTCGTCGCGTAGAGGAACCGCCCGTCGGCCGAACGGGTCAGGAACGACGGGTCGTCCGTCGCCGCGGCGACCGCCAACTCGTCGTACGGGCCGAAACCGATGCCCTTCCCGCCACCTGCCTGACTGGTGTAGCTGCCGACATAGATGCGCTCCGAAGTCATGGCCCTACCCTGCCAGGTCCGTGTACCTGCGGCCTACCCTCGGTCTCATGGACACGACCGCCTTCCTTCGCCGACTGGGACTTCGCGGGCATGACGGGCCGAGCCTCGAGGCACTGACGACTCTGATGGCGGCGTTCGCCGACTCGGTGCCGTACGAGACGGTGCAGTACCAGTTCGGCCGCGGCGGTCCGCTGGATCCGGAGGCGGTCGCGGCGCGGATCATCTCGCGCGAAGCCGGCGGGTACTGCTTCCAGCTGAACGGATCGTTCGGCGCGCTGCTCACCGCGCTCGGCTACCGGGTGACGATGCATCGGGGCGGTGCGGAAACACCCAATCGTCCGGCGAAGGTCGACGCGAGCCACCTGGTCCTGACCGTCGACAATCTGCCCGACGCTCCGGGCGCGTGGATCGCGGATGTAGGTCTTGGTGAGGGCCTCCTCGCGCCGCTGCCGCTCGGCGTCGGATCCTTCGAGCAGGAGCCGTTCAAGCTGGGTCTTCGGCCGTCCGAGCTCGTCGACGGCTGGCGACTCGACCACGATCCACGCAGCAGCCTGACCGGCATGGACTTCGAGTCGGCTCCCGCGACCATGCAGGCCTTCGAGGAACAGCACGCCTATCTGTCCGTCTCGCCGGAGTCACCCTTCGTCCGGCTGCTCTCCTGCTTCCGCCGCAAGCCCCGCAGTACGGCGATCCTCCGGGCGCTCACCCTCACCGAGCTCACCGCCACCGATCTCGACACCGTCGTCCTGGAGACGGAACCCGACTTCTACACCGTCCTCGCCGACGTCTTCAGCCTCCCGCTGACTCACCTCAGTACGACGGAACGCACCGAACTCTGGAAGCGCGCCAACACCCAACACGAGGCCTTCCTGGCCAACACCCAGTAGGTACTGTCGGCTGGATGATCCTCGACGAGCAGCGAACCGCCCGCGGCCTCCGCACCGTCTCCGAACTCCTGGAGCTGGCCGAATCAGGCACGATCATCCTCGACCCGTACTCCGTCCTGTTGGGAACCCGAGTCGTCCTAGGCGATGTAAATGTCCTGTACCCAGGCGTCGTCATCGAGTGCGACCCGGACAGCTCCTGCTCGCTGGGCTCAGACAACACCTTCTTGCCAGGCACCTTCATCGCCGCAACCAACGGCGCCTCGATCACCATCGGCAACAACAACCGCATCGGCGAAGGTGGCGCTCGGCTGATGGCCGGCGGAGGACAACTGCTTGTCGGCGACAGAACCCGAATCAGCAGCGGTCCAGTCATCATCGCTCCCGCCACGCTCGGCACCGGCTGCCAGGTGCTGGGCCAAATCACCGCACAGGAGATAGACCTAGGCGCGGGCGAGGATTTCAGCTATCCCGACCCCGATGGTCGCGGCGCCGTACTGAAAGGCTTCGGCAAAGCCCGCGGCCTCAGCCTCGGCGCCGGCGACGTCATCAACGGGACCGGCGACTTCGCCGACGCTGTGCCGGAGCGCCAGCGCAGCTATCACCCGGACAGCCCACGCCTGAGGTAGCGCTAGTAGATGGAATTGACGTCGGCGATGTCCTCCGGTTTGGGGGTTGTGCGGCCGCAGTGCGGGAAGTTGACGTCGAGATTCACGTCCATGATCGACGGTATGCATTCAGTGCCGGTGCTGCCCTGGGTGTGGTCCAGGCCGAGCGCATGGCCGAGTTCGTGCACCATGTTCGCCTGGCGCCTTTCGGGCGGATAGGAATCGGTGTAGTACGTGTTCAACCAGACGATGAGTCCCTGGTCCCAGGTCCCGCCGACGCACGCCTCCAACGGATCTCCGCCGGTGTTGGTCAGTGTGATGCCAGCTGTAGCAGAACCATCGATGCGGGGGCCGAAGTTCCCGTCGGCGATGGTCACGTTGGCGCCGGAGGTGACTTGGGCGAAGTTGAACTGAGTGCTGGTGGAGTTCCAGGCCGCGATCGCGGCATGCGCGACGGCCGAATAGGACGATGTGGTCGTTAGGTCCTTCCACTTCAGATTGTTCCCGCCACCGGCGAAGTGGCATCCGGCCCTGTACGGGTCCGCACTGGCTGGCACTGCTTGTAGCAGGCCCGACACTGCCAAAACAACCAGCCCCATCGCCAACAATCGCCTCATCGGACCACCTCTCCAAGCTCCAGCCGGACAGTCAGTCTGCGGGTCCGATCGAGGCAGCGACAGAGTTTCGGGCTGCAGCTTGGTGCAATTTCAGGTGACTAGTGCGAAGAGGGCGCCGGGGAGGATTGAGAGGACTACTGCGGCGCCGGCGCAGGTGCTGATGACGGCTACGGCGGGGTTTTCGATGTTGACCGAGAACGGGTCGTCGGCGGGCAGGCGGAAGAGTTCGGCGATCCAGCGGAGGTAGACGGCCAGGCCGATCATCACGTTGATCGCCATGACTACGGCGAGCCAGCCGATGTGGGCGTCCAGCACTGCTTGGAAGGCGGCGAACTTGGTGAAGAGACCGGCTAGGCCTGGGGGTAGGCCGGCGAGGATGACCAAGAAGAAGACGAGCGCTGTGCCCAGGCCTGGCTCGGAGCGGACCATGCCTCGGTAGTCGGTGAGTAGGCCCGCCGGTCGGTGGCGTTGGACAACTGCCACTGCACCGAAGGCTCCCAAGGTGACCACTACATAGGCAGCCAGATAGCCGACGACTGCTTGGGCGTCGCCTACGGCCAGCGGTGCGAGCAAGAACCCGACCTGGCCGATCGAGGACCAGGCGAGTAGACGGACCGCTTCGACCTGGCGGAGCGCTGCCAGGTTTCCGACGGTCATGGTGACCGCGGCGAGGATGCAGACGACCGTTCGGAGCGATGAGCCGCTCGGGGCGACGCCGAAGGTCACCAGGACGAGGAGACCTGCGACTCCGGCGGACTTCGAGACGACGGCCAGGAAGGCGGCGACCTCGACCGGCGCACCGGCGTACGTGTCGGGGAGCCAGCCGTGGAAAGGCACGGCGGCGATCTTGAAACCGAAGCCGACGATCACGAACAAGCCTGCCGCGAAGGCGACCCGGCGAAGGTCCGGATCGATCCCGGGGAGCCGTGTCACGATCGTCTGGAGATAGAGCGAGCCTGTCACGCCGTACAAGTAGGAGATGCCGAACAGCATCACGGCGGTCGACAGGACCGAGACGAGGAAGGCCTTCAACGCGCCTTCGGAGCCGCGGCGGTCGCGTCGCAGGGCGACCATCGCGAAGCTCGGCAGCGAGACGACCTCGAGCGCGATCACCATCGTCGCGAGGTCGCGCGCGCCGGCCAGCACGGTGGCCCCGGTCAGCGCGCTGAGCAGAAGGAAGTGATACTCCCCCACTGGGATGTCAGCGTCGAGCAGCCGGTACGCCGAGAGGCCGACGACTCCGAGTCCGCCGATCAGCAGCACGGCCCACAATCCGACGGTCAGCGGCTCGAAGACCAGGCTGCATTGGGCCGGCCCTTCGACGGCGGCCCGGCAGAACGCGGGCTTCAACCCGTTGCGCTGCACCGCGATGAAGGCGAGTCCGAACAGGATCACGGCGCCGGTGACCAGCGTGATCACCGTGTGCCTGACCTGTTTGCTGCCGGTACGCCAGAAGGCGTCGGCGAGCAGCACCGTGACGGCGCCGAGGGCGAGCACCAGCGGTACGGCGATCGCCTGCCAGTCGGTCCAGGTCATCGTCATACGAACGTCCAGTACGAGAGCAGGAACCAGGGCCAGACGCCGAGGAAGACAGTGAGCAGGATCAGCGGTGACCAGGCGACCAGCTCGATCCGGCTCACGTCGACCGCGAACGCGGTCGCCGGATACTCGGCCGGATCACCCTGGCAGAGGTTCCGGATCAACCGCAGGAAGTAGGCCGCGGTCAGCACGGTGCCGATGCCGGCGATCGCCATGAACACCAGGAATGTTGTCCGCGGCAACCGATCACCAGGATGGTAAGCGCCGAGCAGGACCAGCATCTCGCCCCAGAACCCGGCCAGCCCAGGCAGCCCGAGCGAGGCGAGACAGGCAAAGGTCAGCAACCCGCTGAGCCTCGGCAACCGGGCGTAGAGAGCCCGGCCGATCTCGCGCAGGTCGCTGGTGTCGTGCCGGTCCTTGATCGCCCCGGCGAGGAAGAACAGCAGGCCGGTGATGACGCCGTGCGCGAGGTTCGCGAACAGCGCGCCGCTCAGGCCTGCGGGTGACATGGTCGCGATACCGAGTCCGATGAAGCCCATGTGGCCGACGCTGGAGTACGCGATCAGCCGTTTCACGTCGGTCTGGGCGAGGCAGGCCAGCGACCCGGCGATGATCGCGATGGTCGACAGACCGCCCAGGTACGGCGCGATGGTGGCCGAATCGCCGGGCAGCACCGGGAGCAGGATCCGGATCATCCCGTAACTGCCGAGCTTCAGCAGCACACCGGCGAGGAGCACCGAGCCGACCGTCGGGGCCTTCGCATGTGCATCCGGCAACCAGGTGTGCAGCGGCCAGAGCGGCATCTTCACCGCAAGACCGAGGGCGATCAGGACCGCGGCCTTGAGCCCTGTGCCGCCACTACTCCGCCACGGATGGCTGCTCAGGTATTCGAGATCGAACGTCCCTTGCAGGCGATGCAGCAGCAGGAACCCGACCAGCATCAGCGCCGACCCGAGCACGGTCATCAGCACGAAGGTGGTCGCGGCCCGTCGTCGCCCAACCGGATCGTGGTGGTCGCCCCAGAGGTCGATCACGAGCCACATCGGGATCAGCACGACCTCGAAGAACAGGAAGAACAGCACCAGGTCGAGCGCCGAGAACGTCCCGATCACGCCGGTCTCGATCACCAGCAGCAACGCGATCAGCGACCGCATCCTGCCCGCGCGCGGGGTGACGCGCAGGGAGTAGAGACAGCAGAGGAAGACCAGCAGCGCGGTGAGCACGATCAACGGCATCGAGATCGTGTCGATGCCGAGGTGGAACCGGACGTCGAGGGCCGGGATCCAGGAGACGTCGGTCTGGGCGGACGCATGGATCGCACCCGGCAAGGTTCTCGGGATGTCGTTCGTGGCCACCAGGCCCAGCGTCACCGACCCGCCCCGAGGCCTCAGCAGGTCCCACCAGAGCACGGCCGAGCCGATCAGCACGAGACCGGAGATCACCGAGCCGACGATCGCGGCAACACGCTCACCCGTCCCCGCAGGCAGCGCCCACAGCAACGCAGCAGCCAGCGCAGGAACCGCGAGCAGTGCGATCAGCAACCAGTTCACGAGCCGATCACCCCCGCCAGGATCGCGAGCGCGACCACACCGACCACGGCCGCGGTCAGGTATGTCTGCACATTGCCGGTCTGCAACCGCCGGAAACCTTCGGACGCGAGCGTCCCGGTCCTACCGGTCGCCCGCACATACGCCCCGATCACATCCCGATCGCCCCCGACAGCAAGCCTGGCGAACCACCGCACCGGTACGACGAACAGCCGCTGGTACGCCGGGTCGACGCCGAACTCGCGTTCCAGCAGCACCGGCCGCGGATCCGCGCCACGCTGCCACAACGAGTACGCCGGGAGGGCCCCGAAGAGCGCCAGCACGGTCGTCACCAGCGCGATCACCCAGTTCACGTGGACCCCGTCGACGTAGCCGAGCCCGGCGGCTCCGATGGCCAGCAGGATCAGGGGCGCGAGCATCAACCACGATCCGTCGCGCAGCTTCGAGGTGTCCGGGTCCTCGAGATCGGCCATCGGATCGTCGGCCTCGAACGCACCCAGGGCGCCCGCGAGCGCCGGCGTACGGAAGAAGACCCAGAGCCAGAGGCGTACGCAGTAGAAGGCAGTCATCACGATCGTCAAGCAGACGGAGACCAGCACGGCCCAGCCGACAGCGGAACCGTCGCGGGCGTGATCCCAGGCTGCTTCGACGATCGTGTCCTTGGAGAAGAAGCCGGACAAGCCAGGCACGCCGGCGAGCGCGCCGAGGCCGATCGTCATCGTGACGAAGGTGACCGGCATCGCCTTACGCAGGGCACCGCGGCGGGTGTAGCGCCGCAGCACGACGAAGGCCGCACTGCCTACCTGATGCAGCAGAACGCCTGCGCAGAGGAACAGCAGACCCTTGAAGGCGGCGTGAGTCAGCAGGTGGAAGAGCGCGCCGTGGCGGCCCTCCTTGGTCCCGAGCGACAGGCCGGCGAACATGATGGCGAGCTGGCTCACGGTCGACCAGGCGAGCACCCGCTTCACCTCGACGGCGGCCATTGCGCACAGGGCGGCGAACAGCATCGTCACGCAGGCGATGATCGCGAGCACCGTGAGAGTCGTGCCGGCCGCCGTGAACACGTCGTACAGGCGGGCGATCAGGAAGACGCCGGCCGCAACCATCGTCGCCGCGTGGATCAGGGCGCTGACCGGGCTCGGGCCGGGCATCGCGTCGGGCAGCCAGGTCTGCAGCGGCACCTGCGCCGACTTGCCGACCACACCGACCAGGATCAACAGGGTGCCCGTGGTGAGGGCACCGGGCGAGATCGGGCCGGAGCCGAGCTCGGAGATCTTGAAGGTGCCGTAGCCGAGGCCGAGCACGAAGATGCCGAAGAGGAAGCCGACGTCGCCGAGGCGGGTCATCAGGAACGCCTTCATCGCACCGGCGCGGGCGTCGCGGCGCTCCCAGTAGTGCCCGATCAGCAGGTACGAGCAGACGCCCATCACCTCCCAGCCGATCAGCAGCAGGAACAGGCTGTCCGCGATGACGACGGTGACCATCGCGGCGGTGAAGAGTGTGACGAGCGCCGTGTACGACGCGACGCGTTTCTCCAGGTAGCCGATCGAGTAGAGCTGCACGCAGGCCGAGACCACGCCGACGATCGCGAGCATGAAGACGGTCAGGTCATCGGTGCGGAAGTCGTAGTTGAGGAAGACGTCCCACCCGACGAAGCTGCCGCCCAGATTGGTCTGCTGGGGATCGACGCCGTACAGCAGGATGGCGGTCAGGATCACCAGCAGGGAGAAGCCGACGCCGATCACCCGCCAGGCGGTCGCGATCACAGCCCGGCACCCTTCTCCTGCAAATCACGTGCCGCGTCGGCGTCGACATGGCCGTGGCCGCGGAACAGCAGCAACACGATCGCCAGGCCGAGCCCGATCTCGGCGGCGGCCAGGGTGATGACGAAGATCGCCAGGGTCTGCCCGGTGGCCAGGCCGTCCAGCCGCCAGGCGTCGAAGGCGACGAGGTTGAGGTTGACCGCGTTCAGCATCAGCTCGAAGGACATCAGCATCGTGATGGCGTTGCGGCGCGCGAGCACGCCGTACACGCCCAGGCAGAACAGCAGCACTGCCAGCAGCAGCGGCAGGATCAGCGGCATCAGTCGTCCCCCTTCCCCGAGGACGACACCTTCTCATCGAGCTCCGACAGTTTTCCGGACCGTTGGGAAAGGACGATCGCGCCGATCAATGCCGCGAGCAACAACACCGACAGGATCTCGAACGGCAGCACCCAGACCCGGAACACCGACGCACCGATCGCGTCGGCCGATCCGGCCGGTACCGGCTTGATCTTCTCGTTGCCGAAGGCAAGCACTACGCCGGCGCCAAGAATCAGGAACAGTACTGCGGAGACCAGCGCGGCGAACGGGCTGCGCCGGGTCGTCAACGCCGGCAGCGGATTCGTCGGGGCCTTGGTGAGCATGAGGGCGAAGAGGACCAGTACGACGATCGCGCCGACGTACACGAGAATCTGAACCAGCGCGACGAACTCCGCGTGCAAGGCGCCGAAGCAACCCGCTACCGCGCCGAGAGCGACGACGAGCCAGAGCGCCGCGTGCACGATCCGGCGCGTGGTGACGACCACCACCGCCGCCGCCACTGCCACCGCCCCCGCGATGGAGAAGAGCGCAGTGGTCACTCCTCGCCCCCCGGCTCGATGACCGAAGGACCAGGCTCGATGACCGACGGGCCCGGGTCGATGGGCTGCGGCGCGGGAACCGTCCACATCCAGTCGCGGAGCCGGTCCTTCTCGTGCGTGAGGTTGCGCAGCTCGGTCTCGGCGTACTCGAACTCCGGCGACCAGAACAGCGCGTCGAACGGGCAGGCCTCGATGCAGATCCCGCAGTACATACAGAGCGAGAAGTCGATCGCGAACCGGTCCAGGACGTTCCGGCTGCGTTCGCGGGCCTGCTCACCGACCGACGGCGCGGTCTCGGTGTGCGAGTCGATGTAGATGCACCAGCTCGGGCACTCGCGGGCGCAGAGCATGCACGAGGTGCAGTTCTCCTCCATCAGCGCGATCACGCCGCGTGTCCGCGGCGGCAGCTCAGGCTGGACATCCGGGTACTGCTCGGTGACGGAGCGGCGGGACAGCGTCTTCGCGGTGACCTTCAGGCCATCGATCAGACCCTTGCCAGGTACGGCCACGCCTCCTCCTCCATCAGTCGGTTCTGCACGCTGAGACTAGTCGCTCCCGGCCCCGAAGGGCACGAACAGGCGCGTACGACGGGCGGTCGAGCCGGTCAGAGCTCCCGTTCGAGGCGGGCCGCGACCTGGCGATAGCGGCTGACCGGGATCAGATGGACCCCGTCGAAGGCACCGGACGCCTTGATCTGGAGGATGTGATCACAGGCCGCGTCAACGCCGGCATCGGGGTGTTTCTCGACGGCCGCGATGAGGCTGTCGGGGATGGTGAGCTGGGGCAGGGCGGCCAGATTGTGGGCCATCTTGGCGCTCGCGAGCACCATCACCCCGGCGTACACGGGACTCTCGACGGCGACGCTGTCCCGCCAGCGGAGGAGTTCGTCGAGGTCGTAGCTGACCTGGACGTAGAGGAAGTCGGCCTCGGCCTTCCAGGCGGGGACGGGCCTGAGGCGGGTCGCGGCGCCGACCTGGAACGGTGCGATGCCGGGGAACGAGGTCGCCCGGGCCTCGTCGATCATCGTGCGCACGGTGAGCTGGCTGGTCCGGGCGCCGGCGGTCGGCTCGTCGCCGTGGACGAACAGGAACTGCCGCACCCCGTACGCCGCCGCGGTCAGCAGGTCGCGCCGGAACCCCAGGAGATTGCGGTCCCGGGAATTCAGGCAGGCGATCCCGCGGGCACCCATCGCCTGCACCTCGTTCGCCACCGCGACACTCGACACCGTCGCCCGCCCGATGTGGTTGTCCGGGATCAGGAAGGCATCCGCGATCGGACTCATCACGCCGATCTGATGCCGAACCTTCGTCAAATCCGGCCGCGTCGGCGGCTCCACCTCACACACCAGCTCGAACCCGTCACCCATAGCACCGGACTCTAGTCAGCCGGCCGCGTCGGCTGCGGGCATATATCACCGTGCAACCATCGGGCCATGCCGTTTCCGGATGAAGTGAGTACGGGGATCTCCGTTGTCGACTACCGGGCCGAGTGGCCGAGCGAGTTCGAGAAGATCGCGGAACAGCTACTGTCGATTCTCGGCGCGCTGGTGATCGATCATGTCGGATCGACCTCGGTGCCGGGACTTCCTGCGAAGGACTGCATCGATGTGCAGATCCGCGTGGCCGACCTGGACGAAGGAATGCCGCTGGCCGGCCTGGGTTTCAGGTTGCGCCCGGAGCCGTGGAACCACGTTGAGGTCTCGAGTGGGCAGGAGTGCCAGAAGTTGGTTTTCGCTCCGCCGGTCGGTGCACGCACCTGCAACGTGCATGTTCGGCTGCACAGCGCGCCTAACGCGCGGTATGCGCTGCTGTTTCGGGACTATCTGCGGGCGGATGAGCGAGCGCGCGATGGGTGGGGAGCGTTCAAGCAGCGGCTGGCTGTCAACGTGACCGACTTGATGGACTACGGGCAGATCAAGGCGCCCGCCACCGAGGTGCTGATGGCGGGTGCCGAGCGGTGGGCAACGGCTACGGGGTGGGCGCCCAGCTAGAGCGTGGCTCAGAGGCTGTGGCGCTGCTCGGTGAGGAAGTTGCGTTCGGCGGTGGTGGGGGCCAGGAGGATCGCGGCGTCGTAGGCGGCGGTGGCTTCGGGGAAGCGGTTGAGGCGTTTGAGGAGGTCGGCGCGGATGGCGTGGAAGAGGTAGTAGTTGCCGAGGTCCAGGTCATCGACTAGGGCGAGACCGGCTGCGGGGCCGTCCACTTCGGCGACGGCGACTGCTCGGTTCAGGGCGACCACCGGGGTCGGGGTGAAAGGCAGCAGCTGGTCGTAGAGCTGGACGATCTGGTCCCAGGCGGTGCCCGAAGCATCGGCGGCGTCGCTGTGGACAGCGTTGATCGCGGCCTGGAGTTGATACGGACCAGGCGCGCCGCGGCGAAGGCACCGGCGTACGAGCTCCTGCCCCTCCGCGACCAACTCGGCAGACCAGAGCGACCGGTCCTGCAAAGGCAGCGGGATGAGAGAACCATCAGGGCCGACCCGAGCAGGCCGGCGTGACTCCTGCAGCAGCATGAGCGCGAGCAGGCCGACGGCTTCGGGCTCGTCCGGCATCAGCGAGACGAGCAGCCGCCCGAGCCGGATCGCCTCGAGACAAAGCTCCGAGCGGATCAGCGAGTCGCCCGACGACGCGGCGTACCCCTCGTTGAAGATCAAGTAGACAACAGCCAGCACGCCGCGAACGCGCTCCGGCAGGTCGGCCTCATAAGGCACCCGATACGGGATCCCCGCGGCCCGGATCTTCGCCTTCGCCCGCACGATCCGCTGCGCCATCGTTGCCTCAGGCACCAAAAAGGCATGCGCGATCTCGGTGGTGGTCAGCCCGCCGAGCAGCCGCAGCGTCAGCGCGACCCGCACGTTCAACGCCAGCGACGGGTGGCAGCAGGTGAAGATCAACCGCAGCCGATCGTCGCGCACGACACCCTCCTCCATCGGCTCGTCCCGGGCCTGCAGCAAGGCGGCCTGCGCCTGCTTGTCCTCGCGCGATGCCTCCCGCCGCAGCCGATCGATCGCCCGGTTCCGCGCGGTCGTGATGATCCACCCGGCCGGACTCGGCGGCAGCCCGGCGGCCGGCCACTTCTCCACCGCCGCCACGAAGGCTTCCTGTACTGCGTCCTCGGCGATCTCCAGATCGCCGAACACCCGCGCCAGTACGGCGACCGCCCGCCCGTACTCGGCCCGGAACACCGCAGCAACCTCCGCCGCCGAGACCGACGCAGGCATCAGGCGAAGGGCCTGACTTCGATCGGCAACGGCGCGACGATCCGAGCCAGTTCGCGACCCCAGCGGAGCGCCTCGTCGAGGTCCTCCACCTGGATGATCGTGAAGCCGCCGAGATGTTCCTTGCCCTCGGTGAACGGCCCGTCCGTGATCAGCACCTCGTCCGACGAAGCACGCAGTACGGTCGCGGACTCCGGTGGATGCAGGCCGGCACTGAACACCCACGAACCGGCTGCGCGCAGCTCGTCGTTCCAGGTCGCCAGGTTCTTCATGATCGGTTCGAGCACCGATGGTTCCGGCGTCGGCCCGTCCGGCTGATAGACGCTGAGCAGGTACTGCTTCATGGACAACCTCCCTAGTAGTACCTACTACACGAACGGGATCAGCCAGGATCGACAGGCAAGGTCACAACAATCGTCAACCCACCGCCGTCACGCGGACTCGCCCGCACCGATCCCCCGTGCGCCTCGGCCACAGATCGCACGATCGAGAGCCCCAGCCCCGCCCCCTTCGCGGCGACGAGCCGATCGTCCCGCAGCCGATGGAACGGCTTGAACAACCCTTCGACCTCGTACGCCGGTACGTCGGCCCCACTGTTCACTACCTCGACCTCAACCCACCCAGCGCCGCCCGTCCCCACCTCGCCCGGGCCGACTGTCCGGCTCCGCACCTCGACCCAGCCGCCCGCGTGGTTGTGGCGGATCGCGTTCTCGACCAGGTTGTGAACCAGCCGCTCGAGCAACAACGCGTCCCCAGTCGTCGGTGCATCCCCAGCATCAGCCCGTACGACGACGTCGCTCGCCGCCGCCTCGTTCGCCAGCTGCGCCACCACGTGACTCACCACATCCGCCAGGTTCACCGGATAGCGAGCCGTCAGCTCCTTCTCGGAATCGGCCAGGATCAGCAATCCGCTGATCAGCTGCTCATGCCGACGGTTGATCTCCAGCAGACTCTCGCCGAGCTGCTTCACATCCTCCGAAGCCGATCGACGATGCATGGCAACCTCCACCAACGCCCGCCCGAGAGTCAGCGGCGTACGAAGCTCATGCGAGGCGTTCGCGACGAACCGGCGCTGCCCGTCGAACGAGTGGTCCAGCCGCTCCACCATCGTGTCGAACGCATCCGCGAGGTTCTTCACCTCGTCATCCGGCCCACGCAACGCGATCCGCTCATGCAGCCCACGGCCAGCCGCCGGCGCCAAAGCAATCCGGCGTGCGGTATCGGTGACACGATGCAGTGGCGCCAGCACCCGGCCCGCCACCAACCACCCAGACCCCGCCGCCAAAGCACCCACGAGCAGCAAAGCGATCCCGCCCTGGGTCAGCAGCGACTTGGTAGCGGCCGACCGCAACTGGTCGCGTTGTTCGTTCATCGCCCTCTCGGCGTCCGGGCCGGTCAGCACATCGCCCTTGTTGTTCAAGACAACCACGTTCTTGGGTGGCACTGGTTGCGGTCCGGTGGTCGCACCGCTGGCCGGTGGCGACAGATAGGTGCCCTTGATGATCACGTGATCACCCGAGGAGAGCTGCTGATTGAACAGCGCATAGGTGAGGCCCAGCAGCAGTACGCCGGCCGCCATGAACAGGCCGCCGTAGATGAGGGTGAGCCGGAGGCGAAGGGTCACGGGATCCTGTACCCCACTCCGGTCACCGTCTCGACGATGGCCGGCTCACCGAGTTTCCGGCGCAGTTTGAGAATGGTCAGCCGGACCACCCCGGTGAACGGGTCCACATGCTCGTCCCACGCCTTCTCCAGCAGCTGCTCAGCCGAGACGGTCGCTCCGTCAGCCCTGAGCAGCTCAGCCAGTACTGCGAACTCCTTCTTCGCAAGCGGAACATATCGGCCGTCCCGGAACACCTCGTGCCGGGCAGGATCCAACGCCAGCCCGCGACGCCGTAGTACGGGCGGGTCGGCAGGACGACTCCTCCTACCCAGTGCCTGCACCCGCGCAGCCAGCTCGGCGAACGCGAACGGCTTGGTCAGGTAGTCGTCCGCACCGATCCCAAGTCCCTCCACCCGATCGTTGATCGTGGCCGCCGCAGTGAGCATCAGCACCCGGGTAACCGATCCGGACTCAACCAGTGATCGGCAGACATCGTCCCCGTGCACACGCGGGAGATCACGGTCCAGCACCAGTACGTCGTACTCGTTGACTGTCAGTCGCTCGAGCGCCGCCGAGCCGTCCGCCGCCAGGTCGACGGCATGAGCCTCGTCCCGCAGCCACTCCGCGATCGCTGCCGCGAGCAACGGTTCGTCCTCGGCCACCAGTACCCGCATCCCACCGCCACCTTCCGTCGGTCTCCCCATGATCCACGACCGCGGTGTTTCCCCCTCGTTACCGCGGACGAAAACACCCGGGAAACACCCCCGGGCCTTGGCTGGGTCACCTCAGCAAACCTCGAAGGAGACGACGTGAAGCGACAGATTCTCGGTGCCGCAGTGGCCCTCGCAGCCTTGGTCCTGACCGGGTGTGGATCCTCGGACGACGGTAGTCAGGTGGCCTCGGGCACCGGTGCGCAGCCGTCTACCGGCTCCAGCAGTGCTCCAGCGAGCCTCAGCCGGGATGAGATGGGTATCAAGTTCGCCCAGTGCCTGCGGGAGCACGGTCTCGACGTGAAGGATCCCGAACCAGGCAAGGGGATCCAGCTCAAGATGGACCCGAGCAGCGGGCTGAGCAAGGAGGACGTCGACAAGGCGATGGAGGCCTGCAAGCAGTTCGACCCGCAGGCCGACGGGACGAACAACGCGAATCCGCAGGCGGAGGAGAACGGGCGGAAGTTCGCCGAGTGCATGCGGAAGAACGGCGTCGAGAAGTTCCCGGACCCGAAGCCCGGTCAGCGCGGAGTGATGATTGACAAGACAGTCGGCGACGACCCGGACTTCCAGAAGGCGCAGCAGGCCTGCCAGCCCATCCTGGCAGGCAAGTGATGCGGCGGGCCTTGGTGGTCGTAGCCCTGCTCGCAGCGGGTGGCGTACTGACTGCTGTTCTGCTCAGCCGGACCGACAGCAGCCAGGCCGCCGACAAGGCTTCCCCCGGTCTACCGCCGAACACCGCCAAGGTGAATCGGCAGACGCTCACCGATACCGAAACGGTCGACGGTGAGCTCGGCTACGGCACTACAACAACAGCAGCGAGTCGCAGCCCCGGCACGGTCACCTGGCTGCCGGACACCGGGCAGACGCTCAGTCGCGGCCAGACGCTTTACAGGGTGAACAACAAGCCGACCAGCATCATGTACGGCGCTTTGCCGGCTTACCGGAGGCTCTCTGTCGACAGCGAGGGACCGGATGTCCTGCAGCTCGAGCAGAACCTCAAGGCACTGGGCTACACCGGGTTCACGGTCGACGACGAGTACACGTCCGCCACCGCCGACGCGGTCGAGGAGTGGCAGGAGGACCGCGGCCTGGACGAGACAGGTGTCGTCGAACTGGGCCAGGTGGTCGTCACCGCAGGACCGATCCGAATAGACAGTCTCTCTGCTCAGCAAGGTTCGCCGACCGCGCCGGGCCAAACCGTGCTGACCTACACCGGGACGACCAAGGCGGTGACGGTAGAACTCGACGCGGCCGATCAACGCTTGGCCAAGGTGAACGCCCGGGTCGAGGTCACGCTGCCCGACAACAGCACGGTGGCAGGACGGATCAGCGAGGTGTCGACGAAGATCGTGCCGGCCGCGTCGCAGGACAAGGATCCGGAGACCAAGTTCGAGGTGATTGTTGCGCTAAGCAACCAGAAGGCGGCGGCACCGGCCTCGGTCGATGTCGCGTTCACGGCGGCGGAGCGGAAGAACGTGCTGACCGTGCCGGTCGCGGCGCTGGTCGCCTTGCAGGAGGGTGGTTTCGGCGTCGAGGTCGTACGCGACGGCAGTTCGCAGTACGTGCCGGTGAAGACCGGGATGTTCGCGAACGGGCGGGTCGAGATCAATGGCGCCGGGATCACGGCCGGGCTGAGCGTGGGGGTCCCGAAGTGATCGAGCTGACCGACGTGACGAAGGTGTATCCGGGCGGGGTCAACGCGCTGGCCGGAGTGTCGCTGCGGATCGAGGCGGGCGAACTGGTGGCGATCGTCGGCCCGTCCGGATCCGGCAAGTCGACGATGCTGAACGTGCTCGGCACCCTCGACCGGCCGACCAGCGGGCGGGTCCGGATCGACCAGTACGACGTGGCGCGGCTGTCCGATTCCGGTCTGTCCGCGTTGCGGGCCGGCCGGATCGGATTCGTCTTCCAGCAGTTCCATCTCGCGTCCGGCGTACGGGCTGTCGACAATGTGGCAGACGGCTTGCTGTACTCCGGTCTGCGCCGGGCCGAACGCCGTCGCCGGGCCGAGGCTGCGCTGGAACGGGTCGGGCTCGGGCATCGCCTGCACCACGAGCCCCACGAACTCTCCGGTGGGGAGCGGCAGCGGGTCGCCGTCGCTCGCGCGGTAGCGGGCGATCCGGCGGTGCTCCTCGCGGACGAACCGACCGGAGCGCTCGACTCGGTCTCCGGAGCCGGTGTGATGCAACTGCTCCGCGACCTGAACGCGGCCGGTACGACGGTCGTCATCATCACCCACGACCGCGACATCGCCGCCTCCCTCCCCCGCCAACTCCCGATGCGCGACGGTCGCCTGCTCCCGGAGGCCTCACGATGAGCACCGAAGCAAGCACTCGGGCCGGGGGGAACGGGCGTACGGAACCTCACCCGGCTCGGCAGGGGCCGGCGGCTGAGTTGCAGCCGTCCCGGCTCTGGCCGGGGGACGTGCTGCGAGTGGGTGCGGTGGGATTGCGGACGCGCCCGTTGCGGGCGTTCTTGTCGGCGCTGGGGATCGCGATCGGGATCGGGGCGATGGTCTCCGTTGTCGGGATCTCCTCGTCCTCGCAGGCAGAGCTGAACGAGACGCTCGATGCTCTGGGCACCAATCTGCTCACCGTCACACCCGGTACGACGCTCACCGGCGGGCAGGCCGAGTTGCCGCTCGCCGCCGAGTCGATGGTGCGCCGGATCGGCCCGGTCCAGGCCCTGTCCGCGATCGGCCGGGTCGACGACACCAATGTGTATCGCACCGACAAGATCCCCACGGTCGAGACCAACGGCATCGTCCCGTACGCCGCGCGCGCCGACCTGCTCGCCACGATCGGTGGGACGATCCGGAGCGGCCGCTGGCTCGATGCCGCGACCGGGTCGTATCCGGCGACCGTGCTCGGCTCCGCGGCGGCCGAACGGCTCGGGATCAGCCGGTCCGGCCCGGAGACCAAGATCCTGATCGGCAACCGGTGGTTCACGGTGATCGGCATCCTCGCACCGGCCGCGCTCGCGCCCGAACTCGACAGCGCCGCGCTGATCGGCTGGCCCGCAGCCGGCACCACCCTCGGGTTCGACGGTCACCCGACCCGGATCTACACCCGGTCGCGCGACGCGCAGGTCGAAGCGGTCCGCGACGTGCTCGGCGCCACCGCGAACCCCGAGGCACCGAACGAGGTCGAGGTCTCCCGGCCGTCCGACGCGCTCGCGGCCAAGCAGGCGGCCGGTGCGGCGTTCACCGGGTTGCTGCTCGGGCTGGGCGCGGTCGCCCTGCTCGTCGGCGGGGTCGGCGTCGCCAACATCATGGTGATCTCGGTGCTCGAACGCCGGGCCGAGATCGGGCTGCGGCGGTCGCTGGGCGCCACTCGCGGGCAGGTGCGGATGCAGTTCCTGACCGAGTCGCTGCTGCTGTCCGCGTTGGGTGGTGCCGGTGGAGCCGTGCTCGGAAGTGGCGTGACGGCCGGCTACGCGGCGTACCAGGACTGGTTGACGGTGATACCGGTCTGGGCGTTGCTCGGTGGGTTCGCGTCGACATTGGCGATCGGCGGTCTGGCCGGGCTCTATCCGGCGATCCGGGCGTCGCGGCTCTCGCCGACCGAGGCGCTCGCGACACCGTAGTACCGGCCTGATCAGTAGAAGATCGCGACGCCGATTCCGGTGAGGGCCAGCTGGAGGAGGGAGAGCGGGACGAGGCCTTGCCAGGCTAGTTTCTGCAGCTGGTCGGCGCGCATCCGGGGGAAGGCGACGCGGACCCAGATGACGAGGAGAGAGACGACCGCGACCTTGAGGACGGTCCAGATCCAGCCGATGCTGTCCGGGCCTGGACCGCTCCACCCACCGAGGAACAGCACGGTGGTCAGGCCGGCCAGCACCACGATTCCGGCGTACTCGGCGAGCAGGAACATCGCAAAACGAAGACCCGTGTACTCCGTGTAGGGACCGAAGATCACCTCGGAGTCGGCCACCGGCATGTCGAACGGCGGGCGCTGCAATTCGGCGAGGCCTGCGATGAAGAAGACGACCAGGCCCGGGAGCTGCCAGAGCAACCACCACGGGTTCCACTGGTGGACGATCCCGCTCAGGCTCAGGGTGCCCGCGGCGACGGCGACGCTCGCGGCCGAGAGCACGAACGGCAGCTCGTAACTCATCAGCTGGGCGGCGACACGGAGACCGCCGAGCAAGCTGTACTTGTTGCCGCTCGCCCAGCCCGCCATCAGCGAACCGAGCACGCCGACGGACATCACCGCGAGGACGAAGAACACTCCGGAGTCGAGATCGGCGCCGACGACGCCGGGGGCGATCGGGATCGCGGCCATTGCGGCCATGTACGGCAGGATCGCGACGATCGGTGCCCATTCGAAGACGCGCTTGTCTGCGGCGGCGGGAGTGACGCTCTCCTTCTGGACGAACTTCACCCCGTCGGCAACGAGCTGCGCCCAGCCGTGGAACGCTCCGGCGTACATCGGCCCGAGCCGCGACTGCATGTGCGCCATCACCTTGTGCTCGGCCTGGCCGACCAGCAACGGGGTCACCAGGAACGCCACCAGCACCCCGACGACCCGCACCAAGAACTCGAGCATGAGCGCAGCCTATCGAGTCCCACTTGACCTGAAGTGTTGTTGAGGTCGGAGGGTGGTGCGAAACAACCGTTCGTCAGGAGTTTTGAATGACCACGATCCTTGTCACCGGAGCGACCGGGCGCGTCGGGCGCCACGTCGTACAGGGCCTGCTGGAAGCCGGTACGACGGTGCGCGCGCTGGTGCGCGATCCGGCTGCGCTTCCCTCGGGTATCGAGTTTGTCCAGGGCGACATCTATGACGAGCCGACGGTCGAGCGTGCTGCGGCTGGTATGGACGCCGCGTTCCTGTTGTGGCCGTCGTTCAGCGCCGCCGGTGCGCAACCGGTTGTCGCGGCGTTGACCGAGCAGGTGCCGCGGGTGGTCTATCTGTCCTCGATGGGGGTGCGCGACGATCTTCCACCGGCCGCGAACGGGGTCTGGGGTGAGATCGAGGACCTGCTGATCGGCTCCGACTGGACCTTCCTCCGGCCCGGCGGGTTCGCGGCGAACACGCTCAACTGGGCCGACGACGTCCGCCGCGGAGACGTCGTACGGGTGTCTTCGCCGGAGGCCGGGCGGTCGCTCATCCACGAACGCGACATCGCGGCCGTCGCCGTCCTCGCCTTGCTGGACGACAAACACATCGGCCAGAAGTACACCCTCACCGGCCCCGAAACCCTCACCCAAACCGAACAGATCGCCATTCTGAGCAAAGCCCTCGGCAAACCGATCCAGATCGAAGAACTAACCCCCACCCAAGCCCGCCAGCAAATGCTGGACCAAGGCGCCGACCCACTCCTAGCCGAGAGCTCAGTCACCTACTGGGCTTCCCTGGTCGACAACCCCGAACCAGTAACCACCACCATCCCCGCCTTACTCCACCGCCGCGCCCTCACCTACAGCGAATGGGCCGAAGAACACGCCGACAAGTTCCGCAACTGACCAATGCGAACGCGGTAGGTAGGAGGCCCATCAGTCGATTTCGGGATGCTGGAGGCTGCCATGGCGGACGTTCTGGTGAGCGACCTTCCGGACGACGTGCTCGCGGCCATCGATCGGCATGCGAGTCGTCTCGGGCTTTCGCGGGGTGAATACGTCCGACGCCTACTGAGCCAGGAAGCAGCGCGGGACGACGGACGCGTCGAGGCCGCTGACCTCGCGCGGCTGTCGCGCCTGCTCGCGGATCTTGCTGATCCAGGCGTCAGGAACGATGCCTGGGGATGACCGCTTGTGCATCGCTCGGGTGTGCACCGGAGGGCTGGGACACCGTGTTGGGGGTTTGGACACGGAATGACATGGCCGAGGGCTCAGTTGGGTGTCCGAGGATTTACCGGACGATGGGCGGTTTTGAGCGGGATCCCGGTCAGGTATCGGGGGTGCCGGGTGTCGCGGGAGGGTCCGCGGGGGCCGACGTACCGGAGTTGTCTTGCTTCGCGTTGTCTTGCTTCGCGTTGTCTTGCTTCGCGTTGTCTTGCTCCGCGGCAGGCGGGGGGCTTGCGTCGGCTGGGGGTGTGGCGGACCCAGCACTGGGCTCGGCTGGGGGTGCCGCGGCTGACGTACTGGCGTCAGTTGCGGGGGTGGCGCCGGAGTCGGGTGTGGACGTGGCGCCGGTTGCGGGGATGGCGCCGGAGGGGGTTGTGGGGCGGGGTCGGCGTTCGCCGGCGGCTCGGCGGGGGCGGGCGGGGGTGGCGGCGGTCAGGGCGGGGGCCAGCGGGTCTGGGGTTGGGGAGTCGGGTGGGCGAGGGCCCCAGGCTTCGGGGTCGGGGACGCCAGGTGGGAGGGTGCGGCGGCGGCTGGGGGCGCCTGCCTTGGCAGCGGGGGCGTGGTCGGATTCGCCGGGTTCTTTGGCGCCGGGCCAGGGCTTGGCTACGCGGGACGCCAGGACGAACTCCTTGCGGAGGGGGTTGCCTTCGAAGCCGTCGGGGAGGAGGAGCGGGATGAGGTTCGGGTGGCCGTCGAAGGTGATGCCGAACATCTCGGAGGTCTCGCGCTCATGCCAGTTCGCGCCGGCGTACAGGCTGGAAAGCGTCGGCAGGGAAGGCGTTGCGCGCGGGATCAGCGTGCGGACCATCAGGTGATCGACGTGCGAGCCGCCCCAGAAGTCGGCGAGGTGGGTGACAATGCGGAAGCCGTCGTTGAGTTCGTCGCTGGCGGTGAGGAAGTCGAAGAAGGTCAGCCCCACTTCGTCGCGCAGGATCTCGTGCGCGGTGACCCAGGCAGCAGCCGGTACGTCGTACGTCGCCGGGCCGAAGCTGTCCGGAACCGTCACCTCGATCCCCGCCGCCCCCAGCGCAGCCAGCACCTCCTCGCTCACTCCACCACCCCAACACCAGGCTCCCCCGACGACGCCGCAGGGGGTGGGAGCACCAACTCTCGGGTGAGGGCTGCAGTGGACGGTTCGTAGCGGGTGGTGACGTTTTCGGTGGCGATCTTTTCCTGGAGCTTGAGGATGCCCTGGAGTAACGCCTCCGGGCGCGGCGGGCAACCCGGTACGTAGACGTCGACCGGGATGATCTGGTCGACGCCCTTCGTCACGCAGTACGAGTCCCAGTACGGTCCGCCCGAGTTCGAGCAGGAGCCGAACGAGATCACGTACTTCGGCTCCGGCATCTGGTCGTAGAGCCGCTTGATCGCCGGCGCCATCTTGTCCGTCACCGTGCCCGAGACGACCATCAGATCGGCCTGCCGCGGCCCGGGCGCGAACGGGATCACGCCGAGCCGGATGAAGTCGTGCCGCCCCATCGACGCCGCGATGAACTCGATCGCGCAGCAGGCGAGCCCGAAGTTGAAGACCCAGAGCGAGTACTTGCGGCCCCAGTTGAGCAGGTACCGGACCGGCTCGGGTGCCAGCTTCGCCAGCGCGCCGGCGACCGGCCGCACGGTCGGTGTCGGCAGGTGGACGGGACTGTCAGGCATGACGCTCAGCCTAGTCCGACAATCTCCTCCGCGAGGATCTCCGGGTATTCCAGCGGCGCGAAGTGTCCGGCCCCGTCGACCCGCCGCAGCCGCACGTCGCTGAAGAAGTCGTCCAGCCGATCCGACCAGGCCCGCGGGAAGAGCGGATCGAACTCGGGCCACAACACGACGGTCGGTACGCCGATCCGGTCGTAGATCGCCGGTGCCGTCTCGGCCGCCGACGTCGCGACGGCCCCCGCACCCGCGCGGTACCAGTTGATCGACGCGGTGAACGCACCAGGCGCCGAGTAGACCTCGACCAGATGATCCAGCTCCGCGATGAAGCCCGGGCCTGACCAGTGCGTCCAGAAATGTTCGAGATAGGCACGTACTGCGTCAGGCTTCCCATCGACGAGCTGCTCGATCACCGGCAACTTGTGAAACGCCTGGTACCAGAACTCCGCCTGCGCCTGCTCCGAGAACACCCGCTTCCCGATCCCCGGCAGCGGCGGCGCAACCACCAGCCCGTCCACCAATTCCGGCCTGCTGCGAGCGATCCCCTGCGCAATCCGGCTGCCGATGTCGTACCCAGCCAGCACCGGCCGATCCAGCTCCAACTCCTCGATCAGCCCGAGCACGCTCCGCGCCTGACCAGCCACCCCGTACTGCGAAGCCGGGTCGACCGCATGCTTGTCGGATTCCCCGAACCCCCGCAGATCCGGTACGACGACCTCATACCCCTGCTCCACCAGCAACGGCACCAGCAACCGGTAGTCCGTCCGATCCCCCGGCCACCCATGCAACAACACCACGGCCGGACCTTCACCCTCCCGGTCGTAAGCCAGCTGGAACCCGTCCACCGCCGCGCTGATCGGCATCTTTGTCCTCTCGATGACATCCGCCGCCACTGGAACCGCCAGGCCTCAACAATCACCAGCATGACCCAAGCCCCGCGGTGTGCCCTGCTTACCAGCATCCTGGTCGCCGGTGTCCTCCTCACCGGTTGTGGCGGCTCGTCGCCCACCGCCGACTCGAAGCCACCCACCTCGACACCGACCGCCTCGACCACCCCGACCACCCCGGCGACCACGCCGAGCCAGTCCAAGGCACCGAAGGCGTTCTGTCAGGATCTCGTCACGCTGGACTACGCCGTGGTGAAGTACAGCGCCGACGCCGTGACGACGGCTCTCGGGAGGGGTGAACCGGTGCCGCTCGCAGAGCTGAAACGCGTCTCCGGCATCGCAGTGGACCTGGGTCGACAGCTCCTCCGGACTGCCCCGGCCGATGTGCGGAAGGACCTCCTCCTCGTCGTCCAGGCGGTGTCCGCGTCAGCCGCGCATCTGAAGCCCGGGCATCCACCGGCCAAGGTCATCGAGCCGATCCTCCGCAAGACCACCCTTGCGGCCGAGAAACGCCTGGAGCAGTACGCCGGCTGCACCCCCTGACCAACCTCAGCCGATCATTTCCAGAAGCTGACACTGGCGGGAGGCGTCTTCGGAGACCTCTTCACAGCAATCTCCTCAGGTCAGGGACCCGACGCTAGGTGCTAGAGGAAGGTCTAGGTCAAGTCCACTGCCTTGACCAAGGCAGCGCGCGGTCGTAGCTTGATTGAACAGGACTGAACAGGTTCAGTCCGCGGGCTGGGAGACAACAGATGGCCGATCAGGTGCAGGTGCAGCCGGGCGAGGTCAAGCCCTTGCAGGTGGAGCTCAACGGGCTGAACGTCATCGACGACGCCGACCGGAAGGGGAAACCGAACCACCTGTTCTGGCCGTGGTTCGGCGCCAACGTGTCGGTGCTCGGCCTGAGCTACGGCGCCTTCGCGCTCGGTTTCGGCATTTCCTTCTGGCAAGCGGTGATCGCCGGTGTGGCCGGGATCGTCTTCTCGTTCCTGCTCTGCGGCCTGATCGCGCTGGCCGGCAAGCGCGGCTCCGCGCCGACCATGGTGCTGAGCCGGGCCGCGTTCGGCGTACGGGGCAACAAACTGCCGTCGCTGATCTCCTGGCTGCTGACCGTCGGCTGGGAGACCGTGCTGACCATCCTCGCCACCCTCGCGACGGCGACCGTCTTCGAGCGGCTCGGCTGGGGCGGCGGCGGGGTGACCAAGGTGATCGCACTGGTCGTCGTCGGCACGCTGATCGTCGGCGGCGGCGTACTCGGGTTCGACCTGATCATGCGGATGCAGACGGTCATCACGATCGTCACCGGCGTACTGACTGTCGTCTACATCATCCTTGTCGCGGACCAGGTCAGCTGGAGCAAGGTCAGCGACCTGCCGAACGGCTCGACCCAGGCGGTGATCGGCGCGCTGGTCTTCCTGATGACCGGTTTCGGCCTCGGCTGGGTGAACGCGGCGGCCGACTATTCGCGCTACCTGCCGCGGTCCGCGTCCAGCTCCGGCGTGATCGGCTGGACCACGTTCGGTTCGTCGATCGCGCCGATCGTCCTGCTGATCTTCGGCCTGCTGCTGGCCGGCTCCTCGAGCGATCTGTCGACCGCGATCGCCGCGGATCCGATCGGTGCGCTCGCGGAGGCGTTGCCGACCTGGTTCCTGGTGCCGTTCGTGATCGTGGCCGTGCTCGGCCTGGTGGGTGGCGCGGTCCTGGACATCTATTCCTCCGGGCTCGCGTTGCTCTCGGTGGGACTGCCCGTACCGCGGTATCTGGCCGCCTTCGTCGACGGCATCATCATGATCGCCGGCACGATCTACGTGGTGTTCTTCGGCGACGAGTTCCTCGGCCAGTTCACCGGCTTCCTGATCACGCTCGGCGTACCGGTCGCGGCCTGGTGCGGCATCATGCTCGCCGACATCGCGAGCCGCCGGCGTGATTACGCCGAGGCCGATCTGTTCGACCGCACCGGCCGGTACGGCGACGTCCGCTGGTTGCCGGTGGCAACGGTTGCGGTGACGACCGCGATCGGGTGGGGACTGGTGACCAACGCCAGCGCGCACTGGCTCACCTGGCAGGGTTACCTGCTCGACCCGCTCGGCCTCGGTGGCAAGCAAGGCAACTGGGCGTTCGCCAACCTCGGCGTACTGTTCGCGCTCGTCGTCGCCTTCGTTGTCCAGCTGGCCGCGGGCTACCGGAGTGTGCAGGCCCAGGAGGCGAAGGCCTGATGGTGCTGGCGATCATCGACCTGCAACGGATCTTCGCCGACCCCGACAGCGGCTGGGCGACACCTGATTTCCAGCGCGTGGTGAAGCCGACGCAGCGACTGGTCGAGCTGTTCGGTGATGACGTCGTCTTCACCCGTTTCGTCGCCCCATCGGAGCCGACCGGCTCGTGGATCCCGTACTACGAGCAGTGGCCGTTCGCGCTCCAGCCGCCCGATTCGTACGCCTACCAGCTGATCGACGAGTTCCGCGGTGCGCCTACTCTCGACAAGCCGACCTTCGGCAAGTGGGGACCTGAGTTGGCTTCGGCTGCGGATGGGCGACTCGTGTTGAGCGGAGTCACCACCGATTGCTGCGTGCTCACGACAGCGCTGGCTGCAGTGGACGC
Source organism: Kribbella sp. NPDC006257 (assembly GCF_040613535.1). Classification (NCBI taxonomy): domain Bacteria; kingdom Bacillati; phylum Actinomycetota; class Actinomycetes; order Propionibacteriales; family Kribbellaceae; genus Kribbella; species Kribbella sp. NPDC006257. Next base: position 231,274 of record NZ_JBEXSJ010000002.1, read on the forward strand.
GGGCGTCGCCGTACAGGTGGTCTCGGATGCGTGCGCCGGTGTGGACGAGGCGAGCCATCAGAAGGCGCTCGACATCATGCGGCTCTACGCCCCGATGCTCGAAGTCGTCACGGTCGACGAGCTGGTGAACCGCGCGGGGGCCCAGTGATTCGTGGTGCGGACCTGAAACACGAGCGGATCGCGTCGATCCTGGCCCGGGAGATCCGGTCCGGCCGGGTCGGGCACGGCGATCAGCTGCCCGGTGAGATCGAACTGGCGAAGCGGTTCGCGGTCAGCCGGAACACGGTCCGCTCAGCGCTCGCCGTACTGACCGAGGACGGGCTGATCACGACCCGGACCGGCAAGGGATCGTTCGTCCTCTTCGACGGCCGGCCGCTCGACGACCGGCTCGGCTGGACCCAGGCGCTCGCGCAGCAGGGCGTCGAGACCGAGCTCCGCGTACTACGGCTCGCGCTCGTCCCGGATGCCGCGTTCGCCGACCGGGTCGGCCTGGAATCGCCCGACTTCGTGGTGATCGAACGCCTCCGGGTGATCGTCGGGGGCGCCGCGATCTCGATCGAACGCAGCCGGATCCCGGCGGTTGGCGAACTCCGCGACGTGCCTTCCCGGGGACTGGTGGACGGCTCGATCACGGCGACTCTCAGCCAGGCCGGGTTTCATCTCGATCACGGTCGGCAACGGCTCCGCGGCCGGCCGCTCGATGCCGAGGAGGCGTCGTTGCTGGACCGGCCTGTCGGCACGTGGTTTCTCTCCACCCGGCGTACGAGCTGGACCGCGGACGACCGGTTCGCGGAACAGATCGACAGCCTCCTCGATCCCCAGCACTTCGAACTCAGCCTGAACTACGGCGGGACAGAGCGATGACCCGTACTGCGCGTGCCGCCGGAGCCCTTTACGGTTTGGCGATCGGTGACGCGCTCGGGATGCCGACCCAATCGTTGCCTAGGGCCCTTATCTTCTCGCGGTACGGCGAGGTGCTCGACGGGTTCCACCCTGCTCCTTCCGACCAACCATTGGCGGCGGGGATGCCGGCGGGGGCGATCACCGACGACACCGAACAAGCCGTGCTGCTGGGCGAGTTGCTCGTCTCCTCGGGCGGCAAGATCGACGGTCACGAGCTGGCGCGGAAACTCCTCGCCTGGGAGGACTCGATGCGCGCCCGCGGCTCACTCGACCTCCTCGGCCCCTCCACCAAACGAGCCATCGACGAACTCCTCGCCGGCACCGACATCACCGAATCCGGCCGCCAAGGCACCACCAACGGCGCCGCCATGCGCATCACCCCAGTCGGCATCGCCACCTCCCTCGAGATTGAGGGATTGCTCCTCGATCGGGTGATCGCGGCAAGCGCTGCAACCCACAACACCGGCCTCGCCCTCTCAGCCGCCGCCGCCGTCGCCGCCGCGGTCAGCGCCGGCATCGACGGCGCAACGGTGCTCGAAGCGATCCCCATCGCAATCCAAGCCGCCTCCAACGCGGCATCTTCCGGTCACTGGGTAGCCGGCGCCGACGTCGCCACCAGAATCCAATGGGCCACCTCCCTGGTCACCACGACCCCACCCGGCAGCACCTCGACCGGCGTATCTCCAACCGGCGCTCTCCGGACGAGCGCTTCGACGACCGGCGGCCCTCCTCTGGACGACGCGGCGTCTGGCGGTACCTCTCCTCGGCCGGGCGTTGTGGCTGCGCTGCTTTATGACCTTGTTGGGACCAGTCTTGCCAGTCAGGAGTCTGTGCCGGCTGCGTTTGCTGTGCTCGCCGCGTACCCGGACGACCCCTGGCTCGTCTGCCGATTGGCGGCATCGTTGGGGGGCGACACCGACACGATCGCGGCGATCGCCGGTGCGGTGGCCGGCGCCTGCCACGGCGTCGACGCGTTCCCGCCCGACGCACGGCGTACCGTTGCCAAAGTCAACAATCTGCGACTGGACGGCCTCGCCGCGCGACTGCTCGAAGTCCGGGACGCATGAGACTGGTCCATCTCGGCAACGTCGTCGTCGACCTGGTACTCACCGTCGACGCCCTCCCGGTCCGCGGCGGCGACACGATCGCCACCAGCAGCACCACCTCCCCCGGCGGCGGCTTCAACGTCATGGCCGCCGCCTCGCGCCTCGGTCTGCCCACCCTGTACGCCGGTCCGCTGGGTACCGGCCCCTTCGCGGACAAGGCACGAGCAGCCCTGCTCGCCGCCGGCATCCAGTGCTCGCTCCCGCCAAGACCCGACCAGGACACCGGTTTCGTCGTCACCCTCGTCGACCCCTCCGGCGAACGCACCTTCGTCACCACCCGAGGCGCCGAAGCCACCCTCACCCCTCAGGACCTACCTGCCCCCGAACCCGACGACCTCATCTACCTCTCCGGCTACAGCCTCCTGCACGACTCCAACCGAGCTGCGCTCATCCCGTGGCTAGCAAGCATCCCACCCGAAATCCCAGTCTTCTTCGACCCAGGCCCGCTAGTTGCTGACATCCCCTCGACCGCCCTTGAACCCGTCCTCCGCCGCGCCACCTGGCTCAGCTGCAACGCCACCGAAGCAACTACCCTCACCGGTCGAACGGACCCCACCGCAGCCGCCGAAACCCTCGCAAACCGCCCCCAACCGGCCGCCGTCACCCCGGTGGGTGGGGTGGTGGTTCGGGATGGAGCGAATGGGTGCGTGCTCGGCGTACGGGGTGGTGGGGTGGTTGAGGTGGCGGGGTTTGGGGTGGAGGCGGTGGATTTGAATGGGGCGGGGGATGCTCATGCGGGGGCGTTTCTGGCGGGGATTGCCGAGGGCAAGGAACCGGTGGAGGCGGCGCGGTGGGCGAATGCGGCGGCGGCTCTTGCGGTGACGCGGCGCGGGCCGGCTACTGGGCCGACTCGGAGCGAGTTGGAGGCGTTCCTAAGGGCGTACTAGGGAGCCGTTCGCGGGTGTAGGTGCGGGGATAGGGAGTTGTGCGGATGTGCCTGTCGTCCTCAGACGCGCAGAGTCTGGGCATCGACAAACTCCCGGAGGAGATCATGATGTTGTACTACTCTCCCCAATCAATCGAGGCGGAGATCGCCTACCGCCAGGAGCGGATCAAGCGCGACTTCCAGCGCCCGCTCTGGTTCTTCAAGACCAAGCCCGCCAAGCAGCCCGCGCCGCAGCAGGCCTGCCGCCCGGCGGTCCAGGCCCGGCACGCGATGTGAGTGCCCGCCCACCCCCGAACCCCCATCCACCCCAGCGCGGCCGAGTTCCCCTCCCGGAACCGGCCGCGCTGCCGCGTTCCCACCCCTCACACCACCAGGTCGATCGGGTCGGTCGGCTCCTCGCTTTCCTCAGCTCAGCTGTGGGGCAGCCCGGCGTACGGGGAGGGCCTTAGGCGGGCAATTGGGGGGACGGCGAGTACCTAGTGAGTGCCTAGGGGTGGGGATAGGGAGGAAGTCCGATGTGCGGGGGGTCCTCAGGCGAGCAGATTAGGGGCATCGGCAAGGGGCCGAGAAAACAGCCAGGAGGCAACCGAAATGTTCACCACCGACAGCGTCAAGGCCGAGGTCAGCTACCGCCGCGAGCGGCTGAGCCGTGACTACGGGCGTACGGCCCGTCGCCACGCCGCCCGCCGGCACCTCGTCCACCTGTTCACCAAGAACGTCTGAGGGGAGGTACACACCATGAACTTCACGACTTACTCGATCAAGGCGGAGACCGCCTACCGGCAGGAGCGGACCAAGCGCGAGTTCCGGCGCACTCCCCGGAACGAGAGCCAGGAGCAGGCTGCGAAGCCCGCTCCCCGGCACGCTCGCCGGGCCCTGCGACCCACGCACGCCGCATGACCGCGGGAGTCACCGTCCCCGACCAGCTAGCCAAGGTCGGGGACGGTGTCATTTCCGGTGACGCAACCCCGCGCACGGGTGTTCGGACAGTAATTGTCACGACCGCGGAGAGCGCGCGGACGGGATGCCGTCGAATTGTGTCGGCTCCAGGGGCGAAGATGGACGACGTGCCCTGGACCTCGACACCTCTCGTCGGCCGCTCGACCGAGATGGCCGCCCTGCTCAGTACCGTCGACGACGCGAAGACGCGCCGCGCCGGTGCCGTCCTGCTGTCCGGCGACGCCGGGGTCGGCAAGACCCGGTTGCTCGACGAGATCGCCACCGGCGCTCACGAGCGCGGGTTCGGTGTCCTGGTCGGGCACTGCACCGACTTCGGCGACGCCGGGCTGCCCTATCTGCCGTTCACCGAGATCTTCGGCCGGCTGGCCGGGGAGCGCCCCGACCTGGTCGAGAGCGTGCTCACAAATTTCCCAGCGATCGGCCGGCTGCTGCCCACGCACCGGCTGATCGGTGCGCCCGCCGTACCGCAGGAAGGTCAGCTGGACCGCGCGGCCTTGTTCGACGCCGTCCTCGGCGCCTTCACCGCGTTGTCGACCAGCGAGCCGCTGCTGGTGATCATCGAGGACGCGCACTGGGCCGACGACTCGACCCGGGACCTGATCGGTTTCCTGCTCACCCGGCTGACCTCGCAGCGACTCGCCCTGGTGATCTCGTATCGAAGCGACGACCTGCACCGTCGCCACCCACTCCGCCGCCCGATCGCCGAGTGGTCGCGGATCCCGCGGGTACGCCGGGTCAACGTGGCGCCGCTGGACGCCGACGAATCGCTGACGCTCCTCAACGAGCTGACCACCAAGCCGCTGCCGGACGTGGAGGTACGCCGAATCCTCGAGCGAGCCGGCGGGAACGCGTTCTTCACCGAGGAGCTCGTCGCGGCCGCGTCGATGGGCGACGGCGACATGGTGCCACCGGATCTGGCCGATCTCCTGCTCGTCCGGCTCGACCCGCTGTCCGACGACGCCCGCCAGGTCGCCCGGGTGATCGCGGTCGCCGGTCGCCGGGTGCCGCACACGCTGCTGACCGCTGTCGCCGGGCTGCCGGATCGCGAGCTCGACGCGGCGCTCCGGGAGCTGATCGACGCGCACATCATCGAGCACCCGGGCAACGCGAGCTACTACTTCCGGCACGCTTTGCTGGCCGAGGCTGTGTACGACGACCTGCTGCCCGGCGAACGGGTTCGCCAACACGCGGCGTACGCGAAAGCTCTCAAAGACCAGACAGTCGCCGGTACTGCGGCGGAGCTGGCCGGGCACGCCACGCGATCCCACGATCTCGCGACTGCGTTCGAAGCGCGGGTGCGGGCGGGTCAAGAGGCGATCTCCGTCGCGGCGCCGCAGGAGGCGCTGAAGCACTACGAGATGGCGCTCGAGCTGTTCCCGGCCGCGCCGACGGAGGCCAGCATCAACAAGACCTGGCTCGTTGTGGAGACGGCCCGGGCAGCGGCGTTGTCCGCGCAGCAGCCGCGAGCGCTGAAGCTGCTCCGCAAGGCGCTGGCCGATCTGCCGCCGGACGTGCCGCGGGTGACCCGGGCGGAGTTGCTGATGCCCTTGGCAGAGATCGCGTTGTACATCGACTCGGATCAAGAGGCGCACGAAGCCATCTCGCAAGCCTTGCGGCTGACTTCCGACGAGCCGGCGAGCGTCTTCAAGGCGCAGGTGGTCTCGCTGTACGCCAACGTCTGCTACCAGCTCGGCCGCCCGATGGAGGCGGAGCGCTGGGCGCTCGATGCGATCCAGATCGCCCGGGAGATCGGTCAGGAGGCTGCTGCCGGCGACGCCAAGATCACCTTGGCCCTGCTCCGGCGCCAGGCCGGCGATCCGCTGGTCGCCGCGAAGCAGCTCGAGGAGGCTGCCGTGCGGGCACAACTGGCCGGCGACTCGGCGGCCGAAGTACGGAGCCGCTTCCTGCTCGGCTCGACGCAGTACGAGCAGGGCGACCTGGTCAACGCCAAGGCCTCGCTCGAGAACACGATGCATCGGGCGGGCGAGCTCGGCCGGCAATGGGCTGCTTACGGATTCGATGCCCGGCGGATGCTGGCGCTCACGCAGTTCATGCTGGGCGAGTGGGACGAGGCAGCGGAGACCGCCAGGGTCGACACGATGACACCGGTCGCGGCGGAGGCGTCGCTGCGCGGTGTTGCCCTGGCCGTGCGGGGTGGCCGGGGCGATACCGCGGTGGCCGAGGATCTGGAACGGCTGCGCAAATGGTGGACTCTCGACGTGATGCTGCCGATCATCGGGCTGCAGCCGGCCGTGGACGCGTACCGCGCACTGGATCAGGTTGCCGAGGCGGAGAAGCTGATCGCCGATGTGTCCACGTTGCTGACGGAGGTGTTCCAGACCGAGTGGTTCACGGCGAAGATCCGGTTCTCGGCGCTCGGGCTGCAGTTGTTGAGCCATCGGGTGGTGAGCGAGCCCAGCGCTGCTGCTGAGCTCGTCGCGCGCGGGGCGGAGTTGGTCGCCGATGGGCAGACGACGGCGGAGAAGGGCTTGCCGCCGGGGCGGGTGCTCGGGGTCGAGGGGATCGCTTGGCTGGCCCGGCTGGAAGCGGAGTGGGAACGGCTGCGCTGGCTGGCGGGGATCGATCAGCCGACGGCCGACGAACACGTCGCGACCTGGCTGCGGACGGTGGATGCCTTCGGGTACGGGTATGTCTTCGAGCAGGCGCGGTCGCGGGTGCATCTCTCGGAAGCGTTGCGCGCGGCCGGGCGGATCACCGAGGCGCACGAGCAGTCGCAGCTCGCGGCCGAGGTGGCGCGGCGGCTCGGGGCGAAACCGTTGCTGGCCGAGGCCGGTGGGGCGGAGGCGGGTGAGGGTCCTGCGGCGTTGACCGCGCGGGAGACCGAGGTGCTCGCGCTGCTGGCCGAGGGCCGGACGAACCGGCAGCTGGCGCGCGAGCTCTACATCAGCGAGAAGACGGTCAGCGTGCACGTCTCCAACATCCTGGCCAAGCTCGGCGTCCGCTCCCGCACCGAAGCCGCCGCAGTAGCCCGCCGCGACGGCCTGCTGACCTAGGCAGGGCACCGGGATAGCTGCCCGGCGATGCCGTAGCGGCTGCCCAGCCGCCGGTTGTCCGGCTAGCGGTGGCGGCGGTGGCCGGCGACGTGAGGGTGATGGCTGACGAGGCGTTGCCGGGTGGGCGTCGCCGGCGTACGGGCGAGGCGGTGGCGGGCCACCTCGTCAGACGTCGGAGTCTCCGGATGGGCGACGATCTCGTCGAAGACCTCCTGGGCATGCCGGAGCTTCAGCACGAACAGGCCCACCATCGCGGCCACGACCGCCGCAATCAATACCCAGAGTTGCCAAGACATACCTCACCACCCCGTATCCGCCCCGTGTCCCCGAGTAGTCACTCTAACTCCGTTTTGACCACTTGGCGATGGCTTCATCGCAATCAGTAACAAAACAAGGCTTCTTTCCTGATTGTTGTCTGAGGCAATGACTCAGGGTGACCAGGCAACCAGCGGTAGCTGCGGGCGCAGGTGACTCTCTGTGATGAGAGTCAGGTCCAGGAGAGGACGCCTTTGCGGTAGGCGTAGAGCAGGCCGACGGTGACGAAGGCGAGGAAGACGAACATCTCGATCAGGGACGAGATGCCGATGGCGGCGAAGACGCCGGCCCAGGGGAAGAGGTAGACGGCGTCGACGGCGAAGATGACGTACAGGTAGGCGTAGAGGTAGTAGCGGATGTGGACCTGCGCCCAGCCCTCGCCGACCGGGTCGACGCCGGACTCGTACGTCGTGAGCTTCTCCGCCGTCGGATACGTGATGGTGAGGGCGCGGTTCAGCGCGAAGGCACCGATCAGGCCGCCGAGCCCCAGTACGAGGATCGCGACGACAACTCCGTAGGCCTCAGACACGAGCCTTAGTTTAGTGGCCTGAGTCGGAGGTTGGTGCTTCAGCTCCGGTGTTCAGGTGCGTGCATCGCGGTGCTTGAGGAGCGTCCTCGATGCGGAGCATCGTGGATGCTCGTCAAGTGCCGCGAGGTGCGTGCCTGGGCGCCGGAGATGTGCACCAACCTCCGACTCAGGCCACTAGTTGGTGCAGAGCAGCATGGAGTCGGTGGCGACCTGGGGGCCGTAGCCGGATTTCACGTCGGCGACCTGGAGGCGCAGCCGGTTGACGCCGAGGATCTTGCGGTTCAGCCAGCCCTCGGTCTCCTGGGCCTGGTTGAGCGTGCCGAGCACGGTGCTGCCGTTCAGCAGTGACACCCGGACCGTGCCGTCGGTGAGGTTGCCGAGCCAGTTCTTCACCCAGCTGCAGCCCGCGCTGTTCACGTCGCCCCAGACGATGCCGCCTTTGTCAGCGAGCAGCTCGGCCTCGGCCCGGCGCGGTGCCTCCGATACCGGGACCACGTTGTACTGCGGGTGCCGAAGACCGCCGCTGGCGAGCAGGGGCTTCTTGTAGATGCCTCGCCAGACGTAGTGGCTGAACCCGGTCGACGCGGACGCGGATGCGGCGTACGGAGCCTGCGGGCCGATCGCCAACCGGTAGTTCTTGATCGAACCGGGCTGGGTCGAGGAGATCGTCACCTTCGTGCCGGACGGACTGGCGTGGCCGATCTCCTGCCAGCCGGCCGTCGGCGACCAGCGCTGGAGCGCGACCCGGGAGCCGGCGGCCGGGGCCGGGGTGAGCGTCCCGGCGACCGTCATGACGCCCTTGGTGTAGTCGCTGGTCCAGATGTTGGCGATCTTCACGATCCGGGCCGGTGCGGCCGCCTGCGTGACGGCCTGGCCGGCCTGCAGCCCGATCGAACTCTCGGCCGGCAAGGCGGTCGCACCGCAGGCGGTCAGGGGTGCGGTCAGCAGGGCTGCGGCGAACAGGGCGACGGCGAACGGGCGAAGGCCCATGGTGAAACTCCCTCGAGCCCGGGTGGATCCCGGGATAGATCACAGAAACATGTCGAACCCTGCCCGGAATGATCGCAGAAGGCAAGCGAACGACTGCTTTGCGTGAACGACACCGGCCGGCCGACGACCCGCAGTACGGAGGTATGAAACCACTGCCGGGCCCGCCGGGACCGGTTGATCCCAGGCTGTGGACGGCACCGGCTCAGCCATGGTTCCGTACTAAGGGCGAACTAATATGGGGGTATCGCCCTGACCGGGGGGATCGGCTGTCTCCACGAGAGATCCAGCCGGCCCAAGCTCGACTTGGAGATGAACAGAACAGTGACCATCGAGGTCAGGCAGCTCGACCGCGTGGTGATCCGGTTCGCCGGTGATTCCGGTGACGGGATGCAGCTCACGGGGGACAGGTTCACCGCGGAAACGGCATCGTTCGGCAATGACCTGTCGACGTTGCCGAACTTCCCAGCCGAGATCCGGGCACCAGCCGGGACTCTGCCGGGAGTGTCGTCGTTCCAGTTGCACTTCGCCGACCACGACATCCTGACGCCCGGTGATGCGCCCGATGTGCTGATCGCGATGAACCCGGCTGCTCTGAAGGCGAACCTGGCCGACGTACCGCGTGGTTCGACCCTGATCATCGACACCGCCGACTTCACCGCGCGGAACCTGAAGCGGATCGGGTACGACGAGAATCCGCTGGAGACCGGCGAGCTGGACGGCTACCACGTCGTGCCGCTGAACCTCACCGGGATGACGGTGGAGTCGGTCAAGGAGTTCGGGCTGACCCGCAAGGACGCGTCCCGAGCGAAGAACATGTATGCGCTCGGCCTGGTCTCCTGGTTGTTCCAGCGTCCGGTCGAGTCGACGATCTCGTTCCTGGAGACCAAGTTCGCCGGCAAGCCGGACATCCGGGACGCGAACATCGCGGCCTTCCGGGCCGGCTACAACTTCGGCGAGACGGCCGAGGAGTTCTCGGTCCGGTACGAGGTGAAGCCGGCCCGGATGGCGACCGGGCAGTACCGGAACATCTCCGGCAACCTCGCGCTGGCGTACGGCCTGGTGGCGGGCGCTCAGCGGGCGGGGATGCCGCTGGTGCTCGGCGCGTATCCGATCACCCCGGCGTCCGACGTACTGCATGAGCTGTCGAAGCTGAAGCGGTTCGATGTCACCACGATCCAGGCCGAGGACGAGATCGCCGGTGTCGGTGCGGCGCTCGGCGCATCGTTCGGTGGTGCGCTCGGTGTGACGACGTCGTCCGGGCCTGGGATCAGCCTGAAGTCCGAGACGATCGGTCTCGGCGTGATGCTCGAGCTGCCGTTGGTGGTCTGTGACATCCAGCGTGCCGGTCCGTCGACGGGGATGCCGACCAAGACCGAGCAGGCGGATCTGTTGCAGGTGATGTTCGGCCGCAACGGTGAAGCGCCGCTGCCGGTGGTCGCGGCCCAGTCCCCCGCGGACTGCTTCACGATCGCGGTCGAGGCGATCCGGATCGCGGTCACCTACCGGACGCCGGTGATGGTGCTGTCCGACGGCTACCTGGCGAACGGCTCCGAGCCGTGGCAGATCCCGGTGGTCGACGACCTGCCGACGATCGATCCCAACTTCACGACAGAGCCCAACGCGACCAACGACAAGGGCGAGCCGATCTACCTTCCATACCTCCGCGATCCCGAGACGCTCGCCCGCGCCTGGGCAGTGCCCGGTACGGCGGGGCTCGATCACCGCATCGGCGGGCTCGAGAAGGAGGACAAGACCGGCAACATCTCCTACGACCCGGCGAACCACGATCTGATGATCCGGACCCGCCAGGCCAAGATCGACGGGATCACCGTCCCGGCGCTGGAGGTGGACGACCCGGACGGTACGGCGAAGGTGCTGGTGCTCGGCTGGGGTTCGACGTACGGGCCGATCGGGGCCGCGTGCCGCCGGGTGCGGAAGGTGGGCGGCAAGATCGCGCAGGCGCATCTGCGGCACCTGAACCCGTTCCCGGCGAACCTGGGCGAGATCCTGCGCTCCTACGACAAGGTGCTCGTGCCGGAGATGAACCTCGGGCAGCTCGCGATGCTGCTGCGGGCGAAGTACCTGGTCGACGTCGTTTCCTACGCGCAGGTGCGCGGGATGCCGCTGGGCGCGGCCGAGCTGGCCGAGGTGATCGGCAACCTGGTCGAGGAGACCGAGGGGATCGACGACGACGCGCGGCATCTCGGTGCGGACGCGGCCGCTGTCACCCACGGCGAAGCACTGCACGACCCGATCACCAACGGCCACTCGGCAAACGGCCACTCGGCGAACGGCCACTTGAACCCGGAAGGTGCACGATGAGCACGATCGATCTGGGGCTGCCCGGTCTGCACGGCGTTCCCACTGCGGATGGGCCGCAGAATCGCAAGGAGTATGTGTCGGACCAAGAGGTCCGGTGGTGCCCGGGGTGCGGAGATTACGCCGTACTGGCTGCTTTTCAAGGGTTCCTGCCCGAGCTGGGGATCAAGCGCGAGAACGTCGCGATGGTGTCCGGGATCGGTTGCTCGTCGCGGTTCCCGTACTACCTGTCGACGTATGGGATGCACTCGATCCACGGGCGCGCGCCGGCGATCGCGACCGGGCTCGCGGTGGCGCGGCCGGATCTGAGCGTCTGGGTGGTGACCGGTGACGGCGACGCGCTGTCGATCGGTGGCAACCACCTGATCCACACCCTGCGGCGCAACGTGAACCTGAAGATCCTGCTGTTCAACAACCGGATCTACGGGCTGACGAAGGGGCAGTACTCCCCCACCTCGGAGCCCGGCAAGGTCACCAAGTCGACGCCGATGGGGTCGGTCGACAACCCGTTCAACCCGGTCTCGCTGGCGCTCGGCGCGGAGGCGACGTTCGTGGCGCGCACGGTCGACTCGGACCGCAAACACCTGACGTCGGTACTACGGGAAGCAGCCGCCCACCGCGGTACGGCGATCGTGGAGATCTACCAGAACTGCCCGATCTTCAACGACAACGCCTTCGACGCGTTCAAGAACCCCGACACCCGCGACGACGCGATCATCCCGCTCGTCCACGGTGAACCGATCCGGTTCGGCACCGACGGCCGCCTCGGCGTGGTCCGCGATGGCTTCGCCTCCCTTGCGGTCAAGGAGGTCGCCTCGTTGCCCGGCGGCGAGGCCGACCTGGTCGTCCACGACGCGCACGCCGACGACCCGGCGTACGCCTTCGCACTGTCCCGTCTCACCGACGCCGGCGTCCTGCACCGAGCCCCCATCGGCGTCTTCCGCTCAGTAGAACGCCCCGCCTACGACGACCTGGTCCGCCAGCAAGTCACCACCTCCAAAGACACCCAAGGCCAAGGCGACCTCCAGTCCCTACTCACCGGCACCGACACCTGGACCGTCAACTAACCCCACCACCAGTTGCCAAAGGCAACGTCCCGATCGACAGGAGATAGTCCCTCCTTTGCGTCCGGCCGTCACCTCCCTGAGCGTGACAGCCGACCGCCCAACTACCCATTTCCTGTCGATCGGGACACAGCTTCTTCCAACAGTCGCCATTGGCACGCAGGCGGCGGGTGGCTCAGCGGCTATCCCGGCGACCCCGCAGATCATCGTTGATGAGATCCCCGTCAGCCGCCCAGTCGTCGTCGAAGCGGACGCTCAGAAGGCTGGCAACCTCGTTGTACGGTCGCCAGCAGTCGCGCTCGATCGGTCCGAGCACGGCCGCCGGCCTGCCGGACACGCTGATCACGAAGTGCTCGCCGGCTTCGGCCCGGCGGACCAGATCACTCGCGTTCTGCCGCAGTTCACGCAGCTCCAAAGCATCCACCTCTCAGAAGGACATTTTCTATCTCTTGCAAGCCCTGTTCGCTGCCGTCAGAGCAGCTGGGTGAGGGTGTGGATGAGGAGGCCTACCAGGGCGCCTACTACGGTGCCGTTGATGCGGATGAATTGGAGGTCTCGGCCTACGTGGAGTTCGATGCGTTCGGCGGCTTCGCGGCCGTCCCAGCGTTCGATGGTGTCGGAGATGACCGAGACGATCTCGGTGCCGTAGGTGCGGATCACGTAGCCGACGGCTTCTGAGGCGCGGGTGTCGATCCGGCCGCGGAGGTCGTCGTCGGTCTGCAAGCGGACGCCGAGATCCTTGATGAGCTGGGTGCCCCGCGTGCGGAGGGGTCCGTCGGGATCGGAGATCGCACCGATCAACGCCGTACGGACAGCGTCCCAGACGGCAGTGAGGCTGGTGCCCATGTCGGGGTGGGTCAGCATGCGGCGCTTGAACGCCTCGAAGCGTTCCATCATCTCGGGGTCGCGCTGGAGATCGTCGGCGAGCTGGTCGAGGAGCCGGTCGACGGCCTTGCGGGCGGGATGGTGCTGGTCGTCCCGTACGCCGGCCAGCCAGGTGAGCGCCTCGCGGTGGATCCGGTCGATCACGATCGCGTCGACCCAGCGGGGCGACCAACGAGGTGCCCGCGGCCCGACCACCTCGCCAAGCGTCTCGCGGTTCTCCGCAAGCCAGTCGTACGCCTCGACCATCAGCAGGTCGAACAGCGCGTGGTGGGCCCCGTCGTCGACGACCGACTTGAGGAAATGCCCGGCGATCGGGCTCAGCGGCTCCTCCGCGAACCGCGGCAGCAGCGAACCCTGGACGAAAGCCTTCACATCGGCGTCACCGAGTTTCGGCAGCGCGGCGCCGATCGTCCGCGAGCCTTCCTCGACGATCCGTCCCGCGTGGTTGCCCGCGGCAAGCCATTCGCCGACCCGCCGGCCGACCTCGGCGGTCCGCATCTTCTCGGCGACTACGGCCTCGGACAGGAAGTTCTCCGTCACGAACTGCTCGAGACTCTCGGCCAGGCTGTCCTTGCGGGTCGGCACGATCGCGGTATGCGGGATCGGCAACCCGAGCGGCCGCCGGAACAGCGCGGTGACCGCGAACCAGTCGGCGAGCGCACCCACCATCGCCGCCTCGGACGCCGCGTTCACGTATCCCCAGGCGCCGCCGTGGTGCAGCGTCGCGACATAGATGATCGCTGCCAGCACCAGCAAGGACAGCGCCACCATCCGCATCTGCCGCAGCCCACGTCGCCGCACCAGATCCGCCCCGCTCAAAACCATCGTCGCCATAGCTTGATTCAACCAACCCGGCAAAGGGTCGCGCTTCAGAACACTCAGAGCCAGCCGGCGTTGCGGGAGATTCTGATCGCATCGAGACGGTTGTGGGCCCCGACCTTGGTGATGGCGTTCGACAGGTAGTTGCGCACGGTGGCGGACGACAACGACAACCGGGTCGCGATCTGGTCAGTGGGCAGCCCCGACTCGGCGGCCCGCAGTACGTCGGCCTCCCGCGCCGTCAGCGGACTCGTCCCGGTCTCCAGAGCAGCGGCGATGAGGTCCGGATCGATCACCCGCTCGCCCGCATGCACACGCCGTACGCCGTCCGCCAGCGTCTCCGCCGGAGCATCTTTCACGATGAACCCACGGACATGCGCCTGCAACGCCCGCAACAGCACGCCGGGCTGACTCAACCCGGTCAGCACCAAGATCTTTGCCGACGGCAACTTCTCGTGCAGCTCACCAGCAGCCGTCAGCCCGTCGAGCCCGGGCAGGTCGATATCGAGCACCGCCACATCCGGCAAGGTCCGCAGTGCGGCCGCGACGATCTCGTCGCCACGATCGAGCTCCGCCACCACCTCCATGTCCTGCTCCAAGGACAACAGAGCAACGAGTGCGCCGCGGATCATGTGCATGTCCTCGGCAATGAGGACCCTGATCATCCGACCTCCAGAATGACGGCCAGCCGGAAGGTGTTCCCGGTCGCCTGCATACTTGCCCGTCCACCCAGCGCCGCCGCGCGTTCGTGCAGTCCGGCGATCCCGCTGCCGTCGGCACTCACCGCCGACCGTACGCCGTCGTTCACCATCTCCAGCGAGACCCGGCTGCCGATCCGGCTCAGCCCGATCTCGCAGTACGACGCGTCGCTGTGCCGCAACAGGTTCGTGGTCCCCTCGCGCACCGCCCACGCCACCACCTGTTCGACCGGCGCCGGCAACTCGTAGCCACCGTCGGAGATCCGCGCATCCACCCCAGCGGCAGCCAGCAGCGCAGCGGCCGCCGCGATCTCCTCCCGCAACGACACCTCGTGTTCGTCCCGGGTGATCGCCCGTACGTCGCGCAGCGCCGTGCGCGCCACCTCGGTCAGGCCGGCCACCTCCACCTCGGCCCCGGCGGCATCGATCGGCAGCAGCCGGATCGCCAGGTCGCCCTTGAGCGAGATCGCCGACAGGCTCTGGCCGAGCAGATCGTGCAGATCCCGCGACACCCGGACCCGCTCCCGGTCGACCGCCAGCTGGGCCAGCTCGGACCGCGTCTCGTACAGCTCGTTGACCAGCTGGACCAGCCGCACCACGCCGTACAGGGCGAAGATGAAGACGAACTGGATGCCGACCCAGTAGATCCCGATCACCGCCAGCCGGTAGCTGGTTCCGACCACGGCGCCCCGGCCGGTCCCCAGCAGGCCGAAGGCCAGCACCAGGTTCCAGCCGGTGTTGATCACGAAGGGCACGGCGAATCCGACCGTGAACCGCCAGTGCCCGGGAAGCATCAGCATGCTCGAAGAAGCCAGCAGGATGCCGGTGGCGGCCCAATCGGCCCCGATCCAGATCATCGGCAGGTAGGCCAGGGCGGCGAGAGCGGCCAGCGACCACCGCCATCCGCGCGGCCGCGAACCACGGGCCGCAGCCTGGACATGCCGCAGCTGCAGGAAGGCGATCGCGGTCAGCGCCGGTACGGCGAACGCGATCTCCCCAGCGCCGTGGTCCTCCGTCCCACCGGTCGTCACCAGGACCAGAGGCAGCATCACGATGGTCAGATGCAGGCCGAGCATCACCCACGGCGCCCGGCGGGTGATCCAGAGCAGCGAGTCCGGTGTCATGCCGACTCCACCTGCCCTGAGCCGTCGGCGTCGACGAGCAATTGCAGCCCGCCTGCCGCGTGGACCACCCGGAGCCGGCAGCTGCGTACCGAGCCGTCGTGCAGCAAGCGGTCGACGACCGCGCGGAGTTCGGCCGCGAAGGCGTCGTCCGCGCCCTCGATGAGCCCTCCGTCCGGAAGCACAAGCCGGGCTTGGATCCCGGCGGCGCCGAGGAGCGCGACCGCCGTGTCGAGCTCTGCGCCGAGCGACCCGCGCTGATAGGTCCTGATCATCCGGCGGGTCTCGGCCAGCGTCTGCCGCGATCCGTCGACCAGAGCGTGGAGCTGTTCGGCCGCGAGCGCGGGGTCTTGGCCGGCCAGCCGGCTGATGGCGGCGCCCCGGCCGGCGATGGTTCCGAGGGCGGTGCCGACGGTCTCGGCCAGCTCGGCGTCGATCCGGATCCGCTCCCGGAGTACGGCCTGAACGGCCAGCTCCTCGCGGGCAGCGAGCAGCTGGCGCAGCGCGGCGGAGAGCCAGGCCAGCGCCAGGCAGGCACCGGACCGGTCGAGGATCACCACCGTCGTCCAGAGTGGATTGGTCCCTGGGTAGAACACCTGGACGACGACCAGGATCGCGATCCCTAGCCCAGAGCCGATCAGCAGCGACCAGGGACGCCGCAGGACGATCACGACCGACACCAGCAAGTGCACGCCCATCAGCGGCCAGGTCACACCGGCCAGTGGCATCCCGACCGCATAGGCGACGAACACCACGGCGAGCGTCCAGCCTGCCGCTCGCGGTCGCTCGGCATGCGCCAGCGCCCACAGATGGTGCAGGTTGGCCGCCATCATGCAGCAGGCGAGAGCGACGACGGTCGCGACCCGGCCGGGGCTTCCGGTGACATTGGTGACCTGGACAAAGGCGATCAGGCTCGAAGCGAGCAGCGGTGCGAAGGCGATGAACCGGACCATGCGGTCCGAGTACGCCGCTCGGCTCACTGTCCGGTCGGGAGTCACAGCCCCATACGCTATGCCGCCGGCAGGCCGTACTACGTCCTTCGGCCGCCGGAGATCCAGCACGATCGCCATCTACCCTCCTCCCCCGCCACCCTGCCCGACCACCCGCGCACGCCGGTAGATCCGCGAATCCACACCCGTCGATGACATCTGTCATCTCCGACTGTCCACATCGTCATCTGCCGGTCGCACCGCCTCCGCAACCACCCTGGTGAACGTCGCCGGGAGGTCCGGCGTACGGAGGAGGACACCATGAGCACCCCTGCACGCACCGTGGTCGGGAACATCACGCTGTCGCTGGACGGCCGGGTGGCCGGCCGGGGCGGCCCGTACGACATGGGCTGGATCGTCCCGCATGCCACCACCCCCGCGGCCCGTGAGCACATGATCCGGGTGACGAGTACGGCGACGACCGCCCTGCTGGGCCGCAACAACTACGAGGGTTTCGGCGGCTTCTGGCCTGCAGTGGCCGAGATGCCTGACGCGGATCCAGTCGACCGGCAGTTCTCCCGCTGGCTGAACGAGGTCGAGAAGGTGGTGTTCTCGACCACCCTCAAGGAGGCCGGCTGGTCGAACTCCCGGATCGCCACCGCTGACCCGGCGACCACGGTGAAGGAGCTGCGCGAGTCCGACGGCGGGGACATCATCGTGCTGGCCAGCACAAGCGTGATCCAGAACCTGCTCGAGGCCGACCAGCTGGACCGGCTGTCGATCACCCTGGCCCCGGAAATCGTCGGCGACGGCGCCGCCTTCTTCCCCACCGGCCTCGACGGTACGTCGTGGCACCTGGCCGACTCGACCGGCACAAAGAGCGGCGCTCTCTGCCTCCTCTACGACCGCCTCCGCACCGACAGCTGAATGGAGAAGCAGTATGACGATTCAACGGATGGACAATGTCGGGATTGTCTTCGACGATCTCGAGGCCGCCGTCGCCTTCTTCATCGAGCTCGGCATGGAGCTGGAGGGCGAAGCGCAGATCGAAGGCTCCTGGGCGGACCAGTGTGTCGGACTCGAAGGCGTCCGCTGTGACATCGCGATGCTCAAGACCCCGGACGGCCACAGCCGGCTCGAGCTGGCGAAGTACCGGAGCCCCGCACCGCTCGGCGACAGCTCGCAGAAACCACCGCACAACACCTTGGGGATGTATCGGGTGATGTTCGCCGTCGACGACATCGAGGACACCGTTGCCCGCCTCTGCAAGCAGGGCGGCGAGGTCGTCGGCGAGATCACCAGGTACGAGGACCTGTTCCGGCTCTGCTACGTCCGCGGTCCCGAGGGGATCTTGGTCGGGCTGTCCGAGCAGCTCGACCAAGGCGAGGCTGCCGGATAGTTCACGACCTGGTAGGAGGAGACGCCGACCTTCGTCCTACCGGTGGTTTGTAGTGGGTAGATGTAGCGGTCGCCCTCAGTCAGGGGCTTGCCGTTCGCGGCGCCGAGGGTAGCTCTCCACTGCCGCGGATGCACTGGTACGCCGATCCATCAACCCCGATGCGACCGCGAGCACCAGTCCGGCGACAGCCAGTACTGCGCCGACGCGGCTCGGCCATTCGTAGCCGTAGCCGGCGCCGAGGACGATGCTGCCCAGCCAGGCGCCGAGAGCGTTCGCGACGTTCAGCGTCGAGTGGTTGAGCGAGGCCGCCAGCGACTGGCCCTCGTGCGCGACATCCATCAACCGGGTCTGCAGCGCCGGGATCAGGATGCTCGCGCTGAACCCCATCGCGAACACACCGACCAGCGCGCCGGCCTTGGAGTGCGCAAGCCACCCGAAGGTGCCGAGCACGATGGTGACCGCCACCAACCCGCCGTACAGGCTGCGCATCAGTGCCCGGTCGGCGAGCCGGCCGCCGACCAGGGTGCCGCCGGTCATGCCGATGCCGTAGACGGCCAGCACGATCGTCACCGCGGCCTCGCTGAAGCCGGCCAGGTCCGTCATCGTCGGGGTGATGAACGAGTACGTCGCGAACATGCCGCCGAAGCCGACCATGCCGACCAGCAGCGCCATCCAGACCTGAGGTTTGGCCAGGGCGCTCAGCTCGCTGCGGACGTTGACGTCGTTGCCGACCGGTTGCGGCGCGACCCAGAACCAGACCGCGACCAGGGTCAGCAGGCCGAGTACGCCGACCGCGAGGAACGGCAGCTGCCAGCCGAACCGCTGCCCGAGCAGCGTGGTCAGCGGGACGCCGACGATGTTCGCCACCGGCAGGCCGACCATGATCATCGAGACGGCCCAGGCCCGCCGGTTCGCCGGCACCATCGACGAGCTGACCACCGCGCCGATCCCGAAGAACGCACCGTGCGGCAGGCCGGTGAGGAACCGGGCCGCCATCAGCATTTCGTAGCTTCCTGCAACGGCCGAGAGAACGTTGCCCAGGACAAAGACCGCCATCAGCCCCAGCAGCAGTCGTTTCCGGCCGGTCCGGGCGCCGAGCGCGGCGATCAGCGGCGCACCGACGACCACCCCGATCGCGTACGCCGAGACGACGTGCCCCGCCGTCGGGATCGAGATGTGCACCCCGTCGGCGATCTGCGGCAGCAGCCCCATCGTCACGAACTCGGTGGTCCCGATCGCGAACCCACCGGTCGCCAGAGCCAGCAACGCCAACCCGACACGCCGCGCCCCAACCCGCCCGTCAGGAGTCACTGAACTGATCACCCCTGATTGTCTCACCCACCTCAGGCTGGAAGCTGCCAACCCTCACGCACAAACGGGGCGCAACCTTTCCCAGGTTGCCGGAAGCGGCTTTCCCGTTCGGCTGTCCGTAACATGACCCGAGGGGAACAGCTGAGCACTTGCGACAGCGGTCGGCTTGGGCCAGCTGGCTGGGTAGCTGAGTTACGGCACGACGGGAGGTGAGCGATGCGGCCGGTGAACACCGAACGGCGGGCTGCGCTTGCCGATGCCGCGATCGGCGTGCTCGCGGAGACGGGGATCAGAGGGCTCACCCATCGGGCGGTCGATGCGGCCGCCGGTGAGCCCGACGGCACCACCTCGCGCTACTTCCGGACCCGGGAGGCGATGCTGCTGGGCGTCGTCGACCGGGTCAAGGAGATCCGGATGAAGATGCTCGACGACCTCGTCTCGGACGGCCTGGACCGGGCCGAACTCGTCGAAGCCTTCGTGGTCGCGGTCCACAACGCGCTGCACCGGGACCGCCCCAAGCAACTGGCGATGATGGCCCTGCTACTGGAGAGCAGTCACCGGCCGGCGCTGCGGGAGGAACTCACCCTGGTCGCGCTGTCGATGCGGCAGATGCTGGTGAAGCTGTGCGCGCGAGCCGGCGTCGAACTGACCGAGCGGGACGCCTGGGCGCTGATGAACTTCTTCAACGGAACGCTCTTCCTCGCGATGTCGCTGCCGCAGCTCGAACAGCCGACAGAGGAGATCGTCCGGGCCGGTGTCTCGGCCTTGCTCACCCCGTACGACGGATCAGCTCGCCCAACGTGATTCCGGCGGCCCGGTCCAAGTGCTCCGCGGTCAGCCCGGCAGCGCGCGCACCGAGGACGTCGAGGTCGAGGTTGTCGCCGATCATCAACGTCTCCGACGGATCCACCCCGAGCGCCTCGCAGGTCAGGTGATACGCCTGTACTGCGGGCTTGCTGTACCCGAGGCTCTGTGAGGTGCAGACCACGTCGACCAACTCGGCCAACCCGATCTGCTCGAGCTTCGCGTTCTGCTGCAGCGTGCTGCCGTTGGTCAGTACGCCGATCCGCCAACCGTTGCTCTGGGCAACTTCCAGTGCCGGGCGTGCATCGGCGAAGGCGGCCCAGTTCCGCCGGTACCAGCCGAGGAAAAACTCGAAGGTCTCGTCCTGCTCGCCGTCCGTCGCCGGCACCGGCTGCCCGAGCAGCGGCAGGAACTCCCGGAGCCGGGCCCGGCGCTGCCCCTGATGGGTGAGGGTGCCCGCGAGCCAGGCGTCGAAGCTGCGCCGCTCGATCTCGAACCACTGCGCGATCAGCTCGTCGGTCGGTGTGACGCCGAGTTCCGTGACCCAGCTCCGAACCGCGTTGGTGGCCGAGGTGGTGTGGTCGAACAGGGTGTCGTCGAGATCGAAGACTACGGCCTTCACGTGGGCCGGACCGAGTCGCGGTTCAGCTCGCGATGATTGGCGTAGCCGGAGAGGGCGAGGGTGAGATCGAGCTCGGCCAGCAGGCACCGTAGTACGTGCTCGACGCCGGCCTGACCGGCCAGCGCCAGGCCGTACAGCACCGGGCGGCCGAGCAGGATCGCCTTGGCGCCCAGGGCAAGGGCCTTGGCGGCGTCCGCACCCGTGCGGACGCCGGAGTCGAACAGGACGGTGACCTGCTCGCCGACCGTGTCCGCGATCGAGGGCAGCGCGTCCAGGGCCGCGATCGCTCCGTCGACCTGGCGGCCGCCGTGGTTCGACACGACGATGCCGTCCACACCGTGCTCGGCGGCCAGCTTGGCGTCGTCGACCGAGGTGATGCCCTTGAGCACGATCGGGCCGTCCCAGTTGTCCCGGAGGAAGGACAGTTCGTCCCAGCCCAGGCCGATGTTCTGGGACAGCTGGGCCCAGTGCATCACCGCGGCGGCCGGGTCGTCGGCGATCGGCTTGGCCAGCTTCGCCTGGAACGCGGGATCGCTGAAGTAGTTGGCCAGTCCCTCGCCCTTGAGGAACGGCAGGAAGCCACGATCCAGGTCGGCCGGGCGCCAGCCGATGGTCCCGGTGTCGAGGGTGAGCACCAGCACGGAGTACCCACTGGCCTTGGCTCGCTGCAGGAAGCTGAGGCAGACGTCCTTGTCGGTCGGCCAGTACAGCTGGTACCACTTGCTGTCCGCCTCGATCTGCTCGAACGAGTGGCTGGCCTGCGTCGAATGCGTGTAGGTCAAGCCGAGCGCATTCGCGGCCCGCGCGGTCGCCAGCTCTCCCTCGGGATGCGCGAGCGTCTGTACGCCGACCGGCGCGATCAGCACGGGCGCGGGCATCTTGGTGCCCAGGACCGTGCAGGACAGGTCCCGCTCCGTGCTGCCGCGAAGCATCCGCGGGACCAGCCGCCAGTGGTCGAAGGCGGCCAGGTTCGCCCGTGCGGTCGAGCCACTGCCCGCACTCGGGACGATGTAACCCATCGCCTCGGCGGACAGGTTCGCCGCTGCCTGGGACTCCAGCCGGGACAGGTCGGTGGTGATCTCCGGCCGGGTGTCGGAGAACATCCCCTGCACGTAGATGCTCAACTGATGGTCGGCGTAGTTGGCCATGCCCGGATGTTTTCACGGAACCGGCGTGGACGCACCGTCCGGCACAATAGGACAGGGGCAAGGTCGACGGGAGTGTTGTGGAGTTCAAGATCCTTGGTCCGGTCGAGGCGATCGCAGCCGACGGGCTGATCGTGATCCCGCCCGCCCGGGTGCGGACTCTGCTCGCGGTGCTGCTGGCCCGGCCTGGCCGGGTGCTCTCGGCGTCGGAGCTCGTCGACGCCGTGTGGGGCGACTCGCCACCCTCGAATCCGAAGCCGACGGTGCAGAACTACGTCGCCAGGCTGCGCAAGTACGTCGGCGCCGACGTCGTCCAGACCCGGCCCAACGGCTACCTGATCAACGTCGAGCCGACGGACCTGCAGACCTTTCACCGGTTGGTGGCCGAGGCAACCGATGCGAACGACCCGAAGGTCGCGGCCGAGCTGCTGCGCGAGGCACTCGGCTGCTGGCGGGGTGAGCCGTTCGCGGACGTCGAGTCGGATTCGCTGCGCCGGCACGAGGTGCCCCGGCTGGCCGAGGAACGCCTGGCTGCGATCGAACAGCTCCACGACGCTCTGCTCGCACTCGGCGAGCACACGACGCTGATCGCGCCGTTGACTGCGCTGGTGCGGGAGTATCCGGTGCGCGAACGCTTCCATGGTCAGCTGATGATCGCGCTGTACCGGTCGGGCCGGCAGGCCGAGGCCTTGGCGGCGTACGACGGCCTCGCGGACGCGCTGGCCGAGGAGCTGGGGATCGACCCCGGCCCGGAACTCCGCCGGATCCGGCAAGGTGTGCTCACCGGCGAACTCGAACCACCGGCCTGCAGCGACTCTGGTGACGGGTGGGTGACCGTTGCCCAGCTGCCGCTGCAGACGGTCGGCTTCGTCGGGCGGGACCGGCTGGTCGAAGAGGCATTGAATGGGGTCGCGGACGGCCGGCGGATCCTCGTGGTCAGCGGTCCACCAGGTGTCGGGAAGACCAGCCTGGGCGTGCGGATCGCCTACCAGTTGGCGGCTGCCTTTCCTGACGGTCAGTGGTTCGTCCGGCTCCGCGACTCCACTCCTGGCGATGTGCTGGCCGCCCTGCTGCGGCAGTCCGGCCTGCCAGGGCAGGCGATTCCGGATGGCGCCGAGGCGCGGTCGGCGGCGCTGCGGTCACGGCTGGCCGATCGGAGAGTGCTGCTGGTGCTCGACGACGCCACTGACGCCGATCAGGTCCGCCAGTTGCTGCCGGGTAGCGGCACCAGCGTCGTACTGGTGACCAGTCGATCGAATCTGCACGGCCTGGTGCTCGACGGCGCTGCCCTGTTGCCACTCGAGGTGCTGTCGCCCGGCGAGGCCGATGATCTGTTGACTCGGTTCCTGGGCGCGGAGGCGATCCACGCTGAACCGGCTGCTGCTGCTGAGCTGATCGAGCTTTGCGGCTACCTTCCACTGGCGCTTCGGATCGCGGCTGCGAACTTGGCCAATCGCCGTGGCGTTCCGATCTCGGCGTATGTCGGTGAACTGCGCGGAGGGAACCGCCTCAGCAAGTTGGCGATCAGCGGCGACCCGCGGAACGCCGTACGGGCTGCTTTTGATCTTTCCTATGCGGGGTTGGAGCCGGACGCGCAGCACCTGTTCCGCCTGCTCGGGCTGGTTCCTGGTGCGGACTTCTCTGCGGCGGCCGCTGCTGCGCTGACGGGGGGAGATGCGGACGATGCGCTGGAAGCCCTGGTCACGGCCAACCTTGTGCAGCGGATGTCGATCGACAGGTACCAGTTCCACGATCTGGTGAGGCTCTATGCGGCAGAGAGAGCTGCTGAGGAGCCGGACACCGCAGTACAGGGTTTGTTCGACTGGTACGTGAGTACTACGGACGCGGCGATGCAGTTCGGATTGGCGCACGCAGTGCAGTTGCCCCGGGCGCCGGTGGAACATCAGCCGTTCGCTGATGGGCCAGCAGGAAGGGCCTGGGTCAACCAGGAGCTGGACAACATCGTCGCGGTCGCTCGCGTCTCGCCTGAGCACAGCTGGCAGTTGGCTGACCTGCTTCGGCAGTACTTCATCGAGGAGTTGCCGACCGGCGCCTGGCGAGCTGTGACCGAAGCCGGACTCGCAGCGGCGAGAGAGGCCGGGAACGTTGCTGCTGAAGGGATACTGCTGCAGAGCCTAGGGGTCTTGGCGCACACTGTCGGAGATTCGGAGGCGGGTCTGAAGCAGTGGTACGAGGCGCTGGACTGCTACCGCCGGTCGGGCCTTTCCGACGCAGAGCCTTCAGTGCTGTCGAATCTCGGGGTCGCCCACCTGCTGCGCGACGAGCTGGGCCCGGCCGCCAAGGTGCTGTCCCAGGCGCGGCGGCTGACCACCAATCCGGTGCTGACGGCAACGATTCTGATCAATCTGTCCTACGTGCAGTACCTGGCCGGTGAGTTGACGGCCGCGGTGGCCACGGCGACCGAATGCATCGGGCTGGCGGTGACCGAGCGACAGTCGCTCTCGGGGTACGGCAATCGTGGTTCCGCCTTGCGGGCGATGGGCGATCACGAGGCGGCGCAGGCCGACCTGCGCACCGCGCTGCCGCTGACCAACCGGCAGGTCGCCGTCAGCGTGCGAGTCGAACTGGCTCTCTCACTCGCGGCGACGGGGGAACCCGGCGAGGCACTCGAGCTGGCCAACGAAGCGCTCGAGCTGGCTGGGAACAACCGGTGGTCCAGAGCAGAGGCCTTGATCACCCGCGGCATGATCCGCGGCGAGGCCGGAGTGGACGATCTCCGGCAAGCCAGACAACTGGCAGACGCAGCCGGCTTCCCCCGCCTCCTGAAGCAGGCGGACCGGCTGCTCGCGGCCAGCGGGCATGACATCCATCAGGCCTAGGTCAGGACGGACGGCATCGGACTGCTCGGCTCTCGGCAACGAGAGTGAGGGGGTCACCGAGTGGAGGAGGCTGTCACCGAATGAAGACGAAGCGGCGGTTCTGGCCGGCGATCGGGTTGTTCTTCTTGTCGCCGCTGGTGGCCGAGTTCCTGCTCGGGAATCTGCCGATCACGGCACTGTTCGCGGTGATCGGCCTGGCCCCCCTGTACGGCGGTGGCGCGGTGCTGATCCGCGAGTTCGTCCGGCGCCGGGGCTGGGGTTATCCGAGCATCCTCGCGCTGGCGCTCGCGTACGGCGTACTGGAGGAAGGCGTGACCACGCAGTCGCTCTTCAATCCGAATTACGCGGATCTGCGGCTGCTTGATCCCGGGCACATCGGCTTCCTCGGCATGGGAGCGCCGTGGACGCTGTTCGTCCTCACCCTGCACACGGTCTGGAGCATCACGGTCCCGATCGTGCTGGTGGAAGCTGTGTCCAAGCGACCGCGCGAACCTTGGCTCGGCAAGGTCGGTCTGTGGGTGATGAGCGTGCTGTTCGTGATCGGCGTCGCCGCGACGACGCTGATCCAGTTGAAGAACGACTCCTTCGTGGCATCGCCGGCGCAGTTCACCGGCGTCGCGCTGGTCTTCTTCGCGCTGATCGGTCTAGCGGCGCGGCTCGGAACGAAGGAAACGATCCGCAGGCCCGGAGGGGTGCCTGCGGTGTGGCTCGCCGGCCTGATCTCGCTGGCGGTGACCTCGGCGTTCATGCTCCTGGACAACCTCGACCTCAACGGGTGGCTGACCGCCTCGATCTACCTGGTCGGTTGGGTGGTCGCGACGTTAGTGATCCTGTACTGGTCTCGCAGTGAGTCGTGGACCAAGCAGCATGTGCTTGCGCTGGCGAGCGGCGCACTCCTCACCTACGCCTGGCATGCCTTTCCCGAGTCCCCGGTCTTCGACGCTCCGAAGACAGTCGACCTCATAGGCAACGCGATCTTCGCCGTCCTCGCAGTTGTCCTCCTGGTTGTCGCCCGGCGAAGTAGCGCCCGGAGCCCGAACGGCTGGTGAAAGTGAACGTCGGGCATCTCTTCGGATCAAGGGGGCCGCTGCTCAACTCGAAGGCTCCCACCACCTTGGCCGACCTTGCTTCCCGGATCTCGTACCTGAACGGTGCGGTGCGGGACCGGCGTAGGCCGGGGCAGCTTTTGTCGTACGACTTTCCCGCGCCCAGTGAGCGGGGCCGGCATCTTCCAGCCGCAGGCCTTCGGCGTGCGGGTGGCGGACTCGTTGACAGGGGTTCGACGGTCAGATGCCGCAGTTCGGGGCGGACCAGGAGTTGGTGGTGCGGATGTCCACGTGGGTGTGGTCGTCGTGGCCGGGGTAGCCAGGGCCGAAGATGCCGCCGAAGCCGTGGTAGCGCGCCTGCTTGGCCATCGTGCAGAACGAGTGCGAGCCGGTCAGGTCGGCCGACCGCCCGTACAGGTGCTGGCTGTTGCTCGCGCCGCCGACCGAGTTGTTGCAGGGGATGCTGCGGAACCCGCTGCTGATGTTGAGCGCCTGGTCACCGAGGGCATGCCGCAGCGCCTCCAGCTGCCACATGGTCTGCAGCGCGTTGGCCTTGGTCGCCGCCTCGGACAGCGGCCCACCGTCGTACCCGCTACCGCCACAGCCGTCATCGAGCTCGGCATAGGTGAAGTGGATCGGCGTGCAGTCGTCGTCCTGCAGGGCATAGATCTTGCTGTACGTCGAAGCGGCGGCAACCCCGTCGGAAGTGAGCCCGTACGCCGTCTGGAAGCGCTGGACGGCTGCCTTCGTGGCCGGCCCGAAGATCCCGTCGGTGGCGATATGAGCTCCGTACGCCGGGTAGCCGGCCACCCGGATCTGCAACTGCCGGACGTCCTCACCGCTGGTGCCCTCGGTGAGGGTGCGACTCCAGGTGTAGCAACCGTCGGCATGCGCCTTGGTCGCCGTGACGATCGAGGTGGTGACGCCGGTCGCGAGCATCGCCGCGAACAGGGCCAGTACGGCGAGGATCCTGGGAAGTCTCTTGCTGAGCATGGGGGTTACCTCCGGACGCGAGGGACGGAACGCGTGGTCACGGCCAGAATTGCGTCACTATCTACCTTTGACCAGGGTTCAGCGGAAACTTTTCGACGAACGGGCAACCAATTCTGCGGACCGGATGGTCAGCCATCATGTGACCATCGACGACAGCACGCTCACCCTGCGTGCACGGGGGACGGGGCGCCAGGTGACCGCAACGGAGAATTTCGACGCCTTCGTGATGGCCCGATCGCGCAAACTCCTGCGCACGGCCTATCTACTGACCTCGGACCACGCCCTGGCCGAAGACCTCGTGCAGACCGCGCTCGCCAAGGCCTGGTTCGCCTGGAGCCGGATCGAGGGCGGTGATCCCGAGCCCTACGTCCGCAAGATCATGGTGAACACCTACGCCACCTGGTGGCGGCGGCGCTGGAACGGGGAGCAGCCCACCGACGAGCTCCCGGAGTACCCCGCACCGGCGCAGGCCGAAGAGCCGACCGACATCTGGCGCGCCCTGCAGCGACTCCCCCGGCGGCAACGCGCGGTCGTCGTACTGCGGTTCTACGAGGACCTCTCCGAGGCCGAGACCGCCCGGATCCTGGGCTGCTCCGCCGGCACGGTGAAGAGCCAGACCAGCAAGGCGTTCGCCAAACTCCGCCTCGACCCCGCCCTGCTCGCGGGCACCCCTGCCGACCAGGAGGTCAGCCGATGAACCTCACCGACCTACGCGCCGAGCTGGAAGCCCGCGCCACCGAGGCCGACACCCACCCCACCGACCTGGTCTCCGGCGCCTACCGCAAGATCCGCCGGACCAAGCAACGCCGCATCGCCGGCGCCCTCGGCGGTACCGCCGTCGTCGCCCTGCTGGCGGCCGGCCTGATCGCACCCAGCCTCACCTCGACAACGCCCGACCCGGCCCAGCCGCCGCCCGCCGACTACACCAAGGACGGCATCACCTTCCACGGCACGGTCGGCCACGACCGCCTGGAGAAAGCCTGGATCGGCAAGCCTGGCCAGAGCCCACTCACCTTCACCTGGACCCCGGCGACGAACAACGTGACGCTGCGCAGCATCTGCCGCTCGACCGCCTCCGCCGCGAAGTCGATCCGCATCTGGGTCAACGGCCACAAGGTCACCTCTCTCGACTGCATCACCGGCACCAACGAGAGCGGTACCGCCACCCAGCTCCTCACTCCGGCCAACGCCCTCTGGGTCGACGCCCCGATCGGCAAGCCGGCCGAGGTCAAGGTCTCCATCTACGACCAGGCCTCCGGCCGGGAAGGCGACTCGAGCGCCCAACTGGCCTTGGGGATCTACGACACCCCGATCCCGACGATCGATCCGTACGAGCTGGTGCCGACCCGGATCCCGGCCGCCGGACCCGGTGACCAGAGCAAGGACGGCATCCGGTTCCGCGCCAAGGTCGGTGGCAACACCCTGGCAGCGGCTGCCATCGGCGATCCCGGCCAGAACTCGGTCCAGGTGCGGTTCAAGCCGACTGGTGCGCCTCTGGTCCTGAAGGCCTTCTGCACAGCGAACAACGGTGAGGACCAGCAGCCGCCGTACACGATCTCGGTGCGGATCGGGACCGGCCCGGCGCGGGTCACCAACTGCTTCGCCGACACCACCGACGTCGGCACAGCGAGCGGCTCCTCGCTCCCCTGGCCTGCGTCGACCGAGACGGTTCAGGCCACCGCCACCCTGGTGGATCTGAAGGGCAGGCCGGTGACCGTCAAGGACGCCCGGATCGCCTTCGGGGTGTACTTCCAGGGACCGCAGCAGATCGTCACGGCACCGGACGGCAGCAGCGTCGCAGTGGACGAGCTCATCGAGGCCAACGGCTACACCTACAAGCTGGCTGACCTGAAGACGGCCGACGCGGCGACCACCCGGCAGTTCTCCATCAATGTCCCCACCGACAAGCCGTACGTCTTCGGCGCCGGCAGCACCAGCCTCGGAGCCTCGAAGGCCGTCTCCGGCGACGTGGCCGGCGTGACCGGGATGTATCTGAGCACCGACCCCTCGCAGCCGGGTGCCGTCGACGACTTCGGCTTCGGAACCGCTCTCCAACCGGCCGGACACCCGCTGGAAAATCCCGGTGTCGCCACCTTCAAGCTGCAGGACGGGCATCCGACGAAGGGCAAATACGTCCTCGCCGTCTATCTTCCGGTGGAGTGATGCAACCTTTTCGGGGGGCCGACCGCTGGTAGGTGGTGTGGAGATCGTGGTGAGCGACGAGGGCGTGGAGTTCGAGGACTTCATGGCGGCCCGGTATGCCTCTTTGCTCCGGACCGCCTACCTGCTCACTCAGGACCGGGTGCTCGCGGAGGATCTGCTCCAGACGGCGCTGGCGAAATGCTGGCCCGTCTGGCGGCGGATCGACGACCCGGGGCCGTACGTGCACCGGACGCTGGTGAACACCTACACCTCGTGGTGGCGGCGGCGCTGGAACAACGAGTACCCGACCGACGAGCTCCCGCACACCGCCACCAGCGATCACGCCGGCCTGGACGATCGCACCGACCTCGGCGAGGCGCTCCGCCGGCTACCGCGCCGGATGCGGGCCGTCATCGTGCTCCGTTTCTACGAGGACCTGCCCGAGGCGGAGGCCGCCCGGATCCTCGGTTGTTCGGTCGGCACGGTGAAGAGCCAGACCAGCCGCGCGCTGGCGAAACTCCGGATCGACCCGGCCCTTCTCGACGCCGTCAGGGAGCAGTCATGAGGATCGACGACCTGCGCCACCACCTGCAGGAGCAGGCCGGCGAGATCGACCCGGCCCAACCGGTCCCGCTGGCCGCCGTACGGCGTCGCCGGGCGCAGCTGCGGCACCGCCGGATCGCCACGACCGGCGTGGCCGGGATCGCCGTCATCGCCACCGCAGTTGCCTTGAGCAACGGCTATCGGATCGACGCCGACGCGCCACCGGCGTCGACTCCGTCGGCGGTCGGGCCGACGGCGTACCCGGCCGCTGAGCCGGACGGTCTGCCGGACGCCGAACCCGCGATCTCCGCCAAGGATCACCTCCAGTACGGGATCCGCTTCCGCGCCGAGGCCGCCGGAGACACCCTGCAGGCGGCGACCGTCGGCAAGCCGGGCGAGCAGTCGGTCGCGCTGCGGTGGACCCCGGGCGATCGCCGGGTCGACATCCGGGTCTTCTGCACCCGTCCCGACCAGCCCGCCGAGGTCGTCCTCAAGGTCGACGGCCGGGCCGTCACCACCGAGTCCTGCAGCAGGTTCCGGGTCAGCGATCCAGGGTCGATCGTCGCCGGCCTGCTGGACCAGAAGGTGCTGTTCCCGCATCCGGCGCAGTCGGTGAACATCACCGCCGAGATCGTCGAACCCTCCGGCGCTCCGTCCTCGTCACCCGTCCAGCAGGTCGGCTTCGGGATCTACAGCCGCGCGGACAACCGGGCGATCGGCTCCACCCCGGAGGTAGCCTTCCCCGAGCTGATCGAGCATCAGGGCCATATGTACCGCATCGACGAAGGCCTGATGACCGCGAGCTTCAGCCCGACGATGACCGACCAAGGTGTCAGCGTGCAGACCCCCGGGTTCACGCCGTGCGTCGTCGTCTTCGCGTCGGTCGGTGTCCCGGGCATCAGCACCTTCGAGGTCGCGGGCGTCTCCGGCGGCCACACCTACACGCTGGCCCCTGGCGACGGCCCGCTGGCAGGCTTCAAGTCGATCGCGATCAAGCCCCAGGCGTCCGGCTACGTCGAGGTCCGCCCGGTCGGCGACTCCCCCAGCCGCGGCCTGCTCGCGATCGGCCTGTACGTCCCCGCCAACTAGCGCAACGGAACTTCCGGCACGGGCGACTAGCCGGGGCGCCGGGCGATCAGGATGTCGCGGACGATCGCCTGGTCGACGCGGTGGACGAAGTCCTGGTACGGCGGATCGCTCAGCGGCTCGAGTCCCGCGTCGGCCAGGATCTCGGCGGCGGCTTCTCGCTTGGCGACGTTCGTGTTCCACGCGATGCCGAGTGCACCGCCCTTCCGGAGCAGCCTGGCCCAGACGGGAGCGGCTGCCTTGAGCAGGTCGATGGGGCTGCGATGGAGGCCGCTTTCCGCAGTACGGGATCCGTGCTGGACGCCGTACGGCGCGTCGGTCACCACCAGATCGAAGCTGCCCGGCTTGTAGAACTCCAGCGCCTTGGTCGTGTCCGCGCTGACATAGCTGAGGTTCAGCTTGTCGCCGGCCTTCCAGTCCTCCTTGGACAGCGCGAAGGAGACCTGCAACCGGTGCGCCGCCACCCGGCCGTCGCGCCGGACCCGGATCACCTCGGCGTCGTGCTTGTACCGCTTGCGCTTCAGCCAGGTCTGGATGAAGGTCCCGTACGCCTCGAAGTCCTTCCGGTCGACGTCGACCCCGGCCGCGTCGAACCCGTACATCAGCGCCTGGTTCATCGTCGTACCACGCCCGCAGAGCGGATCGATCACCGAGAACTTGCGGGTCAGCAGGTCCTTGGCGAAGTCCGACGACAGCAAGGTGGTGTTGAGCAGCAGCTTGGTGAACAGCTCATTCGTCTTGCCCTGGTACTTCGGGATCGTGATCAGGTCGCTGTCGAGCCGGTCCAGGGACTCCAGGAACACGGGTTCCAGGAGCTTCCCGTCGTACCGGAAGAGCGCGTAGATCGACGACAGGTTGGCGAGCTTGGCCGCGTCGGACTCGGTCAGGTCATCGGCCTCGAAGGTGACGTACGGGACGCCGCCGATCGTCGTACGGGCGATGTCGTGGACCGGCTGGTCGAGGGCGGTCTGACCGAACAGGGCCAGCTCCGCCATCGTCAGTTCGGTCGACGACTCGGCGTACACCCGGTTGGTCGACGGAAGTATGAGTAGCGCGTACTGAGCCATGTCTCCTGCACATCACGAGTCTTTGCGGACCCGCCATGCTAAACCCAGGAGTGCAGGTCCGCGGCGTCGGTGGTGAACTGGCTGACCGAGTCGTCGGCGACGAATTCGAGCAGAGCGTTGATCTCGCGCGGCTCGGCGGCGAGGCGGTCGAGGACCGGTCGCCACAGCGACTCACGGGCCGCCAGCGGTAGCCGGGTGTTCGACGGCCACCACGAGAACACATGCACCGTGCTCAGCCAGGGCATCAGCGCCTCGAGCTGTTGCAGGCATTCGGCATCGTTGAGGTCGACCGGCGGCTGCCAGTACGTCGTGAGGTTCGGCGCCCCGACATCGAGCAGCAGCGTGATGGTCGAGTCGACCTCGTCGGTGAGCGTGTTGCGGTGGAACTCCATCGCGATCTCGATCCCGGACCCGGCCGCGACATCGGCCAACTCGGCCAGCCCACGCGTCACCGCCATCCGGTCCCCCACGCCGGCCTCAGCCGTGCCGACGCTCCCGGCCCAGACGCGGATCCTGGGCGCACCCAGCTCCACCGCGGTCGTCACCGCCGTACGGATCTCTTCCCGGTCGACACTGCCGGCCCGCAGATAGGATCCGTACGCCGCGATCGCGATCCCCCGGTCCTCGCACAGAGCACGCGCCTTCCGCGCCGCCGGCAGGTCACCGAGCGGGACATGGACGTCCCCGCCCCACTCGATCGCCGCCAGCCCTGCCTGCTCGGCCACCTCGACGACTTCCTCGACCCCCAGCTGCCGGAACGTCACCGAGACCAAACCGGTCCTCACACCCACGCGAGCCTCCTCGTGTCCACCCCTCCATCCAACCTCATCACCCCAGCCCACCCCAGCAACCGTCCACAGCCGGTCCGGTGCGGGGTCAGACCGAGCGGGTGACGACCAGGTCGCAGAGGGATTCCAGCGCCGCGCGGGCGGAGCCTTCGGGGAGGTCCTCGAGGAGTTTGCGGGCGTCGTCGGCCCGGCGGCGGACGTCGTCCTCGGCCTGCCGCAGCGACGGGTGGTCGCGGAGTACGGCGAGGGTTTCGGCCAGCCGGGTGTCGTCGGTGAGGTCGGAGTCGAGCAGCTCCGCCAACCGAGCGTCGGCGGGGTCCGACGGGTCGGCCTGGGCGCGGAAGATCAGCACCGGCAGGGTCGGGACGCCCTCGCGGAGGTCCGTGCCGGGAGTCTTGCCGGACTGGCCGGACTCCGAGGTGACGTCGAGGATGTCGTCGGCGAGCTGGAAGGCCACGCCGATCTCCTCGCCGAACGCCCGCAGCGTCTCCTGGGTCTCCTCCGGAGCACCGGCGAACCGGGCACCGAAGAGAACAGAGGTAGCGATCAAGGAGCCGGTCTTGTCCGCGACCACCGACAGGTAGTGCGCGAGCGGGTCCTGCCCCTCGGTGACGCCGAGCGTCTCCCGGATCTGCCCCTCGACCAGCCGGCCGAAGGTGCGGGCCTGGATCCGGACCGCCTCCGGCCCCAGCGAAGCGACCAGGTCGGAGGCCCGGGCGAACAGCCAGTCACCGGTCAGGATCGCGACCGAGTTGTCCCAGCGCGCGTTCGCGGTGGACGAACCGCGCCGCAGCGCCGCCTCGTCCATCACGTCGTCGTGGTACAGCGTCGCCACGTGAGTGAGCTCGACGACCACGGCCGCGTCCACCACCTCGGCGGCAGCCGGTTCCGGCCCGAACTCCGCCCCGAGCAGCGCCAGCAACGGCCGGAACCGCTTGCCGCCGGCAAACATCACGTGTTGCGCGGCCTCGGTGACGAACGGAGCCTCGGACCGGGCGGAGTCGGCGAGCGCGCGCTCGACGGACTCCAGCCCAGCACGAACCCGGGACTCGAGCGCCGGATCGGCGAACTCGAACCCCAGGCTCTCAGCAGGCGACGTGCTCACCGGATGAACTCACCCGCTCGCGACGCCAGGTCGAGCACCGGCCCGGGCACCAGGCCCAGTACGACGGTTGCCGCGAGCCCCAACGCCACCGCGGTCGTGGTCTGCCAACCCGGCAGCGCCACGTCCGGGCTGTCGGCCGGCAGGTCGGAGAAGAACATCAGCACGATCACGCGGACGTAGAAGAACGCGGCGACCAGGCTGCAGAGCACCGCGACGACCACCAGCGGCCAGGCGCCACCGGTCCAGGCCGCGGTGAACACGGCCCACTTGCCGGTGAAGCCCGCGGTCAGCGGGATCCCGGCGAAACCGAGCAGGAAGAAGGCGAAGATGCCGGCCAGCAGCGGCGACTTCTTACCCAGGCCGGCCCAGCGGGACAGGTGCGTCGCCTCGCCACCCGCGTCGCGGACCAGGGTCACCAGCGCGAAGGCGCCGATGGTCGGGAAGCCGTAGCAGACCAGGTAGAACAGCACCGCCTGCGTCGAGGTGATGCCGTGCGTGACACCCGAACCGCTCTGTGCCAGGCCGACGAACGCGGTCAGCAGGAAGCCCGCGTGCGCGATCGACGAGTAGGCCAGCATCCGCTTCACGTCGGTCTGCGTGATCGCGACGATCGAACCGACCACCATCGTCAAGATGGCGACGATCCACATCATCGGCGCCCAGTCCCAGCGGGTTCCGCCGAGGGCGACGTAGAAGACCCGCATCAGCCCGATGAACGCGGCGATCTTGGTGCAGGCCGCCATGAAGCCGGTGATCGGCGTCGGGGCGCCCTGGTAGACGTCCGGCGTCCACGAGTGGAACGGCACGGCGCCGACCTTGAACAGCAGGCCGACCCCGATCAGGCCGGTGCCGGCGAGCAGGATCGCGTCGCCACCGGTCTTGGTGGCCAGCGCGTCGGAGATGCCCGGCAGCGACATGGTCCCGGCGTACCCGTAGAGCAGGGCGATGCCGTAGAGCAGGAAGGCCGAGGCGAACGCGCCGAGCAGGAAGTACTTCATCGCGGCTTCCTGCGAGATCAGCCGGCGACGACGCGCCAGCCCACACAGCAGGTACAGCGGCAGCGAGAAGACCTCGAGCGCGACGAACAGCACCAGCAGGTCGTTCGCCGAGGCGAACAGCATCATGCCGCCGACCGCGAACAGCGTCAGCGGGAAGATCTCGGTGTGCTCGACCTTGGCAGCGGTGCCTTCACGCTCGGCCTCACTGCCCGGTACGGCGGCCGCCTGGCCGGCGAAGGCGGACAGGCCGCCGTCGATCGAGCGCTCGGCGAACAGCAGCACGCTGATCAGCGTCAGCGCGAGCAGGATGATCCAGGTGAACAGCGCCGGACCGTCCACCGAGATGGCGCCCTGGGCGGCGACCAGGGACTTCTTGTCGTGCATCAGGATGCCGGTCAGTACGCCGGCCGCCAGCAGCGCGACGATCGCCAGGGCGACCTGGACCAGGTGCCGGTAGGCCCGCGGCAGGAACGCCTCCGCGACGACACCGACACAGCCGGCACCGAACACGACGAGCAGCGGAGCCAGCTCGTTGTACTCGATCTTCGGCTTGACGAAGTCCGCCAGCGGCAACGCCTGCGCTACCAGCGGCATGAGTACTGCACTCACTTCTGTCCCTCCGTCACGGGAACCTGCGGGGCCTTGTCGGTGACGCCCACGTGCTGCATCGTCGACTCGACCGCCGGCTTGATGATGTCGACCACCGGCTTCGGGTAGATGCCGAAGCCGATGATCAGCACGACCAGCGGTGCGATCGCGAGTACCTCGCGGGGGTTCAGGTCCTTGAGCTTCTCGATGCCGTCCCGGACCGGACCGGTCATCAGGCGCTGGTACATGATCAGGATGTAGAGCGCCGCGAACACGATCCCGAGCACGGCGATCACCGCGATCACCTTGTGCTTGCTGAAGGTTCCGGCCAGCACCATGAACTCGGAGATGAACGGCGACAGACCCGGCAGCGCCAGGCTGGACAGACCGGCGAACAGGAAGGTGCCGGCCAGCACCGGAGCCACCTTCTCGACCCCGCCGTAGTCGGCGATCCGGGCCGAGCCACGCCGCGAGATCAGGTAGCCGGCCACCAGGAACAGCGCCGCCGTGGAGAGACCGTGGTTGAACATGTACAGCGTCGACCCGGTCAGGCCCTGTGAGGTGAGCGCGAAGATGCCCATCACGATGAAGCCGAAGTGCGAGATCGAGGTGTACGCGATCAGCCGCTTGATGTCGGTCTGGCCGATCGCCACCAACGCGCCGTACAGGACGCTGATCAGGGCCAGCACCAGGACCACCGGGGTGGCCCACTTGGAGGCCTCCGGGAACAGGCCCAGGCAGAACCGGATCATCCCGAAGGTGCCGATCTTGTCCAGGATGCCGACCAGCAGCACCGAGGTGCCCGGCGTCGCCTCGGCGGCGGCGTCCGGCAGCCAGGTATGGAAGGGCACCATCGGCGCCTTCACCGCGAAGGCGAAGAAGAAGCCGAGGAACAGCCAGCGCTCGGTGTTCTGGCTCATGTCGACCTTCATCAGGTCGGTGAGCAGGTACGACGGGTCGCCGTGCTTGGCCGACACGACGTACAGGCCGACCACCGAGGCCAGCATCAGCAGGCCGCCGAGCAGCGAGTAGAGCAGGAACTTCACCGCGGCGTACGAGCGCTGCGCGCCGCCGAAGCCACCGATCAGGAAGTACATCGGGATCAGCGTGGCCTCGAACAGCACGTAGAAGAGGAACACGTCGGTGGCGGCGAAGACGCCGATCGACAGCATCTCCAGGCCGAGGATCCAGGCGAAGAAGGACTTCTCGCTCCACCGGCCGGTCTTCGCGTCGTTCCAGGAGGCGATCAGCACGATCGGGGTGAGCAGCGCGGTGAGCACCACCAGCACGATCCCGACGCCGTCCAGGCCGAGCGCGTAGTGCGCGCCGAACGCCTTGATCCAGGTGACGTCCTCGGCGTAGTCGGCCGGGCCGTTGCGGTGGTAGCCGATCGCGATCACGATCGTCAGCGCCAGCGTGATCAGCGCGAAGCCGAGGGCGACCTGCTTGGCCAGGGTCGTCCGCGACTTCGGCACCGCCATCGTCGCCAGGGCTCCCACGAACGGCAGGAGCAGTGTCAGGGTCAGCCAACCGATGTTCACGACAACCTCACCGCGAGGAGGGCGACGACCACGAATGCGGCGCCGAAGACCATGCTGAGTGCGTAGGAACGGACGAAGCCCGTCTGGAACCGGCGGAGCCGGCCGGACAGCCCACCGAAGAGTGCGGCCAGCCCGTTGACCAGGCCGTCCACCCCGCGGTTGTCGAGCCAGACCAGCGTCCGGGTGAGGTACTGGCCCGGGCGCATCAGGACCGCCTCGTTCAGCGCGTCGCCGAACAGGTCACGGCGGGCGAAGGTGGTGACCGGCGAGACCCGGACCGGCGCCTCGCGCGGGATGTCGCGGCGGTACAGCAGCACCGCGATGACGATGCCGACGGCAACGACCGCGAGGGTGATCAGCGTCATCACCAGCGCGCTGAGCGGAGCGTGCTCCTCCTCGTGCCCGACCACCGGCTCGAGCCAGTCGACGATCCAGTGCCCGGCGAAGTACAGCGCACCGCCGCCCAGCGACAGGGCCGCCAGGATCATCAGCGGGACCGTCATCACCTTCGGCGACTCGTGCGGGTGCACGTCCTTCTCCCAGCGCTTCTCGCCGAAGAAGGTCATCAGCATCATCCGGGTCATGTAGAACGCGGTGATACCGGCGCCGAGCAGCGCGCAGAGACCGATCACGATGTTGTCCGCGAACGCGGCCTCGATGATCTTGTCCTTGCTGAAGAAGCCGGCGAACGGCGGGATGCCGAGGATCGCCAGGTAGCCGAAGGCGAAGGTGACGAAGGTGACCTTCATGTACTTCGCCAGGCCGCCGTAGTGCCGCATGTTCACGTCGTCGTTCATGCCGTGCATCACCGAGCCGGCACCGAGGAACATGTTGGCCTTGAAGAAGCCGTGCGTGAGCAGGTGGAAGATGGCGAACACGTACCCGACCGGGCCGAGGCCGGCGGCGAGCATCATGTAGCCGATCTGGCTCATCGTGGAGCCGGCCAGACCCTTCTTGATGTCGTCCTTGGCGCAACCGATGATCGCACCGGCGAGCGCGGTGACCGTGCCGACGATCACCACCGCGGTGGAGGCCGCGTCGGTGACCGCGTAGATCGCGTGCGAGCGGACCACCAGGTACACGCCCGCGGTGACCATGGTCGCCGCGTGGATCAGGGCCGAGACCGGGGTCGGGCCCTCCATCGCGTCCAGCAGCCAGGACTGCAGCGGCACCTGCGCGGACTTGCCGCAGGCCGCCAGCAGCAGCATCAGGCCGACCAGCGTCGCCCAGGTCTTGGACATCCCGTCGGCGCCGGCGTTCACGGTCGTGAAGGCCGACGAGCCGAACAGCGCCCACATGCTCATCACCGCGAGCGAGAGGCCGATGTCACCGACCCGGTTCACCACGAACGCCTTCTTCGCGGCGGTCGCGGCCGAGTGCTTGTGCTGCCAGAAGCCGATCAGCAGGTACGACGCCAGACCGACGCCTTCCCAGCCGACGAAGACCAGCAGGTAGTCGGCCGCCAGGACCAGCAGCAGCATCGACGCGATGAACAGGTTCAGGTACCCGAAGAAGCGGCGCCGCCGCGGGTCGTGTTCCATGTAGCCGATCGAGTAGATGTGGATCAGCGAACCCAC
Source organism: Kribbella sp. NPDC006257 (assembly GCF_040613535.1). Classification (NCBI taxonomy): domain Bacteria; kingdom Bacillati; phylum Actinomycetota; class Actinomycetes; order Propionibacteriales; family Kribbellaceae; genus Kribbella; species Kribbella sp. NPDC006257. The sequence continues at coordinate 269,407 of NZ_JBEXSJ010000002.1, forward strand.
ACCGGTGATCAGCAGCACGAACAGGATGGACAGCTGGTCGACCAGCAGGGTCACATCCACATGGATGCTGCCGACCGAGAACCACTCGAACAGCTTGATCGTCTCGGACCGCTCTTCGCCGGACCTGCCCTGCATCTGGAAGAACAGCAGGACTCCGCAGACGAAAGAGGCCAGCGACGCCGCGGTCCCCAGCAGGTGACCCCATTTGTTGGTGGCCTTGCCACCAACAAGCAGGATCGCCGCGGAGACCGCCGGGATCGCGACCAGCAGCCACGTCAGCTCATGACTCATCGGTTATGACCTCAGTACTTGAGCAGGTTGGCGTCGTCGACCGAGGCCGAGCGACGGGTGCGGAAGATGGCCATGATGATCGCCAGCCCGATCACGACCTCGGCCGCGGCCACCACCATCACGAAGAAGGCGGCGATCTGACCGTCGAGGTTGCCGTGCTGGCGGGCGAAGCTGACGAACGCGAGGTTGGTCGCGTTCAGCATCAGCTCCACGCACATGAAGACGACGATGGCGTTCCGGCGTACCAGTACGCCGAGCGCCCCGATACTGAAAAGGATCGCCGAGAGCACGATGTACGGCTCGGTACTCACAGCTTGTCTCCTTCACCGAATCCGGTCAGGTCCGTACCGGTGGGTTCCGGCGGGACCTCGTCGCCCGCGTCGCCGTCGGCGATCCTGCGGACCGTTTCGATCTCGTCGCGTTCCTCGGTCTCGGGGAACACCGTGCCACGGGCCTGCAGCACCCGCGACACCGAGGTCGTCGCGATCGACCCGTCCGGCAGCAGCGCCGGGGTGTCGACGGCATTGTGCCGGGCCAGTACGCCGGGGGTCGGCAGCGGGCCGGGGTGCACACCGAGTTCGGCGTACTTGCGGATCCGCTCCTCGGCGTGGTCGCGCTGGGTCAGCTTCTTGGTCAGCCGCTCGCGGTGCGCCAGCATCATCGCGCCGAGCGCCGCCGTGATCAGCAGCGCCGAGGTGACCTCGAAGGCGAACACGTACTTGCCGAACAGCAGCTGCGCGATCCCCTTCGGGTTGCCGTCCGGCTGCGCGTTGCCCAGCCCGACCGGGTCGCCGTAGACCGAGCTGCCGGTCGCGAAGATCAGCAGCACCGCGATCCCGAGGAAGCCGATGCCGGCCCACAGCCGCTGACCCTTGATGGTCTCGACCAGCGAGTCCGACGCGTCGACGCCGACCAGCATCAGCACGAACAGGAACAGCATCAGGATCGCGCCGGTGTAGACGATGATCTGGACCGCGAACAGGAACGGTGCGTCCTGCGCGGCGTACTGGACCGCCAGGCAGATCATCACCGTTGCCAGCAGCAACGCCGAGTGCACCGCCTTGCGGACCAGGATCATCGCGATCGCGGCCAGCACCATGATCGGTGCGAGCATCCAGAACGCGACCTGGCCGCCGGTGACGAGCGGAACCATCACTGGTCAGCACCCCCCTTGAGCGAGCTCTCGGGGTGGATCGACGCGCTCTCCGGAACCACCGCGGAGCCGGTCAGCCCGAGGTAGTAGTCGGTCTGGGACTTGCCCAGCTGCATCTCGTGCGGCGGCTCCTCCATGCCCGGCAGGAGCGGGGCCAGCAGGTCCTTCTTCTCGTAGATGAGGGACTCGCGGCTGCGGTCGGCCAGCTCGTACTCGTTCGTCATCGTCAGCGCCCGGGTCGGGCAGGCCTCGATGCAGAGTCCGCAGAGGATGCAGCGCAGGTAGTTGATCTGGTACACCCGGCCGTACCGCTCGCCGGGAGAAAAGCGGCCGGAGCCACCCGCTGCGCTTTCATCGTTATCCGCGCCCTCGACGTAGATCGCGTCCGCGGGGCAGGCCCACGCACACAGCTCACAGCCGATGCACTTCTCCAGCCCGTCCGGCCAGCGGTTCAGCTGGTGCCGGCCGTGGAACCGCGGTGCGGTCGGCTTCTTCTCGAAGGGGTACTGCTCGGTGAACACCTTGCGGAACATCGTCCGGAAGGTGACGCCGAACCCGGCGACGGGGTCCCAGAGGGACTCTTTGACGCTAGCCACGACTAACTTCCTCGCTCTTGGAATCGACGAGAGGTGGTGGGACCGGGAAGCCACCGGCGAAGGCGTCGAACTCGCCACCCTCGGCTTCCGGCTCGGTCTGCTCGGTCTTCTTCGACGGCAGGAAACTCGAGATGACGACGAACGCGAGGATGATGCCGGCGGCCACCAGCAGGTAGGTGCGCCGGTCGGAGCCGTCCGACTGGCGGCCGACCGCCCGGACCGTGGCGACCAGCAGGATCCAGCCCAGCGAGACCGGGATCAGGACCTTCCAGCCCAGCTTCATGAACTGGTCGTAGCGCAGCCGCGGCAGCGTTCCGCGCAACCAGATGTAGAAGAAGATGAAGCACATCATCTTGCCGACGAACCAGAGCACCGGCCAGTAGCCGGAGTTCGCGCCGTCCCACAGCGAGATCGGCCACGGGGCCCGCCAGCCGCCCAGGAACAGGGTGGTCGCGAGCGCCGACACGGTCGCCATGTTGATGTACTCGGCCAGGAAGAACATCGCGTACTTCATCGACGAGTACTCGGTCAGGAAGCCGGCCACCAGCTCGCCCTCGGCCTCCGGCAGGTCGAACGGCGCCCGGTTCGTCTCGCCGATCATCGAGATCACGTAGATCACGAAGGACGGGAAGAGCAGGAACGCGTACCAGCCCGGCACCGGGATGTGCGCCAGGCCGAACAGGTTCAGGGTCTGGTGCGAGCCCTGCGCCGCGACGATCTCCGAGGTGGACATCGAGCCGGCGAACAGGAAGACCGTCACCAGCGCCAGGCCCATCGCGACCTCGTAGGAGATCATCTGGGCGCTGGAGCGCAGACCACCGAGCAGCGAGTACGTCGAGTTGGACGACCAGCCGCCGAGCACGATGCCGTAGATGCCGATCGAGGCGATCGCCATCACGTAGAGCACCGAGACCGGCAGGTCGGTCAGCTGCAACCGGGTGTAGGTGTCGGTGAACGGGATCTTCACCGTCGGGCCGAACGGGATCACCGCGAAGGTGAGGAAGGCCGGGATCGACACGATCACCGGTGCCGCGACGTAGACGAACTTGTCCACGCCCTTCGGCATCAGGTCTTCCTTGAACATCAGCTTCATGCCGTCGGCCAGCGACTGGAGCAGACCGAACGGGCCGTGCACGTTCGGGCCGATCCGGTGCTGCATCCGGGCCACCACCCGGCGTTCCCACCAGATGTTGAACAGGGTCAGCACGATCAGGAAGACGAAGATCAGCAGCACCTTGATGCCCACGACCCGCCAGCAGCCGTTGGATCGGCGGGCCGGTCTCAGGGTGCTCTCGGATGAGCTTGCCGAGGCACCTACGCTTCTCGCGCATCGCCTGCAGTTGC
>NZ_JBEXSJ010000002.1:272800-419965 GCF_040613535.1 Kribbella sp. NPDC006257
GACACCCAACAGACCAACACACGCCACCCCACCACCAAGAAGACCACCACCACCAGCCCCTCCAGCCCCCCCCCCCCCCGGGGCTCGGGCCCGACGCCGGCGTCGGCCGGCGCTGCAAGGGGGATGAGACTCATGCGTTCCCTCCGGCGATCGTCACGATCGAGCCATGGTCGGCGTGCAACGACCGGCGGACGTGACTGTCGGCCGAGTTCGTCGGCAGCCAGACCACGTTGTCGGCCATCGCGGTGATCAGCACCGGCAGCCGGATCGAGCCGGCATCGGTGGAGACCACCAGTTCGTCACCATCGCTGACCCCGACCCGGTGGGCGGTGGTCAGCGAGATCCGGGCCACCGGCTTGCGCGCGGTGGCGACCAGGTGCGGTTCGCCGTCGTTGCTGCGGCTGTCGTCGATCAGCATCCGCCAGGTGGCGAGCCGGGTCGAGTCGAACGCGCCGAGCGCCGGGCCCGCGGTGTACGTCGGTTCGCTGGCCCGGTCGCCGTCCCAGCGGCCGAGCTCGTCGAACTCCTTCTTCGCCCCGGCCGGAGTGCTGAACCCCAGCGGCGCGTCCATCTCCTGCGCCAGCGCGGCCAGCGCCCGGACGTCGGGCATCGCGACCGGCACCTTGAGCACAACGGGGAAGTGCCGCTCGCGGCCCTCCCAGTTGACGAACGTGCCGTCCTTCTCCGCCGGCGGTACGACCGGGAAGACGACGTCGGCGTGCTCGGTGACCTGCGAGCTACGGACCTCGAAGCTGACCACGAACGGCGCTGCTTCGAGGGCGGCCAGTGCCGCCGCCGGGTCCGGCAGGTCGTCGATCTCGACACCCGCGATCACCAACGCCTGCAGCGAACCGGCCGCGGCGAGGATCTCGCTCGTGTCCCGGCCGACACCGGTCGGCAGATTCTCGACGCCCCAGGCAGCTTGCAGGTCGACCCGCGCCGCCGCGTCGGCCGACAGGCGACCGCCCGGCAGCAGACCCGGAAGGCAACCGGCCTCGAGTGCACCCCGGTCGCCCGCGCGCCGCGGGATCCAGACCAGCTGGGCGCCCGAGTCCAGCGCGAGTCGCAGCGCCGCGGAGTACGCGCCCGGCACGGTGGCCAGGCGCTCGCCCACGATGATGATCGAGTCGGCTCCGAGGGCGCCGCGCGCCGCGGCTCCGGCCTCGCCCGCGTTCCCGAGGTCCGTCAGGACGGCGGCCTCGGTGCCCGGTGCGGCCTGCACGACCACGCCGTCGAGCTTCTCGACACCGCGCGACGCGAAGGACGCGAGCGCGAAGACCTTGGTGCCGGTGTTCCGGACGCCCTTGCGCAGACGCAGGAAGACCGCCGGCGACTCCTCTTCCGGCTCGAAGCCGACCAGCAGCACCGAACCGGCCCGCTCGAGATCGGCGAACGTCGTCCCGAGGCCGGTGCCCGCGACGGCGGCGGCCAGGAAGTCGGCCTCCTCGTCGGAGTGCGGCCGGGCCCGGAAGTCGATGTCGTTGGTGCCGAGGGCGACCCGGGCGAACTTCGAGTACGCGTAGGAGTCCTCGAGCGTCAGCCGGCCACCGGTCAGTACGGCGGCGTTGCCGCGGGCGGCCGTCAGCTTGCCGGCCGCGAAGGTCAGCGCCTCGGGCCAGGACGCCGGCCGGAGCTCGCCGTCCTCACGGATCAGCGGGTGGGTCAGCCGGTCGCCGGTGGTCGCGTAGTTGAACGCGAACCGGTCCCGGTCGGAGATCCACTCCTCGTTCACCTCGGCGTCGTCGCCGGCCAGCCGGCGCATCACCTTGCCGCGCCGGTAGTCCACCCGGATCGCCGAGCCGGAGGCGTCGTGCTCGGCGATCGACGGCACCGAGACCAGGTCGAACGGCCGCGAGCGGAACCGGTACGCCGCGCTGGTCAGCGCGCCGACCGGGCAGATCTGGATCGCGTTGCCGGAGAAGTAGCTCTCGAACGGCTCCTTCTCGTAGATGCCGACCTGCTGCAGCGCACCGCGCTCGATCAGCGCGATGAACGGGTCACCGGCGATCTGCTCGGAGAACCGGGTGCAGCGGGCGCAGAGCACGCAGCGCTCGCGGTCCAGCAGCACCTCGGCGGAGATGTTGATCGGCTTCGGGAAGGTCCGCTTGACCGCATCGAAGCGGCTCTCACCGGCGCCGTTGGTCATCGCCTGGTTCTGCAGCGGGCACTCGCCACCCTTGTCGCAGACCGGGCAGTCCAGGGGGTGGTTGATCAGCAGGAATTCCATGATCCCGTGCTGAGCCTTGTCCGCGACCGGCGAGGTCACCTGGGTCCGGACCACCATGCCGTCGGCGACGGTGATCGTGCAGGAGGCCTGCGGCTTCGGCATTCCCCGGCCGTTCCCGGCGTCGGTGATCTCCACCAGACACTGCCGGCAGGCACCGACCGGGTCGAGCAGCGGGTGGTCGCAGAACCGCGGGATCTGGATCCCGATCTGCTCCGCCGCCCGGATCAGCAGGGTGTTCTTCGGAACCTTCACCTCGATGTCGTCGATGGTGACCGTGATCAGGTCGACCTTCTCGACCTCGCCGGCCGGAGGGTTCGCTTGGATCGTCATGCGCTTGCTCCAGCGGTCGCGAAGAGAGTCGACGCCATCGGATCGAAGGGGCAGGCGCCGTTCTCGAAGTGGGCCAGGTACTCGTCCTTGAAGTGCTGGATCGAGCTGGTGATCGGCGCGGTCGCACCGTCGGCCAGGGCGCAGAACGACCGGCCGGTGATGTTGTCGCTCAGGTCGAGCAGGGTGTCGAGGTCTTCCTCGCTGCCCTTGCCGGCCTCCAGCCGCTCCAGGATCTGGACCAGCCACCAGGTGCCCTCGCGGCACGGCGTGCACTTGCCGCAGGACTCGTGCTTGTAGAACTCGGTCCAGCGCAGCACCGACCGGACAACGCAGGTGGTCTCGTCGAAGATCTGCAGCGCCTTGGTGCCGAGCATCGAGCCGGCCGCGCCGACGCCCTCGTAGTCCAGCGGTACGTCGAGGTGCTCGGCCGTCAGCAGCGGCGTCGACGAACCACCCGGGGTCCAGAACTTCAGCGTGTGGCCCTCGCGGACCCCGCCGGCCAGGTCGAGCAGCTGGCGCAGCGTGATGCCGAGCGGCGCCTCGTACTGGCCCGGCCGGGTGACGTGGCCGGACAGCGAGTACAGCGTCATGCCCTTGGACTTCTCGGTGCCCATCGAGCCGAACCAGTCCGCGCCGTTCTTGATGATCGCGGGAACAGAGGCGATCGACTCGACGTTGTTGATCACAGTGGGGCAGCCGTAGAGGCCCGCCACCGCCGGGAACGGAGGACGCAGCCGGGGTTGACCGCGACGACCTTCGAGCGAGTCGAGCAGTGCCGTCTCCTCGCCACAGATATACGCGCCGGCGCCGGCGTGCACGACCACGTCGAGGTCGTAGCCGGTGCCGAGGATGTCGGTGCCGATGAAGCCGGCGTCCTTGGCTTCCTGGACCGCCTGCTGCAACCGGCGTACGACGTGCAGCACCTCACCGCGGACGTAGATGAAGGCCGTCGACGCCCGGATCGCGTAGGACGCGATGATGACGCCTTCGACCAGGGTGTGCGGCGAGGCCAGCATGAGCGGGATGTCCTTGCAGGTGCCCGGCTCGGACTCGTCGGCGTTCACCACGAGGTACTTCGGCTTCGGGTTGTCCTGCGGGATGAAGGACCACTTCATCCCGGTCGGGAAGCCCGCGCCGCCACGGCCGCGCAGACCGGAGTCCTTCACCGCGGTGACGACGTCGGCCGGCTGCATCCGCAGCGCGGTCTTCAGCGCCTCGTAGCCACCGGACCGCTGGTACGACGCCAGCGTCCACGCACGGATCTGGTCCCAGTTGTCGGAGAGCACCGGAGTCAGCACGGTGATCAGTCCTCTTTCCGCGAGTCGGGGATGGCCGGCGAACCGGTGCCGGATTCGGTGCCCGGCTGGTCGCTGGGCCGCGGACCCGGAACGTCGCCGAGCGACGGTGTACCGCCACTGTGGTTCGAGGCCGGTGCGGTCCAGTTGCGTTCGCGGGCCAGCCGGAGGCCGGCCAGAGAGGCCTTGCCGCCGGTCGGGCCCTCGTCGGCACGGCCGTCGGGGAAGCCGGCCAGCACCCGCTCGGCTTCGCGCCAGGTGCAGATGGTGGCGCCGCGCGGGGACTTCACCTCGGTGCCGTCGCGCAGGTCGTCGACCAGCTGGGTCGCCGACTCCGGCGTCATGTCGTCGAAGAACTCCCAGTTCACCATCATCACCGGCGCGTAGTCGCAGGCGGCGTTGCACTCGAGGTGCTCGAGGGTGATCTTGCCGTCCTCGGTGGTCTCGTCGTTCCCGACGTCGAGGTGGCTCTTCAGCCGCTCGAAGATCAGGTCGCCGCCCATCACCGCGCAGAGCGTGTTGGTGCAGACCCCGACGTGGTAGTCGCCGACCGGGCGGCGCTTGTACATCGTGTAGAAGGTCGCCACCGCCGACACCTCGGCACCGGTCAGCCCGAGCACGTCGGCGCAGGCCTCGATGCCCTCTGGGGTGACCCGGCCCTCGACCGACTGCACCAGGTGCAGCATCGGCAGCAGGGCCGAGCGGCCGACCGGGTAGCGGCCGGCCAGCTCGCGCATCTCGGCGATCGTCGTCTCGGTGATCTTCGAGTCGCCCGTGCTGTACGGCACGGTCTTGTTCGTCGCAGTCGTGTGGTTCTCGGCCATTTAGCGGTCCACTCCACCCATCACCGGGTCAAGGCTGGCGACGGCGACGATCACGTCGGCGACCTGTGAACCCTCACACAGGATCGGCATCGCCTGCAGGTTGCAGAAGGACGGGTCACGGAAGTGCGCCCGGTACGGCTTGGTGCCGCCGTCGGAGACCAGGTGGCAGCCGAGCTCGCCGCGCGGCGACTCGATCGCCACGTAGGCCTGGCCGGCCGGCACCCGGAAGCCCTCGGTGACCAGCTTGAAGTGATGGATCAGCGCTTCCATCGACTCGCCCATGATGTGCTTGATGTGGTCGAGGGAGTTGCCCATCCCGTCGTTGCCGACGGCCAGCTGGCTCGGCCAGCCGATCTTCTTGTCGGCCACCATCACCGGCTCGCCCTCCATCTTGGCGAGGCGGTCGGCGCACTGCTCGACGATCTTCAGCGACTCGTGCATCTCCTGCAGCCGGACCCGGAAGCGGCCGTACGAGTCGGCGGTGTCCCAGGTCGGTACGTCGAAGTCGTAGGTCTCGTACCCGCAGTACGGCTGGGTCTTGCGCAGGTCCAGGCCGTACCCGGTCGCCCGCAGCGGCGGGCCGGAGATGCCCAGCGCCATGCACCCGGTCAGGTCGAGGTAGCCGACGTCCTGCAGGCGGGCCTTGAAGATCGGGTTCGCGTTGCAGAGTTCGGCGTACTCCGGCAGGTGCTTGTTCATCCAGGTGATGTACTCCCGGATCTTGTCCAGCGCACCGGCCGGCAGGTCCTGGGCGACACCGCCGGGCCGGATGAACGCGTGGTTCATCCGCAGGCCGGTGATCAGCTCGAACAGGTCCAGCGTCATCTCACGCTCGCGGAACCCGATCGTCATCACGGTCAGCGCGCCGATCTCCATCCCGCCGGTGGCGATGCAGACCAGGTGGCTGGAGATGCGGTTCAGCTCCATCAGGAGCACCCGCATCACGTTCGCCTTCTCCGGGATCTGGTCCTCGATGCCGAGCAGCCGCTCGACCGCGAGGCAGTACGCCGTCTCGTTGTAGAACGGCGACAGGTAGTCCATCCGGGTGACGAAGGTGACGCCCTGGGTCCAGGAGCGGAACTCCATGTTCTTCTCGATCCCGGTGTGCAGGTAGCCGATGCCGCAGCGGGCCTCGGTGACCGTCTCACCCTCGATCTCGAGAATCAGCCGCAGCACGCCGTGCGTGGACGGGTGCTGCGGGCCCATGTTGACGACGATGCGCTCTTCGGGCTCGTCGCCCAGGCCGGCGACGACCGAGTCCCAGTCCTGACCGGTGACGGTGAAGACCTTGCCCTCGGTGGTGTCTCTTGCGTCGGCGTACGGATCTGTCGTGGTCATCAGTTGTAAGACCTCCGCGTGTCGGGCGGCGGGATGACGGCGCCCTTGTACTCGACGTCGATGCCGCCGAGCGGGTAGTCCTTGCGCTGCGGGTGCCCCGGCCAGTCGTCGGGCATCTGGATCCGGGTCAGTGCCGGGTGCCCGTCGAAGATGATGCCGAAGAAGTCCCAGGTCTCCCGCTCGTGCCAGTCGTTGGCCGGGTAGACCGAGACCACCGACGGGATGTGCGGGTCCGCCTCGGACACCGACACCTCCAGCCGGATCCGCCGGTTGTGGGTGATCGAGAGCAGGTGGTAGACCGCGTGCAGCTCGCGCCCGGTCTCGTTCGGGTAGTGCACGCCGCTGACGCCCGAGCAGAACTCGAATCGCAGCGCCTCGTCGTCGCGCAGGTGCTGGCAGACCTCCACCAACCGCTCGCGATCGATATGCAGGGTCAGCTCGTTGCGGTCGACCACGACCTTCTCGATCGCGCCGTCGCCGACGAGTCCCTCGAGCCGCTCGGTGGCGCCGTCGAACCAGCCGCCGTACGGCTTGGCCGATCCGCCCGGCAGCGCGACCTGGCGCTGCAGCCGGCCGAAGCCGGAGGTGTCACCGGTGCCGCGGACACCGAACATGCCCTCGCGCTGGTCGACCACCTCGGCCGCCGGCGTCTGAGCGTCGCCGGCTGCCGTCGTCGCCGGCAGGTTCTCTGGTTGGTGCTCACTCACCGAAGGAGCCCCTTCATCTCAAGGGTCGGGGCGGCCGTCAGGGCTGTGGCCTCTTCGTCGGCCTGCAGCGCCCGCTTGTTCGCGCCGAGCTTGCCGTTCTGGATGTCCTCGTGCAGCTTCAGGAACGCGTCCAGCAGCATCTCCGGCCGCGGCGGGCAGCCGGGCAGGTACATGTCGACCGGGACGACGTGGTCCACGCCCTGCACGATGGCGTAGTTGTTGAACATGCCGCCCGACGAGGCGCAGACACCCATCGCCAGCACCCACTTCGGGTTCGGCATCTGGTCGTAGATCTGGCGCAGCACCGGGGCCATCTTCTGGCTCACCCGGCCGGCCACGATCATCAGGTCGGCCTGTCGCGGCGAGGCCCGGAAGACCTCCATGCCGAACCGCGCCGCGTCGTACCGGGGCGCGCCCGTGGTCATCATCTCGATCGCGCAGCAGGCCAGCCCGAAGGTTGCCGGCCACAACGATGCCTTGCGCATGTATCCCGACAGACCCTCGATGGTCGTCAGCAGTACGCCGGCCGGAAGTTGTTCCTCAACACCCATAGGTCAGTCCCACTCCAGTCCGCCGCGGCGCCACACGTAGGCGTACGCGACGAAGACGGTTGCGATGAAGATGACCATCTCGACCAACCCGAACAGCGCCATCTGGTCGAAGGCGACCGCCCACGGGTAGAGGAAGATGATCTCGATGTCGAACACGATGAAGAGCATCGCGGTGATGTAGTACTTCACCGGGAACCGCCCGCCACCCACCGGCTGCGGGGTCGGCTCGATCCCGCACTCGTAGCTGTCGAGCTTGGCCCGGTTGTACCGCTTCGGGCCGACCAGGAAGCTCGTCACCAGGGTTCCCGCCACGAAGATCGTCGCGAGAATCCCGAGAATCAGGATCGGTACGTAAGGGTGCATCGGCTGCTGCTCCCTCCTTACTTGCGTCCGTACTGCCGGCTATGGACCTGCTGCTGGATGTTTGGTTCGCCTGCACTGTGTTATCAGTAACGCTGTGGCTCACGTCACTCGCCCCGCCGGTTTCAGGCGGCGGGGGCAACCTTGGTGAGCCCGTTGATGATCTTGTCCATCACGTCGCCGTCGCGCGGATCGGTGAGGTTGGCCAGGAGTTTCAGGGTGAACTTCATCAAGGTGGTGCGCGGCAGACCGTACTTCGTGCAGAGCCGCATCACCTCCGGATTTCCGATCAGCTTCACGAAGACCCGGCCGAGTGTGTAGTAGCCGCCGTACTCCTGCTTGAGCGCCTTCGGGTACGCCGACAGCGCGCGCTCCCGCTGGCTCGGCTGCCGGTGCAGCGCCTGGGCGGCGACCTCCGCGGCGAACGACCCGGACTCCATCGCGTACGGGATGCCCTCGCCGTTGAACGGGTTGACCATGCCGCCCGCGTCACCGAGCAGCATCAGGCCGCGGGTGTAGTGCGGCTGCCGGTTGAAGCCCATCGGCAGCGCCGCCCCGCGGATCGGGATGGTCTGGAACTCGTCGCGGAACTGCCATTCCTCCGGCGTGTTCTTCAGCCACTGCTTGAGCAGGTCCGAGTAGTCCACCTTGCCGAAGGCGTCCGAGGTGTTCAGGATGCCGAGGCCGACGTTGACGGTGCCGTCGCCCATCCCGAAGATCCAGCCGTAGCCGGGCAGCAACTGGCGCTGGCCCGGGTGCTGCGGGTCGTCCGCCCACAGCTCCAGCCACGACTCGAGGTAGTCGTCGTCGTGCCGCGGGCTGGTGAAGTACGTCCGTACGGCGACGCCCATCGGCCGGTCGTCGCGCTTGTGCAGCCCCATCGAGACGCTGAGCCGCGACGAGTTGCCGTCGGCGGCCATCACCAGCGGGGCGCGGAACTCGATGTCGTCGCCGTCGCGGCGGCCGTTGTCGTCGACCGGCTTGGCGGTGACGCCGACGATGAAGCCCTTGTCGTCCAGCACCGGGCCGACCACGTTGGTGCGCTCGCGCAACCGGGCGCCGGCCTTGACCGCCTGCCGGGCGAGCAGGTCGTCGAAGTCCATCCGGTTGCGGGTCAGCCCGTAGTTCGGGTGGCTCGCCAGGTCCGGCCAGTCCAGCTGCAGGGTGTGCCCGGCGCCGCGGATCCGCAGGCCGTAGTTCTGGATCCAGCCGGCCTCGGGCGAGATGTCGATGCCCATGTTGATCAGCTGCTTGGTGCCGCGCGGGGTGAGCCCGTCGCCGCAGACCTTCTCGCGCGGGAACGCGGTCTTCTCCAGCAGCAGGACGTCGAGTCCCGCGTTGGCCAGATGGTAGGCGGCCGACGAGCCGGCCGGCCCGGCACCGACGACGATCACATCCGCGGTCTCGGCCTGCCGTGGCGTGGCGCTCTGACTCATCTCATCCCGGCCTGAAGTTGGGGGCTGCTTACTCGTGAAGGGATTCACGAGGCCTGATCATCCGACAGTCTAGGACTGCCTGACTCGGACACGAAACCGGCCCTGAACGCCTTACCCACAGTCGATTTACGTGCCTTTCTCCTTGCGTAATTCGACCTTCCCGGTAGTGCGGACCAGTGACTCAGGTGGTCTGTTCGACCGGCTTCGTGGCGCGGTGGATGGCTACCAGGCCGCCGGTCAGGTTGCGCCATTGGACGTGGGTCCAGCCGGAGGCGGCGATCGTGTCGGCGAGCGGGGCCTGGGCAGGCCAGGCGCGGACGGATTCGGCCAGGTAGACGTAGGCGTCCGGGTTCGTGGAGACCGCCTTCGCGACCACCGGAACCGCGCGCATCATGTACTCCAGGTAGGCCACCCGGAACGGCTTCCAGGTCGGGTGCGAGTTCTCCAGCACCACCAGCCGGCCGCCCGGCTTGGTCACCCGGAGCATCTCCTTCAGCGCCACCGTGACGTCGTTCACGTTCCGCAGCGCCCACGAGATCGTCACCACGTCGAACGTCTCGTCCGCGAACGGCAGCCGCAGCGCGTCACCGGCGATCAGGTCGAGTTCGGGATACCGGCGCTTGCCGACCCGGAGCATCCCGACCGAGAAGTCGCAGGACACCACCTCGGCGCCGGCTTCACGCAGCTTCACACTCGACGCACCCGTGCCGGCGGCCAGGTCGAGGATCTTCATCCCCTTGCGCGGCGCGATCTCGGCCAGCGTCTGCGGCCGCCAGTAGGCCTTCTCCAGCCCCATCGTGGCCACTGCGTTCGTCCGGTCGTAGCCCTCGGCCACGTTGTCGAACATCGCGGCAACGGCTTCCGGTTGTTTCGTGAGGTCTGCGCGGTTCACTTGTCTAGTTGATCACGGCCGCGACAGGCGGTGAAATTCGCTGGACATACGGGAGGCATACGCTTGCATCTCGTGAGTGCATCACTGATGAGTCGGCCGGCTACTGCGACCCGGGGCCGGAGCGCGAGCGAGGAGTGTTGCGGTGAGTCTGTCTGACCCGGTTCCACCCGGCCATCAACCGGCACCGCACCTGGTGGTCCGTAGCCAGCCCGCCGTCGGCGTCGCCGAGCGCTTGCTGGACCACCTGCCCGACGACGGTGGCCTGGCCTGGGTACGCCGCGGCGACGGTCACGTCGGCTGGGGGGTGGCGGCCCAACTGGACGTTGCCGGTGGCAACCGGTTCGGCCAGGCGCAGTCCTGGTGGCAGGAGCTGGTCGGCCATGCGGTGATCCGCGACGAGGTCGGCGTACCGGGTTCGGGCCTGCTCTGCTTCGGTTCTTTCGGCTTCACCGATGAAGATCCCAGCGAGCTCGTCGTCCCCGAGGTGATCGTCGGGCGGCGCGGCGGCACCACCTGGGTGACGACCATCTCACCGGCCAGCTCCTTGGCCGCACCACCTGCACTGACCACCTACGAACCCGACCCGGTCGGCCAGGTCGCCTTCGCCGACGGGTCACGCTCCGGCACCGAGTGGTCCGGGATCGTGGCCGACGCGGTGACCCGGATCACCGGCGGCGCACTCGACAAGGTGGTGCTGGCGCGCGACCTGATCGCGATCGCCGAGAAGCCGATCGACCTGCGCTGGCCGTTGCGTCGGCTCGCCTCGGCGTACCCGAACTGCTGGACGTTCTCCGTCGACGGGCTGATCGGCGCGACCCCGGAGCTCCTGGTCCGCCGCGAGAAGGGGCTGATCACCTCGCGCGTCCTGGCCGGCACCATCCGGCGTACCGGGGACGACGCCCACGACCTGGCGTTGGCCGCGTCATTGGCTCGGTCGAGCAAGGATCTCGAGGAGCACGAGTACGCCGTACGGTCGGTGGCCGATGCCCTGAAGCCGCACTGCAAGTCGATGAACGTGCCCGAGACCCCGTTCGTTCTGCACCTGCCGAATGTGATGCATCTCGCGTCGGACGTCGCCGGTGTGGCCGCGAACGGAGCCTCCGCACTCGGGCTGGCCGCGGCACTGCATCCGTCGGCCGCGATCTGCGGTACGCCGACCGGTACGGCGCGCGAGCTGATCGGCGAGATCGAGGGGATGTCGCGCGGCCGGTTCTCCGGACCGGTCGGCTGGATGGATGCCGGCGGCGACGGCGAATGGTGTATCGCGCTGCGCTGCGGCCAGGCGGACCCGGACGACCCGACCCGGATGCGGATCTTCGCCGGCGCCGGCATCGTGGCCGGCTCCGACCCCGAGGCCGAACTGGCCGAAACGATCGCCAAGCTGGTTCCGATGCGAGATGCACTAGGAGAATGAAAGCGCTTCTGATGAGAGAAGAACTGTGAAGCTCACGAAGTACAAGCACGCTTGTGTCCGGCTGTCCAAGGACGGCAAGGAGTTGCTGGTCGACCCGGGGATCTGGGCCGAGGACGAAGTGTTCGACGGCGTGGACGCCATCCTGGTGACGCACGAGCACTTCGACCACCTGGACGCCGATCGGGTGAAGGCTTCCGGACTGCCGATCTGGACGAACGCCGGTGTCGCCGCCGAACTGGGTCCCGAACTGGCCGACCGGATCACCGTCGTCAAGGGCGGCGAGTCGTTCGAGGCGGCCGGTTTCCAGATCAGTGCCTATGGCAACGACCACGCGATCATCCTGCCGGAGCTGGGCGTTCCGTGCCAGAACGTCGGCTACCTGATCGAGGACGCCGTCTACCACCCCGGCGACTCCTTCACCAAGCCCGACCGCGAGGTGCACACCAACCTGGTCCCGATCTCCGGCCCCTGGTTCACCCTCCCCGGCGCCGTCTCCTACGTCCGCGAGGTAGCGGCCCAGCAAACCATCGGCATCCACGACGCCCTACTGAGCGAGATCGGCCTCACCATGGGCGAACGCTGGGTCGGCGGCCAAGGCGGCAAACCCTACCTAGCCCTCACCCCCGGTGACTCCATCGAAATCAGCTGATCAAGCCTCGCAAACTGACATTTGTCACCAGTAGTGGTGATGGGTTCATGGGGCGAGCGGGCGACGTGCACGCAAGCTGAGCCGTATGGACGAATCTGCGGTGATCAGGGCGGAGCGGCTGACCCGTCGGTACGGCGGTAGGCGCGGGTTCGAGGCGGTGCGCGGGGTCGACCTTGCGATTCGCCGGGGTGAGCTGTTTGCGTTGCTCGGCACCAACGGGGCCGGTAAGACCTCGACCCTGGAGGTGCTCGAGGGGCTCGCCACGCCGACCTCCGGAACGGTCCGGGTGCTGGGCCGGGATCCCTTGCAGGACAGGCGATTCGTCCGGTCGCGGGTCGGCATCCTGCTCCAGGACGCGGGCTTTCCGATGGACCTGACCGTCGGCGAGACGGCGACCACCTGGGCCGGCACGGTGTCGAGACCGCGACCGGTCGGCGAGGTCCTCGAGCTCGTCCGCCTCGGCGGCCGGGAGCGGGTCCGGGTCCGGCAGCTGTCCGGCGGCGAGCGGAAGAAGCTCGGCCTGGCGCTCGCGATCATGGGTCAGCCGCAGGTGCTGTTCCTGGACGAACCCACGGCCGGCCTCGACCCGCAGAGCAGGCAGCACGTCTGGCAGCTGATCGACCAGCTGCTCGCCGCCGGCACCACCATCCTGCTGACCACTCACTACCTGGCCGAGGCCGCCGAACTCGCCGACCGGCTGGCGATCCTGCATCACGGCCGCGTCGTCGCCCTCGGTACGCCGGCCGAGATCGCGGCCACCAGTCCGGCCCGGATCACCTTCAGCCTGCCGACCGGTACGCCGCTCCCCCAGCTCACCGACGCGACCATCACCGTCGACGGCAGCCGGGCCGTCCTCACCACCGAGGATCTCCAGCAGACCCTCGAATCCGTACTGCGCTGGGCCGGCGACCAAGGCGTCAAGCTGCACGATCTGACCGCCCGGCCCGCCTCGCTCGAGGAGGCGTTCCTCGCGATCGCCGAGTCCGGTGACGAAGGGGTGGCGGCATGACGCCGACGACCGCGCGGCAGGACAGGGGTGGCGGCATGACGCCGGTGACCGCTCGGCGGGGCCTGGCAGCCCCCGCTGCGGGACGAAGGACGGCCGGGCTGCGGCGAACTCTTGCCCTGGGGAGGTCCGAAGGTCTCCTGCTGCGGCGAAACGGACTAGCGGTTGCTATCGCGCTGACCTTGCCGATCGCGACAGTCCTCGGCCTCCGGTCGTCGCCGGAGTTGACCGGTGTGATCGGGGCCGACATCGGTGCTGCAGTGGTGACTGCAGTTGCTGCTCTCTCGCTGAATCTCTTTGTCTACTACCACTTGGTGACGGCGCTTGTCGCAAGGCGAGAGGAGCTTGTCCTCAAACGCCTCCGCACCGGCGAGCCCACCGACCTGGAGATCCTGGCCGGCGCCGCTGCTCCAGCAGTGACGGTCGCCTGGACTCAGATCGCCGTGGCCGCGATCGCCGCGGCAATCTGGTTCGGCGTCCCACTACCGGTCAACATCCTCCTGGTGCTTACCGCGATCATCCTCGGTACTGCGGTCTTCGTACTCCTGGCAGCGGCAAGCACAGCCATGACCCCAACCGTAGAGCTCGCTCAGCTGACCACCACCCCGATGCTGGTCATCCCGCTGACTCTGAGCGGCCTCTACGTCCCACTGACCGAACTGCCTCACCCAGTGGAGCTACTAGGCCGGCTACTCCCGCTCACTCCAGTAGTGGACCTGCTGCGACTAGGTCTGTCCGGCACCACTACAGACGGCCGGACTGTGGACTTCGCGGGCAGCCTGGCGCCCGCAGTACCGAGTGTGTTGACACTGCTTGCATGGATCGTCCTAGGTGCACTGGCGACGCGTCGCTGGTTCCGCTGGGAGCCGCGGCGATGACGACATGACAGGCTGACCTCATGGCGTCTGTCCTGGGATGGTGGAGTAAGCGCAGCCGAGCCGAGCGCTTCGACATCAGCCTGCGCTGGCCGCTCTACTTCGTAGTCGCGTGTGCGCCTCTGATCGCAGTGATGCTCGTCCTCAGCGACAGCCGGCCTACCTCGACGATCCGGGCTGTCCTCTTCCTTCTGGTGTCGGCTGCTCACGGCGTGGTGGGCGTGATGCTGATGCGAGCCACTCTCAACGCCTACCTGCACCGCGCTGGGCCTAGCGCGCGTCTGCTGGGCACAGCGATCGCACTGACCGTTGCCGGTGTGGCGCTCCTGCCTGACCACGGTGTCGCGCTTCTGCTCCTCGGCGGGATGCTGACGCTGGCGCTGTCACCCCTTCCGCCGATGGTTGCGCTGCTCGGGCTCGTCGTTCTGGGCGCAGTCGTAGCTGGTCTCGTCGGCGGTCCACAGGGGGCCTTCTTCTACGTCTATGGCGTCGGCATTGCGATTGTCAGCGGCCGGGTCTCTGCCTGGATGCTCGGGACGGGCTGGGAGCTCGATCGCTCTCGCGCGATCTCCACCCAGCTCGCTGTCGCCGAGGAGCGGTTGCGGTTCTCTCGCGATCTGCACGACACACTTGGCCGCAACCTGTCCCTGGTCGCGGTCCAGAGCGAACTAGCAGCCCGCCTGGCGGAGCGAGGTGACGAGAGCGCGGCCGAGCAGATGCTGGCCGTCCAGCGGATCGCACACGAGTCGCTGCGGGAGATGCGCGCAGTGGTGGACGCGTACCGGAGTACTGATCTGAGCTCTGAGCTGGCGGGAGCACAGTCCGTACTGCGATCTGCCGGCATCAACTGCCGGGTGATCGGCGACGGCTCGGGTCTGCCGGACGCGACCCAGGTCGCCTTGGCCTGGGTGGTCCGGGAAGCGACCACCAACGTCATCCATCACAGCGACGCGACCAGCTGCAAGATCGAGCTGACCGCGGACGGAGCGCAGAGCGTGCTGCTGCGGATGGAGAACGACGGCGCGCGATCGGAGCGAAAGCTTAACCCGGGCAATGGTTTGACCGGGTTGCGCGAACGGCTCGCCGAGGTCGGCGGCACCCTCACCGCCGAGCCGCGGCCGGGCGGCCGGTTCCTCCTCCAGGCCGAGTTGCCGACGACATGATCCGGCTCCTGCTCGCCGACGACGAGAACCTCATCCGTACTGCGCTCGCCACCCTGCTCTCCTTGGAGGACGACCTGACCGTCGTCGCCCAGGCCGCATCAGCCGGCGAGGCACTCGCGATGGCCCGCCACCACCGGCCCGACGTCGCCGTCCTCGACCTGCAGATGCCCAGCCTGCCGACCGGTGCGCTCGGCGGGATCGGCGTGGCCGAGGTACTGCGGACCGAACTCCCCGACTGCGCCAGCTTGATCGTCACCGGTCACGGGCGACCCGGTCACCTCAAGCAGGCGTTGGCCGCCGGCGTCCGCGGCTTCCTGCCCAAGACGGTGTCGGCCGAGGTCCTCGCCGACGTCATCCGGACGATCCACAGCGGCGGCCGGTACGTCGACCCCGAACTCGCCGCCGAAGCCATCAGCGCCGGCGACAACCCGCTGACCGCCCGCGAAGCCGACGTTCTGGAACTCGCCGCCGACGGCGCCCCCATCGACGAGATCGCCCAGCGCGCCGCCCTCTCCCCCGGCACCGTCCGCAACTACCTCTCCTCAGCCGGTGCCAAACTCGGTACGTCGAACCGCCACGAGGCCGCCCGCATCGCCCGCACCCACGGCTGGATCTAAAGACCGAGCAGGCTGACCAGTACGTCGTAGGTCTCCGGCCGATCCACTTCGGCGGTGGTCAGGGAGACGGTGAGCTGCCGGGCGGCGTCGGCCGAGTGGTAGCTCCAGGTGGCGTAGCCGTGGATGCCACCGCTGTGACCCCAGACTTCCAATCCGGGCAGGCTCAACCGACTGATGCCCAGTCCGTACTGATGGTTGTCTGCATCCGTGGGCACGGTCGTCCGGAGTTCACGCGGATCGACTAGCTCTCCGGTCAGCAGGGCCGCGTAGAAGCGGTTGAGGTCGGCAGCTGTCGAGACCAAGGCCCCTGCCGCCCAGGCCTGGGTGGCGTTGAGTTCTGCCATGTCCACCAGCTCGCCGTCCACCGGCAGGTAGCCGTGAGCATGTGGTTCCGGCATCGTCGTGTCGTCGCCGGAGACGTACGTCTGGCGCAGTCCAAGTCGGCTCAGGATGCCCTTGTCGACCTCTCCTGCGTAGCTGTTGCCGGTGGCGGCTTCGATCACCAGACCCAACAGGATGTAGTTGGTGTTGGAGTACGACCACCCGTCGCCGGGTGCGAACAGCGGCTCGTGCGAGTTTGCTGTCGAGATCGCCTCCATCGGCTCCCGATGCAGGAAGCGCTCACGGACGAGGCCGGCGTAATCCGGCAGGTCGTTCGTGTAGTTGTAGAGCCCGCTCGTGTGGTTGAGCAACTGGAGCAGCGTGATCTTGTCGCCATCC
Organism: Kribbella sp. NPDC006257; assembly: GCF_040613535.1. NCBI lineage: Bacteria > Bacillati > Actinomycetota > Actinomycetes > Propionibacteriales > Kribbellaceae > Kribbella > Kribbella sp. NPDC006257. The sequence continues at coordinate 289,205 of NZ_JBEXSJ010000002.1, forward strand.
GGCACCGTGCCCGGCAACCAGCGCTCAACGCTGTCGGCGAGATCGAGGACGCCCTCCTTGGCCAACTGCAACACGACGGTCGCGGTAAACGTCTTGGTGATGCTGCCTGCGCGGAACGACCCCGTGGGATCGACGGGCGCCGGACTGTCGAGTTGAGCGACGCCACTGGCGCCGTTCCAGACCTGATCACCGTCGCGGTACTGCGCGAGCACTCCGGCCGCACCGGCGGCAATCATCGAGTCGAGAGCTGTCTGCAGGTGTTGCTCCGGAAGCGGCATGACTCAACTCTCCACTATTGGCTCAACGTGTAGCGGTGGTAGTCCACGACAGGCTCGAAGCCGATGGCCTGGTAGATGCTGTGCGAAGCCGGGTTGGCCAAGTCGGTGCGCAGACAGACTTCGGAGCCCGCGTCACGGAGTACGGAACAAAGATGCGAAGTGAGCGCGGCACCGTAGCCGTGACGCCGGAACTCGGGTGAGGTGTAGATCGGTCCGATCCGGGTGACGCCCTCGATCGTCGTACGCCGGCCAGCCAGGCTCACCGGTTCGCCATCGATCTCCCACAACCAGAGGCGTTCAGCCTGCCGTGCTGCCCAGGCACGACCATCGACCGGCGGATCGCCCGCTTCCAGCACCATCTGCTCGATCCAGCTGGCAATCGTGTCGAGATCGTTGCGTTTGGCAACTCTTGCCGATCCAACCGCACTTCGTGGCCGGAGATTCCTCAAGCGGTAAAGGCGAACGCCGCCGGCGGGGGCGGACTCACCCGGCCAACGATCCGCAAAGTCGGCGGCAGTGTCAGGGAGTCCTTCGACCGACTGCCCGACGACCGTCCCGACAACCTCTTCCACGTACTTGGGCGCCAGGTCGCCGAGGCGGATCCCTCGCCGGGGCGTGCTGAGGACGGCGCCGACGACCTCGTCAGCATCGATCACGGCAACGAAAGTCCCCTGCTTGTTGCCTTCAGCAAGCTCTTCGAGCAGCACTGCATTTCGGATCGGATCCCTTTGCAGATAAGGGAGTACAGTCCGGCGGAACTCGCTCACGTCGTCGGTAACAACGGTCGTCATCAGCTGAAGCCGAAGCCGAGGAAGTCGGCGACCGGGCGGTAGCCGATGGCGGCGTAGATCTTGTTCGAGGTGGGATTCGCGAGATCGGTGAAGAGGCACGCCTTCGAGCCGGTGGAGAGGATCTCCTGAGTGACGCGGGCCGTCAGCGCGCTCGCGTAGCCGTGACCGCGAAACTCGGGCGGCGTGTAGACCGGGCCGATCCGGGTCGCCCCGAACGCCTCGTTCTGCCGGCCGACGAGGCTGACCGTCTGCCCGTTGTATTCCCAGAGCCAGAGTCGCCCGAGATCGATCCGGCCCCGCGCCCAGTTCTCCGCGATGGCCGGCGACGACTCGTACCCGAGCGCGAGGCTGTAGCCGTGGGACAGCTTGGCCGTGACCTCGAGATCGGTCCGGGTCGCCAACCGCGCAGTACCGGAGGCCTTCTGGTCGATGAAGACGTCGAGTTGGTGCAACCGGGTGCCCCGGAGCTTGCGGAAGGACTTTCCGGCCCGAGCGGCGAACAGCTCGGCGAAAAGCGGCGCTGCGGTTGCCGTACCTTCCACCGAATCGGCAGTGGGGATCAGGTCAGCCAGTGCGTCGACGAGCGGCGGGACCAGGTCGTCGTCGAGCACGCCCATCACGATGCCGCGCAACGCGGTCCAGACAACGGCCCCGATCACCGCACCACCGTCATGGAGCGAGACGTATATCGGCGGCTCGGGATCCTCCATGATCCCCTCGATCCGCCCCTGAACAGTGCTCAGAACCGTGGTGTTGAGCACCGGATCCTTGGCCAGGAAGGGAAAGACGGCAGCCTTGAATCCCACTGGATCGGCGGTCGTGCGGATCTTCATGAGGTGAAGGTGAAGTCGACGAAGTCGGCGACCGGGCGGTAGCCGAGCTGGAAGTAGATCTTGTTCGAGGTCGGGTTGGCGAGGTCGGTGTAGAGGCACGCCTGGTTGCCGGCGGCAAGGATCTCGGCGGAGACGAAGGCGGTGAGGGCACCCGCATAGCCGTTGCGGCGGTGCTCGGGCGGGGTGTAGACGGGGCCGACGCGGCAGACGCCGAAGAGTGCCTGGTGGTAGCCGACCATGCTGACCGGCGTACCGTCGACCTCCCAGATCCACATCCGGCCGCTGCCCAACTGGTTCCGCGCCCACTCCAGGTCGGGCTCGCCGAACTCGTCCCCGAAACCGTCGTGGCTCCACGCGGCGACCATCTCCACCTCGTCGGCTGCCATCAGGCGCGGAGCACCTGGCGCTTCGAGCTTGGTCAGTTCGCCGAGCTTGTGCAGGCGGGTGCCTTTGGTCTCGATCGCGGTGGCGCCGCGCGCATCGGACCACCGCTTGGCGAAGGCGGCTGCCGCGGGGCGGTCACCTGCGACGCCATTGAGATGCGGGAGTACTTCGAGGTAGGCGTCCGCGATCGGCTCGGCGAGCTCGGCCGGGAGAGTGCCCAGGTAGACCGGGCGGTTCTGGGTGCGCATCGCGGCACCGATCACGGCGCCAGCAGAGTCGTGGACCGACACGTAGTACCCGAGTTCGTCTTCCTCGCGGTAGGTTCCGGCGGCGCGCTCGGCGACGTTGCTCATGATGATCGTGTGCAGCACCGGATCGCGTTCCAGGAAGGGAAAGGCGATCGCCTGGAATTCGGCCGGATCGGTGGTCACACGAAGGTCCATGCGCAGCGAGGTTACGCCAGCACCGGTCGGCCGGTCAGCCGATTTACACTGCGACCATGTCCACCACGCGGTTGCTGCTTCTCGGGGTCGTCCGGATCTTCCAGCCGGCGTACGGCTATCAGTTGCGTCGCGAGTTGCTGACCTGGAACGTGCAGGAGTGGGCGAACATCAACCCCGGCTCGATCTACACCGGGCTGCGCACGCTGGCCAAGCACGGGTTGCTGGCGGAGATCGAGGAAGGTCCCGGCAACAAGCCCGGGCGTACGTCGTACAAGCTGACGCATGACGGCGAGAGCGAGTACTTCACGCTGCTGCGGAAGGCGCTGTGGAGCGTCGACGGGTTCCGGCCGGATCAGATGCAGGCCGCGCTCAGCTTCATGTGGTCGCTGCGGCGGGACGAGGTGATCGCGGCGCTCGAGTCGCGGATCGTCCAGCTCGAACAACTCGCCAAGGCGGAGCCGTTCTCCGAACGCCAGATCGAGGAAGACCCCGCCACCCCGAACCATGTCGTCGAGATGTTCCGGATCGCGGCCGCCCGCGACCGCGGCGAGCTCGAATGGACCCGTGCCTTCCACTCCCGGATCATCACCGGCGCCTACTCCTTCGCCGGCGAACCCCCCGACTGGGACCCCACCCCCGCCATGGTCGACCACTGGCAAACAATCCCCGAACCCCCCAACTGAACCCGGGACCAGCCAACCCACACCTTCGGCGGTTGTCCCCTGAAACTGTGGGTTGCCTGCGTGGATACCAGCGGACAACCCACAGTTTGAGGGGATAACCCAAACCGACTCAACTCCTCCCCGCACCGCGCCTTCCCTCGCTTACACCGGACTCAGCCCGCACCGCCTTCCCCAACACCCACCACCCGTCCGGCTCACCCCCTCTCCGCACCGCTTTCCCTGAGGCCCACCACCGGAGCTGGCCCAGCTGTTTGATCTTTAATCAACATTGACTAGTCAATGTTGACGGGCCAGACTGGGCGCATGATGATCGAAGCTCGCGGGCTCGTCCGCACCTTCAAGACCAAGCGCGGCCCGGTGAACGCCGTGCAGGGGGTAGACCTGAACGTCGCCGACGGAGAGATCGTCGGCTTCCTCGGCCCGAACGGCGCCGGCAAGACCACCACGATGCGGATGCTCGCGACCCTGATCAAGCCGACCAGCGGCTCCGCGACCGTCGCCGGTTGCGACCTCGCCCAGGACCCGGTCGGCGTCCGCCGCCGCATCGGCTACGTCTCCCAGAGCGGTTCCACCCTGCCCGAGGCGATCGCGGGCGACGAGGTCGTCGACCACGCCCGCTTGTACGGCGTGAGCAAGAAGCAGGCCGTTGCCGACGGCCAACGACTGTTCGAGGAGCTTGACCTGCCCGGCCTCTGGCGCCGCCAATGCAAGACCTTGTCGGGCGGTCAGCGCCGCCGCCTCGACATCGTGATGGGCCTGATCCACGACCCCAAGCTGATCTTCCTCGACGAGCCGACCACCGGCCTCGACCCGCAGGCGAGAGCCAATCTCTGGCAGCACATCCGCCACCTCCGCGAACGCGGCGCCACGATCTTCCTCACCACCCACTACCTGGACGAGGCCGACGCGCTCTGCGACCGGATCCTGGTCATCGACCACGGCAAGATCGTTGCCGCCGGCAAGCCCGAGGAGCTGAAGCAGCAGGTCTCCGGCGACGGCGTACGGCTCGGCCTCGCGGACACCACCCAGGCGCCCGCCGTCACCAAGATCGTCGAGGAACTCCCCGGCGCGGTCGCCGTCGAGACCGACGGTGACGTGGTCGCGTTCCGGATCCCGAACGGCGGTTCGGTGCTACCGGGTCTGCTGCGAGCGATCGATGCCCAGGGCATCGAGTTGCACGGGGTCGAGGTGCACCGGCCGACGCTGGACGACGTCTTCCTGACAATGACCGGCCGCTCCCTGCGCGACGAGGACACCGCCGTACCGGCTGAGAAGGAGACCGCGGCATGAGAACCCTGCAGGAGACCTGGATCGTCTTCAACCGCGCGATGCGGCTGTCGCTGCGCAACCCGATGTGGTCGATCCTGATGCTCAGCCAGCCGTTGATGTACCTGTTCCTGTTCGGCCCGCTGCTGAAGCCGATCACCGCACAGATCAGCCAGGGCGAGACCACGAACGCCTACCAGGTGTTCATTCCCGGCCTGATCGTCCAGCTCGGCATGTTCGGCGCGATGTTCGTCGGCTTCGGCCTGATCGCGGAGTACCGGGCCGGCGTGATCGAGGCCGACCGCGTGACCCCGGCGTCCCGGATGGCATTGATGGCAGGCCGCGTACTACGGGATGTCGTGGTCCTGGTCGTCCAGTCGATCCTGCTGCTGGTCGTCTCCATCCCGATGGGTCTGCGTGCCCCCTTGGGCGGAGTGCTGCTGTCGCTGGTGATCGTGGCCCTGCTCGGCGCGACCTTCGCGTCCCTGTCGTACTCCGTCGCGCTCATCACCAAGAGCGAGGACGCCCTGGCGCCGCTGCTGAACGGGATCGCGATGCCACTGCTCCTGCTGTCCGGCATCCTGCTGCCGATGCAGATCGGCCCGACGTGGTTGCAGCGCCTCTCCGACATCAGTCCGCTGAAGCACGTGGTCACCGGCGTACGGGCGCTCTTCCGCGGGGACATCAACAGCAGCTCGTCCCTGTGGGGCCTGTTCTGGGTAGTCCTGCTGACAATCATCGGCCTGACGGTTGGAGCTCGAACCTTCCGCAAGGAATCCGCCTAGCCACTGACGCTCCTGCATAAGCGCCTGTTCATCGAGGCGTCGCCGGGGAGTCCTAGCGTCAGATGCATGCGTCTACCGTCGCCCTTGATCCGTGGTGCGGTGGGCGCGTGCATCGTGGCGCTGGCCTCGCTGGTCACGTCCGTAGTACCGGAGTCGTCGTGGGTGGCTTCGCTGCCGATCGCTAGTGCGCTGCGCTCCACACTGGCCGGACGGATGACCGGGCTGACGTTCATGGTCGCCGGGCTCGGGCTGATGGTGTGGGCGTGGCTAGCGGTAGGCCGGGAGGTCCTGGCCGGCGTACGGCATCGCATGACTCCGCTAGTGATCGCCTGGAGTGCACCACTGCTCCTGGCTCCGCCACTGTTCAGCAGGGACGCCTGGAGCTATGCGGCGCAGGGTGCACTCGTCGCGAAGGGTTTCGATCCGTACGCCGTGGGGCCGGGTGCCCTGACCGGCCACATCGTCGAGGCAGTCGATCCGATGTGGATGGCGACTCCTGCGCCGTACGGGCCGATCCCTCTCGCGTACGGCGGGTTGATGGCGCGCCTGACGATGGACCCGTATCTCCTGATGCTCGCGCACCGGGCACTGGCGTTGCTGGGCATCGTGCTCATCGCCTGGGCAGTACCGCGACTCGCTACGGCCTGCCGGGTTGACCCGCGCGTTGCAACTTGGCTGGTGGTCGCCAACCCGGTGCTGATCACACACGGCCTCGGTGCCGCCCACAACGACGTACTGATGCTCGGTGTCGTCTGTGCTGCCTTCGCTGTCGCTCTCACTGGTCACTGGGGAACCGCTGCAGTCCTTGCTGGAACTGCCGCAGCCGTGAAGCTCCCTGGTGGTCTAGTGGTGATCGCTATCGCTGCAGTGATGAGCCCACTGGCGCGCCCTCGCCTACGACTGGCCAGTCTCGCCATAGCCGGCGTAGTAGCCGTAGTAACCCTCGCAACAATCGGTGAACTAGTAGGCGTCGGCTCGGGGTGGCTGAGCGCCCTGGACGTACCAGGCCTGGTCCGCTCTCCACTATCGATCGCCAACCTCATCGGGCTAGGCGCCGCAGGCGTCCTCAGCTGGCTAGGCGAAGACACCGCCGCCAAACAGGCGCTCCAGCTGGTCCGCCTAGTAGGCATGCTCACCGCTCTAGGCTTGATCGCAGTCCTAGGCCTACGCTCCTCGATCCACAACGCAGCCAGAGCAGTAGGAATCGCCTTACTAGCAGTCGTTCTCCTGGGCCCCACAGCTCACGACTGGTACTTCGTCTGGTGCCTACCGTTCTTAGCCGTAGCCCGCCCCGGCCGCCGCCTCACCACCGCCCTCATCGGCGTCAGCACCATCCTCACCATCGCCGCCCCCCTCAACTCCTCGCTCCGCGGCGCCGCAATCCCCATCCTCGTCACCACCTCCCTAGTCCTAGTAGTCCTAGCCACCCTCCTAGGCCGAATCCACACCATGCAACCTCAGACCCCCGCCAGGGGCCGGTCGCCGATCAGAGAAGGCACCCTGCTGGTCGACTCGATTCGTGCCCCTAACAGCGGAGAAATCCGCTCAGCGACATCGACCATCCGCTCATAGACCTTCCCGAGATCAAGCCGGTGGATCGGCTCATGATGAGCGATCCGATTCCGCAGCAGACGCAACTCGTTCAACTCGGAATGCAGATGTGCCCGCCGGACCGAACCGTCGAACGCACCCCGCAGACAGGGCTGCCAGAGCCGGCGGTTGTACTCGTCCGCCAGCAGCGACCACCAGAATCCGAAGGTCAACTCGGCGACCACCTTGCCGTGGATCTCCACCGTTCGCCCCTGGGTGGCGTTCGCCCGGGCAACCGTGATCCTGCGCCGGGTCGAGGGTGTCAAGTTGATCGCCGGCTCGAGGTACCAGGGTCGCCGTGCACCCTGCACGATCGCCCAGCGGGTCAGTTGGCGATCCATCGCGTTCCGCAGACCGATCTCTACGTAGTGCAGGGACTCGTAGAAGGCTCCGCTGATCTCGGAGTTCCAGGTGTAGAGGCGCAGCCCGTTGTGGGTGTCACCACCGGCCGCGGCGAGATACGGGCGCAGGCGTGCTCGCGAGAGCAGGTCTTCCATGGTCCAGCTCTGTCGTGTCACGACGCCGTCCAGGTGTCCAGTAGGTGGGGTTTGGCAGCGCGGCGGCGATGGGTTACTTTGGAGATCAGTGAGTGCCCCGGGAATCACGGCGTACCGGCTTCGGCCAGGGAAACCCCCCGGGGCCTTTTCTTTGCCTCAAAGGGTTTCGCTTCGCGCACGTCGAGCCTAGCCAGCTGACCGCGACGCTGCCGGTCGGCGGGAGCGCACCTGTGGATAACCCGCTCAGGGCTGGGTGAGCGCCTGCTGAGTGGCGGCGGCGAGGGCAGCAGCCAGGTCGCGGTGGGTGGTGCGGTTGAGGGGGGCTTCTATGACGGTGATGCCGGCGACGGTGGGGGTCAGGGCGGCGCGGAGGGCGTCTTGGGTTTCTACTAGTTGGTGGGGGATGTTGGCGCCGGCGCAGAGGGCGGCGAGGTTGGCGTTGTGGGGGGTGCCGAAGACTCGGTCGAAGTGGGTGGTGTGGGCGTCCGAGCCTTGTTCCAAGGTGGAGAAGATGCCGCCGCCGTTGTCGTTGATGACGACGATGCGCAGGTCGGGGCGCGGCTCGGCAGGGCCGATGATCAGGCCGTTGAAGTCATGCAGGAAGGCCAGATCGCCAACCAGGGCGTGCGTTGCGCCCGCGTTGGCGAGGGCAGCTCCGACCGCGGTCGACAGCGTGCCGTCGATGCCGGCGAGGCCGCGGTTCGCGACCGTGCGGATCGGTACGACGGGCGCCAGGTCCAGGTCGCGCACGGAATTCGACGACGCGACCACCAGCATGCCGTCGGCGCCGACCGCCTCGGCCACGATCGCCGCGATGGCAGGTCCGGTCAGCCCATCGGCCAGCACCTTGTCGAGAGCCGGGCGGGCCAGCTGGTCCGCGTGCTGCCAGCGAGCAAGCCAATCCGAGGAGTCGGCCTTGGTCACCTCGAGCCCAGTGACCACAGCAGCAGCGCGACGCCCAGCGTCCGGCCACAACCCAGTCGGCGCGACCACGACCACCTCGACGTCAGCACGTGCCAGCAGCTTCGACACCGGCCGCGACAGCGTCGGATGCCCGAACACCAGCACCCGCTCGATCTCATCCGCCAAAGACGATGCCGACAGCAACAATCGGTACGCCGAGATCACGGCCGGCCCGGTTCGCGCCCGACTGGACGGCTCCGCGAACAGCGGCCACCTCCCCGCCTCGGCCGCAAGCCGCGCAGCCTGCGAAGCACCATCCCCGGCGACCACAACCGTCTTCGGCCCAGCAGCAACAGCAGTCGGCTCCGCAGCACCCGCGTGAACACTCGTCCACGGACCGCTACGTCCGTCAAGCGACTCCGGCCACTCAGGTTCGTCCCCAGGCACCAGCGGTTCAGCCAGCGCACAGTTCAGCTGCACCGGCCCGGGGTCCGCAGTACGAGCTCCAACAGCAGCAGACACCGCCCGGTCGACAGTAGAACGCCAGTAGGCCACCTGCCCAACCTCACGACGAGGCGTACCGACCTCGTGGAACAACCGCACGGCAGACCCGAACACCTTGATCTGGTCTGTCGTCTGGTTCGCCCCGCTCCCCCGCAACTCCGGCGGCCGGTCCGCACTCAGCACGATCAACGGCAGTCCACTGTGCGATGCCTCGAGAACAGCAGGGTGCAGGTTGACGACCGCAGTACCGGACGTTGTGACCACCGGCACCGGCAGCCCGGTCCCGCGAATCAACCCGATCGCCAGGAACCCCGCAGTACGTTCATCGATCCGCACGTGCAACCGCAGCCGCCCCTCGCGGTCCGCAGCGGCCAGGGCCAACGCCAGCGGCGCACTGCGCGAACCTGGTGCCAGCACGGCCTCGCGCACACCCAGCTTGATCAACTCGTCGACCACCACAGTCGCGAACGCCGTGGACGGGTTCATCGCACACTCCCCTTCAGGAGGTTCTCCACCCGGGCATACCGGGCTTCCCAAGCAGCAGTGATCTCTGGCGAAGCAGTAGGCAACTCCAACGAAGGATGCACCCGTCCGACGGGCAAGTAGCCATCCACCGGCAGCAGCGGTGAGTCAACGACCTCAGAGGTGAACATAGAAACAGTGCCCAGCCCGCACGCATACGGAAGCTCCGGCAACGCCGCTGCCAACGCCACTCCAGCAGCGATTCCCACAGACGTCTCCAGCGCCGACGACACCACCACAGGCAGCCCTATCTGCTCAGCGATCTCCAGGCACGCCCGGACTCCACCGATAGGCTGCACCTTCAGTACTGCGATGTCGGCCGCCTCCAACTTCCTTACCAGCAAGGGATCCTCGGCCCGGCGGATGGACTCGTCTGCCGCCACCAGCACGTCCGTACGCCGGCGTACGGCAGCCAGGTCTTCCACAGCAGCACACGGCTGCTCCACATACTCCAAGTCGAACCGCGCCAACTCCTTCAAGCAGCGCAGCGCCTCGTCGACCGACCAAGCCCCGTTCGCGTCGATCCGAACCCGGCCCGACGCACCAATGGCGTCGCTGACAGCCTCAACCCGCTCCATGTCGTCGGCCAACGTCTGCCCAGGCTCGGCAACCTTCACCTTGGCAGTGCGACACCCAGAGGCCCTGACGATCTCCGCAGCCTTCTCCGGACCGATAGCGGGCACAGTGCAGTTCACCGGCACTACGGAACGCACCGGCTCCGGCCACCCGTCCACAGCCGCTTCGCGGGCGGCCCTGAGCCAGGCAACACAAGTAGCGTCGTCGTAGTCGAGGAACGGACTCCACTCGGCCCACCCGGCCGGTCCCTCGAACAACATCCCCTCACGGACAGTGATCCCGCGGAAGCGGTTCTTCAGCTCGATCGCAAAGGTGATCACCGCACACCCTCCAGCAACGCCTGCCGATCAACCTTGCCCGAGGCAAGCATCGGCAACGCGCCGAGCGGAACCACGTCCCGCGGCGCCCAGGTCCGCGGCAACACCTCCGCCACGAAGTCCCGCAACTCCTCCAGCCCAACGTCACCGACCACGAACGCCACCACCCGGCTACCCCACTCGGCATCAGGCACCCCAAGCACAACGGCGTCCTGAACCGAAGAATGCTCCAGCAGCCGAGCCTGTACGGCGGTCAGCGTCACGTTCACGCCGCCAGAGATCACCACGTCGTCCAACCGCCCGATCACCTGCAGCCGGTCATCCACCAACCGCCCGCGATCCTGCGTCCAGAACCACCCGTCCCGCAGCACCTCGGCAGTCAGCTCCGGCCGCAGCCGATACCCGGAGAACAAGGTCGGCCCGCTGATCAGAATCCGCTCCCCCTCCAGCCGCGCAGCCGTCCCCGCCAACGGCTCGCCCGCATAGAAGCAGCCGCTGCCGGTCTCCGTCATCCCGTACGCCGGTATCGCGGCGACTCCGGCTGCGCGAACCCGCTCCTTCAGCGACACCGACATCGGCGCCCCGCCGATCACAATCGCGTCGAAGCTCCGCAGCGCATCCAACTCGTTGTCGAGATACCGCGCGAGCTGGGTCGGCACCATCGCCGTGTAGCGCCGTGAACCAGTCATCGCGGCAGCACCGGCCGCCAGCGACGGGTACTCCCAGGCGATCACCGGCGCGTAGCCAGCGAGTAGGGAGCGCGTGAGTACCTGCAGCCCACCCACGAAGTACGGCTGCATCGGCAGCAGCCACTGCCCGGGTCCGCCGAGTCGCTCGTGCGTGGCGGTGGCTGAGGCGACCAGGGCTTCACGCGACAGCATCACGCCCTTCGGCTCGCCTGAGGTACCGGAGGTCGTCAGGATCACCGCGCAGTCGTCGTCAACCGGCTCGTCCGGGGCTACTGCCAGCTTGACCCGCTCAGCCGAGGCCGGGTCGGCCGGAACCGGGGCGAACGGCGTACCGGTTCCGTCCAGCACGGCCGCCAACGCGGGCAACACGGCATCCGGGGTGCCAGGAACCAGCCGTAACACCCTTTGCCTTCCTTCCGCCGCCGTAGTCATCTCCTCCGAGCGTACGGCGCGACCCGCACCTGCCCGCAGCCTGTACCGCCTGCAGGCGTCTACTAGTGAGCTGACAGACTTGTTGCTCATGGCCACCCCTGCCCAGTGGATCGAAGGCGCTCGCCCGCGCACGCTGCCCGCTGCCGTCGCCCCGGTGCTCGTCGGTACCGGCGCCGCCGCCTACCTCGACGCCTTCGTGTGGTGGAAGGCTCTGCTGGCGCTCGGAGTCGGCCTCGCCCTCCAGATCGGCGTCAACTACGCCAACGACTACTCCGACGGCATCCGCGGCACCGACGAGAACCGCGTCGGCCCGCTCCGCCTAGTCGGCTCCAAAGTCGCCAGCCCTTCCCAGGTGAAAGCAGCAGCATTCATCTGCTTCGGCATCGGCGCGGTGCTCGGAGTCATCCTCTGTGCCACCTCCAGCTGGTGGCTACTGATCGCCGGAGCCGCCTCAGTCACTGCAGCCTGGTTCTACACCGGCGGCAAGAAGCCGTACGGCTACCGCGCGCTAGGTGAAGTCAGCGTCTTCCTCTTCTTCGGCCTGGTCGCAGTGCTCGGTACTACGTACGTGCAAGCCGAGAAGCTCAGCTGGACCGCCTTCGCGGGAGCTGTAGCCATCGGGTCGATCGCCTGTGCGCTACTGGTCGCCAACAACCTGCGCGACATCCCCACCGACTCCGTCACCGGCAAGCGCACGCTAGCCGTAGTACTGGGCGCGTCAAACTCCCGGAAGCTCTACGGGATCCTCGTTCTCCTGGCGTTCGCCATGGCAGTCTGGTCCGTCGCAGCGACTCCCTGGGCACTCCTGGCCTTCATAGCGGCACCACTGGCCTTCAGGTCGATCAAGGTGGTCCTCAGCGATGCTGTCGGCCCCGCACTGATCCCGGTCCTGCAGGGCACCGGCCTGACCGAACTGCTCTACGCCGTCGGCCTCGCTGTGGGTCTCGCCATCGGCGGCTAGCGCACCGGCTCCCGCCAGCGACCAGTGCTGGCGAAGCCTTCCAGCGTCTCGGCGTACGGCGCCAGGTCGATCCCGTTCCGCTTGAGCCACTCGTCGTCGTAGTACGTCTCGCTGTAGCGCTCCCCGCCGTCGCAGAGCAGCGTCACGATGCTCCCGCGAACGCCGGTACGCCGCATCTCGGCCGCCAGCCGCAGCGAGCCCCACAGGTTCGTCCCGGTCGATCCACCGACCAGACGGCCGAGCACCTTCGAACAGAACCGCATCGCCGCGATCGAGGCGGCATCCGGTACGGCGATCATCCGGTCCACCACCCCGAGCACGAACGAGGGCTCCACCCGCGGCCGGCCGATCCCCTCGATCCGGGACGGCCGCCCGGTCGCGAAGTCGCCGTCGCCGGACTCGAAGGCCGGGAAGAAGGCCGAGTTCTCCGGGTCGACGACCGCAACGGAGGTGTCGTGCCGCTGGTAGCGCACATATCGGCCGATGGTGGCCGAGGTACCGCCGGTTCCCGCGCCGACCACGATCCAGGACGGGATCGGGTGCTGCTCCAGCGCGAGCTGGCCGAAGATCGACTCGGCGATGTTGTTGTTCCCGCGCCAGTCGGTGGCGCGTTCGGCGTACGTGAACTGGTCCATGTAGTGGCCGCCGGTCTCCTCGGCCAGCCGCTTGGCCTCGCCGTAGATCTGCCCGGAGCGCTCGACCATGTGGCAGGTGCCGCCGTAGAACTCGATCAGATCGACCTTCTCCTGGCTGGTCGACCGGGGCATCACCGCGACGAACGGGAGCCCGAGCAGCCGCGCGAAGTACGCCTCGCTGACCGCGGTGGAGCCGCTGGAGGCCTCGATCACCGTGGTGCCCTCGCGGATCCAGCCGTTGCAGAGCGCGTAGAGGAACAGGGACCGGGCCAGCCGGTGCTTCAGCGAGCCGGTCGGGTGCACCGACTCGTCCTTCAAGTACAGGTCGACGCCGACCAGCTCCGGCATCGGGAACACGTGCAGATGGGTGTCCGCACTGCGGTTGGCGTCCGCGTCGACGATCCGGATCGCCTCCGACACCCAGGCCCGTTCCTTGTCGTCGCGCCGGTCGACCTCCCGGCACGGTAGCGGCTTGCTGACCCCGTGAACCTCACTCATTCGGTCAGGCTAGCGCTACCGTGCCGGGTTGGCGTCAGCAGTCGCGCGTCCTGGTGTAGCCCGCGGGGCCTGGGTAGGCGACCCAGGTGCTGGTGCCGAACTTGGCAGCCACCACTACGCCGTCCTTGATCTGCTCGTAGTGCAGGTGCGGCGCCGTGACGTTGCCGGTGCCACCCACATGGCCGATCTGCGAACTGTCGGTGACGTGGTCGTTCACTGCCACCCCACGATCCTGCAGGTGCGCGTAGAGCGTGTGCCACCCGTCTCCGTGGGCGATCTCGATGTAGTTGCCGTAGCCGCCGGCGTCATACGCCGAGCGCACCACGGTCCCGGCCGCGCTCGTCTTGACCGGCTTCCCGAGATCGTCGCTGCCGGAACCCCAGTTGAGGTCGACGGCGTAGTACGAAGGACTGTGCCCGACCCGGCTGGCACCGGACCAGGTCTCCCCACACCGGAACGGCACCCGCAGCAACGGCCGTTCAGCCGCAGCAACCTGCGCTCGCACAGCAGCAGCCTTAGCAGCCGGTACTGCGGCCCGCTGCGCCTCATAACTCGACGGAGCCGGAGCTGGATCTTGTACTGCGCTAGCGCTCAACGCCGGCGCGATAGTCAGCGCGGCCAGAGCAACGGCCACACCAAGGGCTGGTCTGAACATCGGGTCCTCCATAGGGCGGTAGGAGACTTGACCCATCCAGCGTGTGCCCTGCGGTTATCCACAGCGAGCAGCTCGACCAAACTCGACCAGACCCCGATCCGAGCTACCTTGGGGGGCACACGTCGACTTGTGGGGGAATGATGACCGAGAACGACGAGCGGCCGACCAGGACCAGGGTTACGCTCACCGACATCAGCTCGCGCGCCTGGGAGCACCCGGCGGACCGCGGCGCACTGGTGGCCCTGCGACAGCTCAAGGGGTTCGACTTCGTCCTCCGCAAGATGTCCGGGCTGATCAACGAGCGGGCCTTCCGGCTTCAGTTCCTCGGGTCGGCGATCCGGGTCGACGAGCGGCAGTTCCCGAAGGTGCACCGGCTCTTCACCGAGGCGGCGACCACGCTCGACGTCCGGGACCTGCCCGAGCTGTACATCACCAACTTCCCGATGTGGAACGCCGTCACGATCGGCATGGACAAGCCGTTCATCGTGCTGAACAGCGCGCTGGTGAAGGGCCTCGACGACGAGGAACTGCGGTTCGTCCTCGGCCACGAGCTCGGCCACGCCCAGAGCGGGCACGCGCTCTACCAGTCGCTGCTGTTCTGGCTGATGCGGCTGACCGGAGCGCTGAACTGGATGCCGATCGGCGCACTCGGCCTGCGTGCGATCATCGCCGCGCTGCACGAGTGGGCGCGCAAGGCGGAGCTGTCCGGCGACCGGGCCGGCCTGCTCGCAGTACAGGATCCCGCTGCTGCGCTGCGCGTCCAGATGAAGCTGGCCAGCGGTGGGCAGCTTGAGGAGCTGGACACCACCGCGTTCCTGGCGCAGGGCACGGAGTACGAGAGCGCCGGCGACCTGCGCGACAGCGTGCTCAAGCTACTGCTGCTCGAGGCGGCGACGCACCCGCTGGCCGTCGTACGGGCGCACGAGCTGCGCCGCTGGGTCGACGAGGGTGAGTACACGGCGATCGTCTCCGGCAGCTACCCGAAGCGCCAGGAGGACGGCGACGCGTCGATGTCGCAGGAGGCGAAGAACGCGGCCAAGTCGTACTCCGAAGCCTTCGCCCGCTCGCAGGACCCGCTCGCCAAACTCCTCCGCGACATGAGCGAGGGCCTCGGCGGGGTCCGCGACTGGGTCTCCTCCAAAATTCGCT
The DNA here is from genome assembly GCF_040613535.1 of Kribbella sp. NPDC006257. NCBI lineage: Bacteria > Bacillati > Actinomycetota > Actinomycetes > Propionibacteriales > Kribbellaceae > Kribbella > Kribbella sp. NPDC006257. The sequence goes on from NZ_JBEXSJ010000002.1 coordinate 304,596, forward strand.
GAGCACCGACCGGGCCCTGAGTTAGGGTCTGGCCGTGAAAACGGCGCGCCTGGAAGCCTTCAGCGACGGGGTGTTCGCGATTGCGATCACCTTGTTGATCATCGAGATCAAGGTGCCGGAGGACACCAGTCATCTGCTGTCCTCGCTGGGCCACCTCTGGCCGTCGTACCTGGGATTCGTGATCAGCTTCCTGGTGATCGGGCTGATCTGGGCGAACCACCATGCGATGTTCGACCACATCCAGACCGCCGACCGGATGTTGCTGTTCCTCAACACGCTGCTGCTGATGCTGGTCGTCTTCATCCCGTTCAGTGCGGGCGTGCTAGCCGCCGCCTTCCGCGACGGCGAGTCCGAACGGACAGCCGTCGTCCTGTACGGCGTGGTGCTGGTGGCCGGCGGTTTCCCGTTCAACGCGATCTGGGAGTACGCCCGGCGCAACCACCGGCTGCTCGGCCCCAGCATCACCCCGGCCGAGGCGAAGGCGATCGCCCATCGCTTCTATCTCGGCCCCATCCTGTACGGCGTGGGCACGCTGCTCGGCGCCGTCGTACCGGTCCTCGGCCTCGCCGTCTTCGCCGTCCTGATCCCGTTCTACTGGCTGCCGCCGGCGATGACCTGGATCCGCAAACCGAGTTCTGTAGTTGAGTAACTCCAGCTAGTGACAACTGGCCGCCGGCGGCCGTATCTTCAGCTGACCCGCCGGCGGGCAACCCCCTCCCCCGCCGGCCGGTCAAACCGGTTGCTTGCCGACCCCGGGGGCGACGAGGCTGTCGGCGTGATCGAACTTCTTGAACTCACTCCGGACGACTGGAAGCTCTGGCGCGAACTGCGCTTGGCAGCACTCGCCGACGCCCCGTTCGCCTTCGGCTCCCAACTCGCCGACTGGGTGGACGCCGAGGAAAGCCGCTGGCGCGCCCGCCTCGAACTCCCCGGCTCACTCAACCTGATCGCCGTCCTCGACGGCACCCCGATCGGCATGGCCACCGGCGTCCCCGACGACACCGAACCCGGCGTCACCGCCCTCATCTCGATGTGGATCGCCCCATCCGGCCGAGGCCAAGGCGTCGGCGACGCCCTGCTGGCCCGCATCGAGTCCGCGGCCCGAGCCGCCGGCTCCCACACCCTCATACTTTCAGTTGTCGAAGGCAACGAAAAGGCGCACGCCCTCTACACCCGCAGCGGCTACCAGGACACCGACGAACCAGGCGACCTCATGCCCGACGGAAAAGCCCGAGAACGCATCATGCGCAAACCCCTGAAGAACTGAGCCACAGGGCTCACATGCCGGAACGTACGCCGACCATAGGCGTACCGACGGACATGACGTATGCACCAGGAAATGGATTGCCCCTCCAGCGAGGAGCCTGACGCAGCCACCCCCAGGGCAACATCTCATGTCCCTCGGCACGCGACTCATCGCCGATCCGCGGGCAGCAGGTCAGCGAAGCGAGGTCATGATCGGTGTCGATGCCAGCATCTGACCTCGGTCAATTCACACGGAGTTGTCACTGAGCGCGGGTCTCAGGCCGACGATGATCAGCTGGCGAGCATGGGGTCGCGGTTGCAACTGCTGCTTGAGAGGCACGAGGACGCGACGTAGGAGCGTCCATAGCTGGGGGATGGGGAGCAGGCGACGTAGGAGCCTGCGTTGGGCAGGGTTCTTCCCGTAGTACAAAACAAAGGAGGGCCGCACCCCGCCCCCGGGATGCGGCCCTGCTTGTGGAGACGGGTTAGCCGATGTGGACTGGTTTGCCGTCGTTGGCCAGGTCCTTGTGCTTGACGGAGAGGCCGATGAGGGTGATCAGGGCCGCGCCGACGAACATGAAGGCGGAGACCAGGAACGCGGTGGTGAAGCCGTGGGTGGTGGCGACCGCGGTGGCTTGCGCCTGGAGCTGCTTGGCCTGGTCGGGCGACGCCTGTGAAGCCTGCGCCAGCCCAGGAGCGAGCTCGGTGAACTTGTCCTTGATCGCGTTGGTGGAGACCGTGCCGAGCAGCGCCAGGCCGACCGCACCACCGATCTGCTGAACGGTGTTCAGTACTGCGGAGCCGACACCCGAGTCGGTGTCCGCGACACCGCTGACCGCGGTCAGCGTGAGCGGCACGAAGATCAGGCCCATGCCGAACGACAGCAGCAGGATGAACGGCAGCAGACCGCCCAGGTAGTGCGAGTCCACCGTGAGCTGGTGGAAGCCGAACAGACCGCCGGCCGCGACCGCCGAACCGGCGCCGGCGATCCAGCGCGGATCGATCCGGGCGATCAGGACCGAGGCGAGCTGCGCCGCGACCACGATGCCGAAGCTGAACGGCAGGAAGGCGAAACCGGTCTTCAGTGCGCTGTAGCCGAGCACGTTCTGGATGTAGATGCCGAGGAAGTAGAACATCGAGAACATCGCGGCACCGACGACCAGCATCACGAAGAAGCTGACCCCGCGGGTCCGGTTGGCCAGGATCCGGAACGGCATCAGCGCGTGCCGGGACCGGGCCTCGATGCCGAGGAAGACGGCGATCAGCGCCAGACCACCGATGATGAAGCCCAGCGTCACCCCGTTGCCCCAGCCGTCCTGACCGGCGTGCGTCAGGCCGTAGACCAGCGCCGTCAGACCGACGGTTCCGGTGATCGCGCCCGGCATGTCGAACTTGCCGCGCTGACGGGCCGACTCACCCAGGTAGCGGATGGCCAGGAAGGCCACGATCAGGCCGATCGGGGTGTTGATGAAGAACGTCCAGCGCCAGGAGGCTTCGGTCAGCAGGCCACCGAGGATCAGGCCGACCGCGGCACCCGCACCTGACATCGCGGCGTACACGGCCATCGCGCGGTTGCGCTCCTTGCCGGCCGGGAAGGTGGTGGTGATCAGCGCGAGCGCGTTCGGCGAGGCGGCGGCGGCGCCGACGCCCTGCAGGATCCGGCTGGCGAGCAGCAGGGTCTCGTTCTGGGAGATACCACCCAGGAAGGAAGCGATGCCGAACAGCACGACACCGAACATGAACACCTTGCGGCGGCCGAGGATGTCCCCGATCCGGCCGCCGAGCAGCAGCAGACCACCGAAGGCCAGCGCGTAGGCGTTGACCACCCACGGCAGCGAGGCGTTGCTGAAGCCCAGGTCGATCTGGATGTGTGGCAGGGCGATGTTGACGATGGTGCCGTCCAGCACGACCATCAGCTGCGCCATGCTGATCAGCGCCAGCGCGATCCCGAGATTGCGGTGACCGTGCGCAGGCGCCCCTTCTACCGACTCCGACGAGTCGGTCTTGATGACGTCTTCAGACATTTCTGGATGTTCCCCTCTTGGGTGTTACTGGCTGTTGGTCGCTGAGTCCGGCCCCACACCGGTCAGCTCACCTGCGACCCCCGCGCCGCAGGCAGGATCACGTGGTCGATCACGCGCAGGATCAGGTCTTCGGTCGGCTCGATGCCGAGCACGAAGGCGTGGTGGATGATCACCGCGGGCAGCGTCTGCGACAGCAGTTCGATGTCGACCTCGGCACCGATCTCCCCCCGCTGGACGGCGCGCTCGAAGACGCCGTTGGTGAGGGCCAGCCGGGGCGCCAGGAAGCGCTCCTTGAAGGCCTTCTGCAGGTCCGCGTCCCGGTGCAGCGCGGTCAGCAGACCGGCCATCACCGACATCGGCAGCTCGGAGGTGAACCCACCCTCGTTACAGGACATCGAGATCAGGTCGCCCCGCAGGCTCCCGGTGTCGACGTCCTCGGGCATCGGGCAGCCCTTCGCCCGGCTGATCGCGTCGACCACGAGCTCGGCCTTCGTCGACCAGCGCCGGTACAGCGTCGCCTTGCTGGCTTTGGCGGCCGTGGCCACCGCATCCATGGTCAGCCGGTCGTAGCCCAGTTCGGCGACGACCTCGACGGTCGCGTCGAGGATCTCCTCTTCGCGGCCACCTTCGACCCTGGGCCGCTGGCGCGGACCGGCTTCGACGCTGTCTGACATGAGTTGATGATCACCCTGTGTGGTTGATTGGGTACTGATAGAACGAAACGGTTTCGTTTCATCAACCACGATAAGACTCATGTGAAGAGATGCACAAATGATTTTGCGCCAAAGGGCAGAGTGGCCTATGTCACGCTCAGTACCAATGACCCACTGGTACTACGAATTCCGGCTCAGCTGAGCGGGAGTACCGAAATCAGTCCTCGTCCTCGGCGGAACGGGCCGCCTGGATGCGGGAAGCAATCCGTCCCGCGCGTTGTTCGATGTTGGCCGTCAGCCGGTCGCGGGCGGCCCGGAGGACGAAGATGGCCAGGATCGAGGAGATGATCAGGGCCAGCAGGAGCAGCGGGAAGATGCCCAGCAGGGTGTGCAGGGCGACCCAGAGGATCCCGAAGGCCGCGGCGAACAGGACCAGCCGCAGCCCGGTGTAGATCGCGAATTCCTTCATCTCACACCCCGGCGTACGAGTGCAGTCCGGAGACCAGCAGGTTCACGCCGACGAAGTCGAACAGGAAGACCAGCCAGCCGACGATCGCGATCGTCGCCGCCGGCCGTCCACGCCAGCCGGCGGTCGCCCGCGCGTGCAGGTAGGCCGCGTAGACGACCCAGGTGACCAGCGCCCAGACCTCCTTGGGGTCCCAGCCCCAGTACCGGCCCCATGCGTACTCGGCCCAGATCGGCCCGGCCACCAGGACACCGAAGGTCCACAGCGGGAACGCGAACGCGAGCACCTTGTACGCCGTACCGTCCATCGCCTCGGCGCTCGGCAGCCGCTTCAGCGACGGGGACATCGTGCCGCCGGCCAGCACCCGTCGCTCGGCGCGGGACTTCACCAGGTAGAGGATCGAGATCAGTGCACCGACCGTGAACGCGCCACCCGAGATGGCAGCGGCGGACACGTGGATGACGAGCCAGTACGAGTGCAGCGCAGGGACGAGCGGGCCGGCCGGGGTGTAGAGGAGCAGCGTTGCCAGGCCGAGCACTGCCGCGATCACCAGCGTGACGCCGAGACCGAGCCACTGCATCTTGTAGCGGTGCACGAAGGCCAGGTAGACCACCGCGACCGCCAGCGACGACGTGATGGAGAACTCGTACATGTTGCCCCACGGCACGCGACCCGCCGCGAGACCACGAGTGAGCACGCCAGCCGCGTGCAGTACGAACGCGAACCAGGTGAGCAGCAGGCCGATCCGGCTCGCAGCAGCAGCCTTGTCTGTCTCGGAGTTGTCCTGCTCAATGGCAGGTACGACAGTCGCCGCACCACCAGAGCCGACGAGAACCTCAGCAGACTGCTCCACTGAAACCTTTGAACCCTTGGCCGCCCGGCCGGTCGCCCACTCCATCGCGTGGGCCACCATCGCCAGCACGTAGATCACCGTGGCAGTCGGGATGACCAGGTTGGAGACGTGCGCGAAGGTCTCCTCGCTCATGGCTGCTCCTGCTTCTTCTTCAAGACTTCTGCGATGGCTTGAATCTCGTCACCCAGGCCGCGTTCGGGCCCCCGGTCCAGCCCGGCGACCTCGACCACGGTACGCCCGTCCTTGGTGCGGACCCGCACCCAGGTACGCCGCGGGTGGATGAACAGCGAACCCATCAGGCCGAGGATGGCCAGGCAGATCCCGGCCAGGGCCAGGTCCAGCCCGGGTGTGTGGCTGATCTGCAGCTTCACCCAGCGGCTGTAGCCGTCGAACTTCAACGTGCCGGCGCCATTCGGCAGCGTGATGCTCTGGCCGGGTGCGAGCTGGAACCGCAGCTTGTCGCCCTTGCCGTCGCCGAACTGGGTCAGCTTCGACTTGTCCAGCTGGTACACGGATTCCGGCTTACCGTCCTCGGTCGCCGGACGGCCGTAGTACGCGGTCATCACCAGGGCGGGGTTCAGGTCGTCGGGGAAGATCGAGGTCGGGCCGCGCTGGTCGATCACCGCGGTCGGCAGGAAGAACCCTTCGAAGCCGAGCTGGACCGGTCGCGCGTCCGGGGCCTTGACCACGCCGAACGACGAGAAGTTGCTGTCCTGCGGGAGGAACGGCGCCGGACCGGAGAATGCGACCTGCCCCTTGCCGTCCGTCACGGTGACCTTCGGTGCGTAGCCGTGGCCGAGCAGGTGGACGCTGGTGCCGTCGACCTTGAGCGGGTGGTTCACGCGCAGGTCGTAGGACTTGTCCGGTGAGTCCGGCGTCTCGGAGTAGGTGATGTTCGCGTTGAACTCGCGCGCCGCACCGCGTTGCGGGCCGTCGGTCTGGAACTTCGCCTCGAAGTCCATCACCGTCAGCGAGAACGGCGGCAGGTCGTCGGGCGTGAAGACGCGGCCCGGGGTGAAGTCGTCGTACTGAGCCACGGAGTTCGAGAATCCCTTGCCGACGACAACCAATACGGTGCCGCGGTAGCCGAACAGGGCACCCCAGGCGACGCCGATCAGCGCGAGGATCAAGGAGAAGTGGAAGAGCAGGTTGCCGGCCTCGCGGAGGTAACCACGTTCGGCGCCGAGCGCACCGTCGTACGACTCGACCCGGAACCGGCGGCGGCGCAGTTCGGTGGCGGCAGCCTCGAGGACCTCGTCGGCGCCGTCGACCTCGAAGGTCTGGTAGCCCTGCAGCCGGTTCAGGTTGCGCGGCGGCTTCGGCGGCCGGGCCCGGAGCGCCTTGAGGTAGACCTGCAGCCGCGGCACCACGCAGCCGATCAGCGAGATGAACAGCAGCAGGTAGATCGCGGAGAACCAGGGCGACTTGTAGACGGCGAACAGGCCGAGCTTGTCGTAGAACGGGCCCAGCTTGGGATGGGCCTCGAAGAAGTCGGAGACCTTGACCGGGTCGATCGCGGTCTGCGGGATCAGCGATCCGGGGACGGCGCCGAGGGCGAGCAGGAAGAGCAGCACCAGGGCCGTCTTCATCGAGGTCAGCTGCCGCCAGGTCCAGCGCAGCCAGCCGATCAGGCCGAGCGCGGGCGGTTCGCCGGGCGGCTCTTCGGAGGGAGCGACGACGCGATCCTTGATCTCCGTCATCAGACCGCCGTCCCGAACTGGGCGACCCATTGCCTCAAGTCGGCGGTCATCGAATCCCAAACCCCTGTCAGCAGCAGTAGTCCGACGGCGATCATCAGTACGCCGCCGATGCGGATCACCAGCAGCTGGTGCTTGCGCACCCAGGCGACGGCGCCGAGCATCTTCCGGAACGCCAGGGCGGCGATGATGAACGGCAGGCCCAGCCCGAGGCTGAACACGAACGCCAGCGTAGCGCCCCGCGCGGTGCTGCCCTCGGTCGTCGCCAGGCCCATCACCGTGCCGAGCGTCGGGCCGATACACGGCGTCCAGCCGAAGCCGAACAGTACGCCGAGCAGCGGCGCGGCCGCGATCCCGACGGCCGGCACCCGGTGCACCCGCAGATCTTTCTGCAGGAACCCGAAGCCACCAAGGAAGACGAGGCCCAGTACGACGGTGCCCGCGCCCAGCACCCGGGTGATCACGGTCTGGTGGTCGATCAAAGCGTTGCCGACGGCACCGAACAGCACACCGGTCAGGATGAAGACGGCCGAGAAGCCGAGCACGAACAATCCGGTCCCGGCGAGCATCCGGCCGCGCTTGGCGGTGTCCAGCTCGGCGGCGGACAACCCGGTGACATAGGACAGATAGCCGGGTAGCAGCGGTACGACGCAGGGTGAGAAGAACGAGATCGCGCCGGCCAGGACGGCGATCGGCAACGCGACCAGCATCGAGCCCGTCATCGACTGGGCGAACCACTCACCCACGGCTGTTCCTCACTGAAAGCCTCATTGCAGACTCACTCAGCGTCCTTCACCATGCGAGTCACCCAGCAGCCCGCGTTTTCCCTCTTCACCCTGCGTCCTTCACCATGCCGATGAGGGTGTCCTTGGTGACCGCGCCGAGCACTCGGGCGGCGACCCGGCCCTGCTTGTCGATCACCAGCGTCGACGGGATCGAGGTCGCGGAGATCTTCTGGCCGCGGAACCGGAGCAACTGCTTGCCGTTCGGGTCGTAGATGCTCGGGAACGGTACGCCGAACTCCTGCACGAACTTGAGCGGCGGCGCCTTGTCGAGATCCCGGGTGTTCAGCCCGATGAACTGCACATCCGAGCCGAGCTCCTTGGCGGCAGCGGTCAGGTCCGGCGCTTCCTTCCGGCACGGCGGGCACCATGAGCCCCAGACGTTCAGCACGACGATCTTGCCGGTCTGGTCCGCGAAGTCCCACTGCTTGCCGTCCAGCGTGGTGCCCTTGAAGTCCGGGGCCTTCTCCCGCTTGTCCGGAGCGAAGGTGGAGACCCGGCCGGAACCGCTGACGAAGCCGGTCTGGCCGTCGCGGTTCTGGCTCGCGTCCTTGCCGGAGCTGCAGGCCGTCGCGACCAGAAGCACCGCGAGGGCGAGGAGCGGCGTACGGGCTCTCATCACGCGCCGCCCGCGAACTTCTTCGAGTTCTTGACCGGCAGCAGGTCCTTGGCGGGTTCCGCGTAGCCGACGGAGACGATCTCGTCGCCGTGGAAGGTGAACGAGGTCAGGCTCGCCAGACTGCACTGGCGCTTGCGCGGGTCGTGCAGCATATGGCGGTGCTCGATCGCGGACCGGACGATCCAGATCGGCAGCTGGTGCGACACGATCAGCGCCTCGTGCCCGGCGGCCTTCTGCCGGGCGGTCTCGATCGCGTCGCGCATCCGGCGGACCAGCTGGGCGTACGGCTCACCCCAGGACGGCTTCCACGGGTTCCGCAGCAGCCACCAGGCGCTCGGCTGGCGCAGCGCGCCGTCGCCGACGCCGAACTTCTTGCCCTCGAACTGGTTCGCCGCCTCGATCACCCGCTCGTCGATGTCCGGGGTCAGCCCGAACACCTTGGCGATCGGCTCCATCGTCTCCTGGGCCCGCTCCAGCGGGGAGCTGACCAGGTGCACGATGTCGCGGCCGGCCACGTGCTCGGCGACCCGCTCGGCCATCTTCCGGCCCAGCTCGGACAGGTGGAAGTCGGGGATCCGGCCGTAGAGCACGCCGGTCGGGTTGTGCACCTCGCCGTGACGCATCAGGTGCACGACCGTGGTTTCGGTCACCGCTGTGGATCCCTTCAGTTCTCTACAGCCGCGGCGGCCTTCGCGGCCACCAACGCTGCCTTCTCGATGGTGGCTAGAGCGTCGTCGTCGATCGCGGCACTCACGAACCAGGCCTCGAAGGCGCTCGGCGGCAGGTAGACACCGTTGTCCAGCATGGCATGGAAGAACGCGGCGTACCGGGGCAGTACCTGCGCACTGGCGCCGGTGAAGTCCCGGATCGGCCGTGTCACACCGTCCGCAGAGTCCACGAAGAAGATGCTGAAGAGGTTCCCGGCGCTCTGTGTGCGGTGCGGCACACCGTTGCGGCCCAACGCCGAGGTGACGATCCGTACGACGGTCTCGGCCGTCTGGTCGAGCTTCTTGTAGACATCCTCGGTCGCCAGCCGCAGGGTGGTCAGGCCGGCCGTGGTGGCGATCGGGTTCCCGGACAGGGTGCCTGCCTGGTAGACGGAACCTTCGGGCGCGAGGTGGCTCATCAGGTCGGCGCGACCGCCGAACGCCGCGGCCGGGAAGCCGCCACCCATCACCTTGCCGAACGTCATCAGGTCGGGCGCGATCGTGTCGTAGCCCAGGCCGAAGAACCCCGAGCGGGTGATCCGGAAGCCGGTCATCACCTCGTCGGAGATGAACAGCGCGCCGTTGGCCTTGCAGGTCTTGGCGAGGAAGTCGTTGAAGTGGTTCGACGGCGGTACGACGCCCATGTTGCCCGGGGCGGCCTCGGTGATCACGGCCGCGATCTGATCGCCGTACTGCGCGAACGCCGCGGTGACCGCTTCCTGGTCGTTGTAGGGCAGGACGATCGTGTCTGCGGTGGTGGCCTCGGTGACCCCCGGCGTACCGGGGATGCCGAGGGTGATGACGCCTGAGCCCGCCTGGGCCAGCAGCGCGTCGACGTGGCCGTGGTAGCAGCCGGCGAACTTCACGATCTTGGCCCGGCCGGTCGCGCCCCTGGCGAGCCTGAGCGCGGACATGGTCGCCTCGGTGCCCGACGAAACCAGGCGCACCTTCTCGACCGGCGTACGGGCCACGATCTCTTCGCCGAGCTCGACCTCTGCCTCGGTCGGCGTTCCGTACGACGTGCCTCGGCTGACCGCTGCTTGGACGGCGGCCGTCACCTCGGGGTGCGCGTGGCCGAGCAGCATCGGGCCCCAGGAGCAAACCAGGTCCACGTAGGTATTGCCGTCCACATCGGTGATGTGACATCCGTCACCGGAGGCCATGAAGCGCGGCACCCCGCCGACGGCGCGGAAGGCCCGGACCGGCGAGTTCACTCCCCCCGGCGTGACGGCGGAGGCGCGATCGAACAGCTTGGCGGAACGTTCGGTGTCGGACACGCCGCCATTCTCCCCGACAGACCAGTGCGTCCGGTGGGCGGGGACGGCCACGATTCGCTGTCAGTAGCGATCAGGGGCTTCACTTGTGCGTTGTTACGCGCCAGTATGGGTACCCGGTGACCGGCCGATGACTGTCAGCGCCCGCTCGTAACCCCATGCACGGGAGCGGCGTTAGACGAAGTACGGACGGTGGCCGGGACCGAGGAAGTAGACGTGTCCGCAGCGTGGGGGCGGGGCAGGTCGATGAGTCACGGAGGGGATCATCGATGGCGAAGGGCAAGCGTCACGCCATGAACGGCGGGTGGCGTCAGGTGGCGCCGCTGGTGCCGCTGGCGTTGTTCGCGTGCGCGTTCACCGTCAGCGCCACGGACGACCCGGCGGTCGCGACCGCGGCACTGGGTCAGGGGCTGGGCAAGAACACTCCGGTGGTGGTGCCGCAGCAGACCATCTCGGACCCGGCGAACATCCCGGTGCCCGGCAAGGTCGGCAACGGCGTCGACCCCGGTGAGCAGCCGACCCAGGTGATCGGTGGACTGTCCCGCAACGGCATCCCGACCGCGGCCCTGCGGGCGTACTCGCGGGCCCAGCAGGTGATGACCCAGGTCGATCCGGGCTGCAAACTGCCCTGGACGCTGGTCGCCGCGATCGGCCGGGTCGAGTCGAACCACGGCCGCTTCGGCGGCAACGCGCTGACCCCGAACGGCGTCGCCGTACCGGGCATCTACGGGCCCCGGCTGGACGGCTCGTCGACCGCGAAGATCAACGACACCGATGCCGGCAAGCTCGACGGCGACTCCGCCTTCGACCGCGCGGTCGGGCCGATGCAGTTCATCCCGGGCACCTGGCAGTCGGTCGGCGTCGACGGTGACGGCGACGGGGTCAAGAACCCGCAGGACATCGACGACGCGGCGATGTCGACCGCCGTCTACCTGTGCTCCGGCGACACGAACCTGTCCGACGCCGGCGACCTGAACAAGGCGATCCTGCGCTACAACCACTCCCAGTCGTACGCCGACCTGGTGATCAGCATCGCCAAGGCGTACGCCGGTGGCAGCTGGATCGCGGTCGGCAACGGCACCGAGACCGATGGCCAGGGCATCGACCGGGCCGGCGACCAGATCAACGACCCGACCATCGACGCACCGGCGGACAACAACCTGCCGCAGGCGATCGACCTGCCGGTCTACCCGACCGGCAGCCGGCCGACCCAGACCACCACCCAGGGTGGCGACGGGAAGCCGGGCAGCACCCCGACCCAGAAGCCGGGCAGCCGGCCGACCCAGACGCCGAACAAGCCGGGCACCGGGACGAGCAAGCCGCCGACGAGCAAGCCCACCACGCCGCCGAAGACCACGCCGCCTCCGACGACGCCGTCCAAGCCGCCGGGCACGACCACGCTGCAGACCGCGGCCGGCCTGATCGTGGGCACGGTCGGCAGCACGGTGAGCCAGCTCTCCCAGGCCGCGACCTACTGCCAGTCGGAGCTGTCGAAGGTCACCATCACCCACCCGACCCAGGAGCAGTTGCAGAAGTGCGTGACCGCCTTCCAGACCGGCGGTACCGCCGCGGTCGACCAGGCGATCCGCAACATCCTGTCGCTGCTGGGTCTGCTCGGAGTGCTCGGCGGAGGCATTCTCGGGAACTGACCACCCACAGACTGGCGCGCCTGCCCCCACCCCTCCCCCTCGGCGCGCCACCGGCGACGCCACGGAGCCCCTCCCCCCGGCTTCGTGGCGTCGCCCTGTTTCTGCCGGAGGTTTGGACGGGGAGTGGCGGGTCTGGACATGGCATGACATGTCCAGACCCGCAGTTTGGTGTGCTGACCCTTGCGATTCGGTCAGGCGAAGCGCTTGGTGATTTGTTCCATCCGGGTGACCAGATCGAGGTCGTAGGCGACGCCGGGGACGTAGAAGATGATGTAGTCGGCGCCGGCTTCGAGGGCTGCTTCGACCTTGTTCGCGATCTCGTCCTCGGTGCCGATCAGGTTGTCCTTGGAGAACCGCTCCCAGTCCATCGGGCCGAGCGCCTTCTCGGTCGCCCGCTTCGGGTCGTCACCCTTGTCGATCGGGAACGCGTTGATCCCGGTCGACTTGATGATCTCGTTGTAGTCGCGCCCGATCGCGTCGCAGTGGCTCTTGAGGATGGCCGCCTTCTCCTTGATCACCTCGGGATTTCCACCACCGATGTTCGCCGCGTCGGCGTACTTGGCGACCAGCTTCAGGGTCACCTGCGGGCCGCCGCCGCCGATCCAGAAACTCGGGTGCGGCTTGCGCACACCCTTCGGCTCGTTGATCGGCTTGTCGATCGAGTAGTGCTTGCCGTTGAAGACCGGCTCGTCCTCGGTCCACATCTTGTGGATGATCTCGGTGGCCTCGCGGAACGCGGCCATCCGCTCCTTGGTCTCGGTCCACTCGTAGCCGTAGGCCTTCCACTCGTGCTCGTACCAGCCCGCGCCGAGTCCGGCGTACAGGCGGCCGTGGCTCGCAACGTCAACGGTGGAAGCGATCTTGGCGTACAGCGCCGGGTTGCGGTACCCGTTGCAGCCGACCATCTGGCCGATGTTCACCCGCTTGGTGTCCCGAGCGAGCGCCGCCGTCGTGGTCCAGCACTCGAAGGTGCTCTCGGTACTCGGCTCCGGCACCGTGTGGAAGTGATCGAACAACCAGATCGAGTCCCACGACCCCTCGTCCGCCTTCTTGGCGACATCCGTCATCGCCTCCCACTGCTCCACCGGGTCACTGAACCCGGCGAGATCCATCTTCCAGCCCTGCGGCACGAACATGCCAAACCGTGTAGTCATGCCCCCAATCCAACCCGCCCACCCCTGAACCGGTCCAGCACTCCACCCACTGAATCCCTTCTCAATTCCCCAACCATTACTTCTTAATCCGCACCCGTCGAGGGGACGCTTTCGTGCTCAGCCGTCCGAACGGCGGGTCCAGACTGTGCCTTGGCGGTCTCGGCCGGTCCATTGTTCTAGGGCGACGATCTGTTCGGTCATCCCTAGTTCGGGTTCCAGTAGCCAGTAGGCAAGGTCGATGCCGGCCAGCCAGCCGCTGCCGCAGGTGACCAGGTCGCCGTCGTCGACGATGCGGGCATCGATCACCTCGGCCCATTCGGCGAGCCATCCGTAGTCCATCCGGTGAGTCGTCGCCGGGCGACCGTTGATCAAGCCGGCCGCACCGAGCAGGAGCGAGCCGGAGTCGATCCCAGCGAGAACCAGGTGGTCGCCGCCCAGCGCCTTCGCCTCAGCCAGTTGCCGGGGAATCACACCACGCTCGATCTCCTCCTTGATCCACCCGCCGGAGACGGCGAGCACACGCGCCGAAGCCGGATCCCACAACGACAGATCGCCGTACTTCGTGCCGTAGCAACCGATCACTTCGCGGGCACCGTCGGCGGTCACCAGCCTCGGCTCCACCGGCATCCCCCGCCCTCGCGCGTTCGCGAACACCGCGTACGTCGCGATCACGTCCACTTCGGCAAACCCGTCGAACACCAGCACGTCGATTCGCATGGGACAAGGTTGCCGGGCGTACGCGGGAAAGAAGAGTGGCTCACAAGACGCTGTTGGCTAGATTCAAGCCAGCGACGACAGTGAGGTTCGAGGTATGCGGATTGTCGGGGTGTTGGCAGGTGATGGGGTCGTAGGGGTGGAGTTGGCGGGGGCTTGTCAGGTGTTTGCAGCCGCCTTCGATCCGGTGAGTGGTGAGTCGCTGTACGACGTACGCGTGTGTGGGAGTGCAGCTGGTACTACGGTGCGGGCGCACGGGGTCGACGTCTTTCGAGCTCAAGCGCCTTATCGCTTCGAGGATGCACTGGAAGCCGACACCGTGATCGTGCCCGCCGCGCACGTCGTCTCACCCGAAGTCTTGGCGACTGTCCGTGAGGCGCACCGCCGGGGAATCAGGATCGCCTCGATCTGCACCGGTGCGTTCGTGCTCGCCGAAGCCGGGCTGCTCGATGGGCGGCCTGCTGCGACCCATTGGGCCCACGCCGCCGAGCTGGCCAGACGATTCCCGGCTGTCGACGTACGGACCGAGCTTTTGTACGTCGACGACGGCGACCTGCTCACGTCGGCCGGAGTGACCGCAGGCTTGGATCTTTGCCTCCATCTGGTGCGGAAGGATCACGGGTCTGCGGTTGCCACCAACGTCGCGCGCCGGCTCGTGATGGCGCCTCATCGCGACGGCGGCCAAGCGCAGTACCTGACCGCACCCGTCGTCGACACCGAAGGCTCGCTGGAGCCGGTGATGCGCTGGATGCACGAGCACCTGACCGAGCCGCTCACCCTCACCGGCATCGCGACGCGGGCCGCGATGAGTACTCGCACTCTCAACCGGCAGTTCCGTGCCCAGACAGGCGGTACGCCGTTGCAGTGGCTCATCCGCCTCCGCGTTCACCGAGCCCAGGAGCTCCTCGAAACCACCGATCTCACCATCGGCCAGATCGCGACCGCCAGCGGATTCGGCAGTCCGGTTCTCCTCCGCCAGCACTTCACCAAGACGCTCGCCACCACCCCGACCGCCTACCGCCGGACCTTTGCCAGGGACAGAAAGTCTTAAGCTGATGGCGTGATCCTGGCGCAGGCGGCACGTGAAGTCGGTGGCAACGTTCTGGGCCGGGATCCTGGTGAGCTGGTTGCTGTGGAGAGCCTGTCCAATCAGGTGTTTCTCGGGGCGGAGATCGTGGTCAAGCTGGCGGAGCACCCTCGGTTGGATCGGGAGATCGCGCTGGCCGCAGAGTTGCCCGCCGGTCTCAGCCCGGCGCTGCTCGGCGAAGGCTTCTACGGGGAGTTCCGCTACGCGTGTTACGAGCGGGCACCAGGTGCAGCTCCTGGAGCAGGTCTCCCCGGAGCTGACGCGGCGACAGCGCGATCCCTTGCCGAGCAGGCTGTCCGGCGACTCGACCTCCTCCATAGCTGGACGCCGTCGAAGGATGCGGAGGAGATTCTCCGGCAGCCGCTCGACCACGGCGGCTTCGTCAGCCGCGTAGACCTGATCGACCTCGTCGAACGGCTCGCTGTCGCCGACCACGAGGCCGTCGTACGCCGTACGCTGCTCGCCGGGCTGCACCGGATCGCCGCAGACACACCGGCGTACGCCCAAGCCGATGTGCCCGTGCACGCGGATTGCTTCTGGGACAACTGGCTGGCCGACAACGGGAAACTCACCGCCCTGCTGGACTTCGAATGGGCGCGATTCGGCGATCCACTCGACGACTACTTCTTCCTGATCGCCCTCAGCGGCGAGCACGACCTGACCGTCCTGAACGCCGTCGCCCAGGAAACAGGCACGCCGCCAGACGTTCTCAGAGCTGCCTGTGAAACCCGGTCCGCCAGCTACCTCGCGTCCGACATCCTGCTGGCGCTGACGAGGACCGACGTCCGCGCCGACCTCCTCGCACGCCGGCTGAACAGCCTGGAGGAGGTCGTCGTCGGCCGCCGCTGGCAGCGCTCCTGACCTGACTACGCGTCGATTGCCGTCAGCAACTTCTCCAACACTTCGCGGCTCATCGGCTGCTTCAGGAGATCGACGGTTTCCAAGTCGGCAAAGGTGGCGTGCTCGGGATCTGCCGGACTGATTGCTTCGCAGATGGTGTTGTAGGCCCAGTTGAGGTATCCGGTGATGGCGACAGCGAAGGATGTCTCGATCGTGCGCAGGTCGTACAACACCGGCAGCGTTCGGGCCAACTGCCCGGTCCAGGGCTTCCCGGCAGCACGCGCTCGCTCGAGCAGGCGGCCAGCCGGGCTGCGCACCGGTGTCGGCGCAACGAGGCCTGCGGCAACTGCCGCGTCGCGGAGCCGAGCTCCGAGCCCGGCCTGGGCTTCGTCGATCCACGGGTAGACGGTCACCGCGAGCCAACGACCGCGATCTGTGGTCAGCGACCAGGACCGTCCCATCGGCGTGAACGCAACGGGCGTCGCCGCAGCGGTGATGAGCCCGAGACCGAAGACGTCGGCCAGTTCGGCCGCCAGACCAGGGGCCGCAGGCAACGAAGCCGCTCGTCGCTCGGCCTCGGACTTGAGTGCGTTCCAATCACGCAGTCCGTACTCCGTGGCAAGTGCTTGCTGGGCATCGGCGAGCGACGCGCCCGGACTCGCTTCACGGAGGGCGGCCAGCAGGTCCTTGGCCTCCTGGCGGAGAAACCCGCGACTCGGTTTGTCAGGCAGCCGGCAACCGGTCAAGAAAAGCAACAGGTGTAGCCGTTCGAACCAGTTGGTCCGCGATCGCGTCGTACTCGGTCGAGTGTTGTTAGCGAGGAGGAACGATCATCGAGTCACAGCAGGTTCGGGTAGGGAAGTTCGACGAGTTGTACGACGACGCCGTACCGCTGATCGCGGGCGGGCAGCATCGCCGCGACACCGTGCCGGAGGAAGGTGGCCGCTGGCCCGTCAGCGTCGTGCTGCGACCAGCGGTCGACGGCCTCCTGGCCAAGCGGCTGGATGAGCTCACTCAGCAGGCCGCGGAACTGGCCGGCCCCGGGCATTGGCAGACCGGTCAGATCGGGTCGGCCCACCTGACGGTCCGCGCCCTCGAGTGGTATCGCGCAGCCGTCGATCCAGCGGAACCGGCCATCCAGCGCTACCGAGCGGCGATAGAACGCGCAGCCGCGGAATGCGCTCCGGCGCGCGTCGAGGTCGTCGGCCTGACGCTCACCGCCGGCACCGTGATGGCAGCGGTCGCCTCCCTGGACGACCAGGCCGACCGCCTGCTCGATCGCTTGGCGGAGGAACTCGGATCCGATGCCTGGCTCGAAGAACCCTACGGCCGCCGAGACATCTGGTACGTCAACCTGCTCCACTTCACCACCGACATCCCGAACCCCCAACCGCTGATCGACTGGGTCACCACCCATCGGCACCACTCGGCCGGCACCGACACGATCCCCACCGTGGAGCTGGTCCGTTTCCACCACGACGCGCACCCCGAGCGTCCCTACATGCGCCCCGAGGTCCTCGCCGAGGTCCCACTCACGGGCCGGCCCGAACGCCTCGATCCGCCGCAACCCACCTCGACGTACTACGAAACAGAAGAGCAGTGATCCGTTCCGGCCGGGGGCCCAAAACCCCGGCCGGAACGGATCGTCCAACTCAGCGGGCGCTCAGCACGCCTGCTCCGAAGGCGGCTCCGTCACGATGCTCGGCGCGGGCCGCGAGGATCCCGTTCAGCAGGATCGGAGGCAGCTTGCCGCCGAACTCCTGCCTGGTCAGCGCCGCGATGCCGACGGCGGAGGGCGCCGACGCCGACGTACCGAAGAAGCGGCATTGTCCTTGCACCGCAGTCGGGCACGTCCCCGAACCGAACGGTCCGACGCCACTCACCGAGACGCCGTCCGAGGCAGTCCAGTACGGCGCCGGGAAGCTCGCCGAGAGCGGTCCGGCAACGCCCTTGCACGGGCCGGGCTTACCACCCGGGCAGCGCGTGCTGGTGATGATCTGGGTCGGCCCGGCCGCGGAGTACGACTCGAGGGCGATCGTCTTCGGGTCCACCGAGAGGCTCGCGTTCACCGCACCCGCGCTGGTCGCGAAGCCGAGGTAGTTGGAGTCCGGGTTCATCGAACCGGCCCGCTCCGGCGGGTCGATCGTCTGGACGCCGGCCGACAGCGCGCGCCAGCGCAGGTCGAGCACCGGCGCCTTCTTCGCCGACGAGGTGCTCTGGACATCGACCACCAGCTTGGCGGGCTGCGCCACGCCGGTCGTGTTCTCGTAGATGAACTGCTCGATGGTGTCGCCGACCCCGTCAGCCTGTACTGCGTTGCTGGCGGCGAGGCACTGCGTCCCGGTCGCGTCCATCAGGTACAGGTTGAGGTCGGTGAATCCACCCTGCCCGGCGGTCGGGTAGACCGCTCGCGGCTCACTCCACTGCAGCGTCGGCATGACCGTCGCACCTGGCAGCAGGTTGAGGTTGTACGTCGTGTCGTCGCCGCGCAGCTTCACCACGTTGTCGGGCGCGTTCGGGCACCCCGTGAACGGTCCGACGACACCGTCCGGGCCGGCCCCGGTCCCGGTCGCCGTGACTCGAGGAGCATGCCGGCCACCGAGGTTTCCGGCGGACGAGCTGATGAAGATGCCGTGCTTGGCGAGGCCTTCCGCGGTGGCGGCGCCGATGCCCTGCTGGAACGCGGGCTCGTCGTCCAGCGCGATGTCCTCGGCGATCATCGTGACGCCGGCGTTGGCCAGGGTATGGAACGCCTCGACGTATTGGGCCGTGGTGTCCTGGGTGCTCGCGTACGCCAGTTTCGCCTGCGGTGCGAGGTCGTGGATGATCTCCAGCATCGCGGTGCCTTCGTCATCGTCGTACGTGCCCTGCTGCAGCACCTGTACGTCGGGCGGCAACTCGCCCTGCGCGACAGATTCAGCCAGGTGGTCGACGTCGCCGGAGATCGCACCGATCTTCTGGCCGCGTCCGGTGAGGCCCCTGGCCTGAGCCAGGTCGGCCTTGTGCAGCTGAACCCCTTCGGTCGTCACCGGGCCGACATCGACGGCAGGCCGCAGCGACGGTCGCATCGCCGTCACCCAGCCGAGGCCGGCGACCGCGTCGAGCTTGTCGTACGGGATCGTCGTCGCGACCAGGCCGGTGCTGGGCAGATCGGCTCCGGCGACCGGCTTCGCGTCGGCGGTGTTCGTCACGACCGACACGCCCAGCGAGGTCAGTGATGCTTCTTGGGCAGCGGTGATCGGCGCAGCGGCGTACAGCTGAACGCCGATCCGCCCGACGCTGTCGATGCCGAGCGACTTCGACAGCGGTGTCACCGACCGCGACTTCGCCGAGACGGCGGCGAGCTTGGCGGTGTCCCGCAGCAGCGTCGGAACCTTGGACGGCTTCGCGGCCTCGGGCGCTGCCGAGGCGGATTGACCAGCAGTGACAACCACCGCGGGGACGATGAGCAGCACGCTGCTCACTAGATAGGACAGCTTTCGCACAGTTTCCTCCCAGGGCCTACGGAGGACCAACACCGACGGGCATCGGCCGACGGGTGAGAGACAGCACGATGAGCGGACCCCCCGACCCAACGCCCCCACCCCAGCCCCACAGTCACGTACCCCACGCGCCCTGTCCAGACCACATCCCCACAACACGGGTATCCCTGCATCTCGCCCGTTCAGAAAAGGGACGCCGTCGGTGGGTGCAGAGCGGCTACGGTGCGGGGGTGGAGATCTTTCTGATCGGTGGTGGGCGGGAAGCCCAGGTCGCGCACGAGGGGTTCGTCCGGGCGTGCGGGGGCGGGTCGATCGTGGTCTTCGCGCTCGACGACCCCGATCTCGACGTCGCCCGGTGGGAGGGGACGCTGAAGGACGCGGGGGCGACCGAGGTAACCGTCGTACCGGTGTCGCCGGCCCGTCCACCGCTCGCCGCCGATCTGAGCGGCACGGCCGGCGTGTACGTCGCCGGCGGGCTGACCCCGGCGTACCGGGAGACGCTGGTCGACGCGGGTACCGAATGGCTCGACGCGGCGCGCACGGCAGGCCTCGTGTACTGCGGGTTCTCGGCCGGCTCCGCGATCGCCCCCGAGCGCGCCCTCGTCGGCGGCTGGCAGACGGCCTACGGCGGCCGCACCCTCGACGTCTGCGACGAGGAACTCGGCGAAGACCTCCAGAACCTGACCGTGCTCCCCGGCCTCGGCCTGGTCCCCTTCATGGTCGACGTCCACGCCGCTCAATGGGGCACCCTCTACCGCCTGGTCCACGCCGTCCTCGCCACCGGCCTCGAAGGCTGGGCCATTGACGAGAACACTGCCCTCACCTTCACCCCCGACGGCACGCCCACCCTCCACGGCCCCGGCGCCGCCACCCACGTCCGCCCGAGTGGCCCCGGCTCGACCACCATCACCGTCCACACCAACTGATCCCTGGACCAGACCGCGGCCGTACCAGGTTTCCGGGGTGTTCGGGGGCGATCTTGCGGTGTGAGAGCGCTCTAGTTCCGGAACCGGCGGGCTATTGACCGGCGCGGATTGAGGCTTGAGCATCAGGCGACGCGTGCGTGAGGCTCGCGCTGTATCTGAGGAGTCGCCCATGCCCAGGTGGACTGCCATCCGCCCGCCGAGACGCCGTACGGCCCTCGTCACCACGGCCGCCCTGCTGGCCGGTCTGTTGCCGTTCGGGATCGCTTCCCAGGCCGCCGCCGACGATCCGGATCCGATCGTGCTGGCTTCGTTCGAGGGGGCCGAGCCGTTCGCCTCGCCGCCGAACGCCGGCATCTTCGGCTGGGGCAGCGACGCCGATGACCCGCCGACGATGGAGTTCCAGGCCCGGGCCGACGCGCCGCAGGGCGGGAAGGTGCTGCATGGGACGTACAACATCAGCGGGTACGGCGGGTTCAGCCACGACGTGACGTTCGACCAGAACCCTGGTGACTGGTCGGCGCACAAGGGCATCAGGTTCTGGTGGTTCGGCCAGAACACCGCGCCGCTGCCGCCCGGTTCCGGCAAGCGGATCTTCTTCGAGATCAAGGACGGCGGCGCCAACGCCGAGGCTTCCGAATTGTGGAACACAAGTTTCACCGACGACTGGGAAGGCTGGCATCTGGTCGAGATCCCGTTCGCGGAACTCAACTACCGCGGTGACTACCAGCCGGTCGGCGGCATCGACCAGGTGCTCAACCTGACCCAGATGTGGGGCTACGCCATCACCATGCCGGTCGGAAATCCTGGTGAGTTCGCGATCGACCAGGTCGAGGTCTACGGCAAGGCCGACCCGGCCCTCAAGGCCAGCGTCACCACCGACGCCGGGGTTTACCCGGTCAAAGAAGGCGGCACCGCCCAAATCAAGGTGACTATCGGTACGACCGGAAGCTCGCCGCTGGAGGAGCCCGTCACCGTCGGCTACCGCACGGGCACCGGTACTGCGGGCGCAAGCGACTACGACCCGGTCTCGGGCACGATCACCTTTCCAGCCGGTACGCCGTCCGGCACTTCCCAGTCGGTCCAGGTCACCACCAGGAAGGACCACACCCCCGAGGTCGCCGAGACGATCCCGCTCGAGCTCACCGTCACCGGAGCCAAGGCGCCGGCGAACCCCCAGGTCGTCATCAACGCCCACGATCTCCCGTACCTGAACCCCAAGCTTCCCGTAAAGCTCCGCGTCAAGGACCTGCTCAGCCGGATGACCCTGGCCGAGAAGGTCGGCCAGATGACCCAGGCCGAGCGGAACGCGCTCAAGTCCAAGAGCGACATCGCCACCTTCGCGCTCGGTTCGCTGCTCTCCGGTGGCGGCTCGGTGCCGACGCCGAACACCCCGGCCGGCTGGGCCGCGATGATCGACACTTTCCAGCTGAACGCGCAGGCCACCCGTCTCCAGGTTCCGCTCATCTACGGTGTCGACGCGGTGCACGGTCACAACAACGTGATCGGCGCGACGATCCTGCCGCACAACATCGGCCTGGGCGCCACCCACGACCCGGATCTGGCCAAGCGCACCGGTGAGGTGACCGCAACCGAAGTACGGGCGACCGGTATCCCGTGGGACTTCGCGCCGTGCGTCTGCGTGGTCCGCGACGACCGCTGGGGACGCTCGTACGAAGGCATCAGCGAGGACCCGGCCCTGGTCAAGGCGATGGCGACCGTCATCACCGGGATGCAGGGCAAGGCCGACGGCAGTCAGCTTGCCCAGAGCAACCATGTGCTGGCGACCGCGAAGCACTACGTGGGCGACGGCGGTACGACGTACGGATCGTCGACCACCGGCAACTACAAGATCGACCAGGGCGTGACCGAGGTGACTCCGCAGCAACTGGAGGCAATCCACCTCGATCCGTTCAAGACGGCCGTCGATCTGGGTGTCGGCTCCGTGATGCCGTCGTACTCGAGTGTCGACATCATCGGTGACGACCAGGGTCCGGTGAAGATGCACGGCAACGCCGCGCTGATCAACGGAGTCCTGAAGCAGCGGATGGGCTTCGACGGGTTCGTGATCAGTGACTGGCAGGCGATCGACCAGTTGCCCGGGGACTACCCGAGCGACATCCGTACGTCGATCAACGCCGGCCTCGACATGATCATGGTGCCGACCAACTACCCGGACTTCATCACCGGCCTGACCGCCGAGGTCACCGCCGGCCGGGTGACCCAGGCCCGGGTGGACGACGCCGTCAGCCGGATCCTCACCCAGAAGTTCAAGCTCGGCCTGTTCGAGCACCCGTACGCCGACACCAGCAAGCTGGACCAGGTCGGTTCGGCCGCGCACCGGACCGTTGCCCGCGAGGCCGCGGCCAAGTCCCAGGTGCTATTGAAGAACGATGGCAACCTGTTGCCCATTGCAACTGACAAGAAGGTCTACGTTGCCGGCAGCAACGCCAACGATCTCGGCAACCAGATGGGCGGCTGGAGCATCACCTGGCAAGGCGCCTCCGGTAACACCACCACCGGGACGACGATCCTGGACGGGATCAAGCAGGTCGCGCCAACGGCGACCTTCAGCCAGGACGCCTCGGCACCTCTCGATGGGTACGACGTCGGGGTCGTCGTGGTCGGCGAGAAGCCGTACGCCGAAGGCATCGGCGACGTCGGCAACAACGGTCACACCCTCGGTCTCACCGATGCCGACAAGGCGACGGTGAGCAAGGTGTGCGCGGCGATGAAGTGTGTCGTCCTGGTCGTCTCCGGCCGGCCGCAGGTGATCGCGGACCAGCTCGGCGACATCGACGCGTTGGTGGCGTCCTGGCTTCCGGGCACCGAAGGCACGGGCGTCGCGGATGTGCTGTTCGGCAAGCGCCCGTTCAGCGGCCGGCTTCCGGTCACCTGGCCGCGGTCGGTTGATCAGGAGCCGCTGAATGTCGGCGACGCGGCGTACGACCCGCAGTACCCGTATGGCTGGGGTCTGACCACCCAGGCGGCAGCTCGCCAGCAACTGGCGACGGCTCAGAAGGACCTGCTGCGCAAGGGTTCCCGGGATGCTCAAGCGCTCGCAGCGGTGGTCTACATCGAGCTGGCTCTGCGGGTGAAGGACTGGTCGGGTCCGCAGGCACCGGGTGCATTGGCGGCTCTCGGCCAGGCCGGGAAGTTCCTGCAGAAGTCCAAGGTGGACTCGTTCGCCGACGACGATGCAGTGGTCGGCGCGGCTCGCTGGATCGCCCAGGACCAGATCGGGCAGAACCTCGACGAGGCCACCTCGAAGTTGACCTCCGACGCGGCCCACCTGACGCTCACCGGTGACCTGAGCACCGCGATCGCCAAGCTGACCGCGGCGTACAAGCTGCACTAATGGGATGAGGGGGCTTGGTGGACCAAGCCCCCTCACCTCTTCAGACTGAGATCAGCTCGCGATCGGCTGAATGCTTCGCCTGTACTGCGTGCAGCTTGTTGGGCCACCAGGCCTTCCGGCCGAGCAACACCATGATCGACGGCAGCATCACGATCCGGACCAGGGTCGCGTCGATCAGTACGGCGACCGCGAGCCCGACCCCCATCTGCTTCATCTCGATCATCCCCAGCGTCGCGAAGACCGCGAACACCGACACCATCACCGCCGCCGCACTCGTCACCACGCCGGCCGATTCGGTGATCCCCTTCCGGACCGCCTCCTTGGCCGACAGCCCATCGACGACGCCTTCGCGGATCCGGCCGAGCACGAACACGTGGTAGTCCATCGACAACCCGACCAGGATCACGAACAGGAACAGCGGGATCCACGACACCACGTACCCGGGCGACGTGAAGTCGAGTAGCCCTTCGGCCCAGGTGTGCTGGAAGACCAGCGACAGTACGCCGAAGCAGGCCGCCACCGAGGCGAGATTCAGCAGGGTCGTCACCACAGCGATCGCCAGGCTCCGGAACGTGAACGCCATCATCACCAGCGTCAGCCCGAGCACGAACGCGATCACATACGGCAACTTGTCCCGCTGGTGCTGCCCGTAGTCGACTCCCGACGCGGTCTCTCCACCCACTGCCCAAGTTGCTCCAGGCAATGACTTCGGCGCGAGCTCGGTCCGCAGCAGAGTCAACGCGTTCTCTGCCTCAGGACTCGAATCGTCATGCGGCGAAACCAGAGTCAGTACGGCGGTGTTTCCCGACTGACGAATCTTCTCCCCCGGCACTGCGACCAGCTGGCCGGTCTTCACGGCAGCGTTCTCCAGCTTGGTCAACCCGGCGACAGCGGACGGTCCACTCGAAGCCTTGGCAACCACCGTGTACGACGTACCGCGGGATGGGAAGTTCTCCTGCAGCGCCTGCATCGTGGCGACTTCGGGAATGCTCTGCGGCAGCGTATTCAAGCCACCCGGCGCGGTCTTCAGATCCAGCGCCGGTACTGCGAGCGCAACGATCCCGATCGCCGCGATCACCAGGGCGACCTTCGGGAACCGTAGTACGGGAGCGAGGATCCGGCGACTGATCCCGCCGGGACCGATCCGCCGGTTGAGCCGCCAGAGCAACGGAACGCGCGGCCGGTCGACCCGGTGACCCAGCTTCGCCAGCAACGCCGGAAGGACGGTCAGGGACCCGAGTACGGCGACCGCGACGACGACGATCGTTGCGGTGGCCATCGAAGAGAAGGTGGCGTCCTGCGCGACGTACAGACCGGCCATCGAGACGATCACGGCCATGCCGGAGACGACCACCGAGTGTCCCGACGTCGCCGCGGCGATCTCGACGGCGTCGAGCGTAGTACGACCGCGTTGGCGTTCCTCCCTTTCTCGTTTGAGATAGAAGAGCGAGTAGTCGACGCCGACGGCCATGCCGATCAGCAGTACGACGTTCGCCACCGATCCGCCGTCGGGAAAGAGGTAGGACAGCGGCGCGTAGAAGCCGAGGGCCGCACCAACTGCCGAGAACGCCAGCAGGACAGGGATTCCGGCCGCGATCAAGGCGCCGAAGGCAAGCAACATCAGAGCGAAGGTGATCGGCAGGCTGAGCTTCTCCGCACTGGCCAGGTCCTCGCCGACGCGCTTGAAGATCCCCTTGTTCAGCGATGCGTTGCCCGTCTCGGCGATCTTGAGATCTGGGTGATCACGCTGAACCTCGGCCGTTGCGGCGACCAGCTTCTCGACATTGTCCGAGGCGTCGTCGGCGGTGCCTTTCAGGTTGATCGGCAGCAGGACCGCCTTGCCGTTCTCCGACCAGACCGGCTGACCGACTGTGTCGACGGCGCCGATCGTGCGCATCTTCCGACTGACCTGATTCAGCGCGGCCGTCGCAGCCGGCCTGTCCAACACCTTCTCTGATGTCACCAACACGGTCTCACTCGGCCGATCGCCGAGATTCGCCTGCTCGATCAGTTGAGACGCGACACCCGACTGCCCGGTCCAGGTGTCCTTCTCCTTGCTCGCCTGCTTCGGAATCACGGCCGACATCCCGACCGCGACAACGACGAGCAACAGCCACAGACCGATCGCCCGCCAAGGATGAGTAGCACTCCACCGCGCCAACCGCACAGTTGCAGATCCCCTGCTCATGCTCTACCTCTCGCCAACCCCGCCCGGACACCCTGCCCGCACTAGGACGAGCCTCGCCCGATCCGGAACGGTTCTCAGGAGCCCCAAGCCCCCTACCTGGGTAGACCTAGCCCTACCCCTCCACAAGAAAGAAGAGAGAATCATTCACGAGCATTGAAGACTTCGAAGAAACAAAAACAAATAAAGACCGAGGAAGAAGAGATGGAGTGGGCTGGGTGCCTGGCTGGCGTGGCCCGAATGCGCGGCCTGCTAGTACTCCAGCCGTAGTCGTGATCAGGCGACCGTCTTGAGTCCACACAACCCGAGATCATCAACCGGTGGATGCACTACGTCCGGGACCGCCACACCGCCAGGTCACGAGTTTCGGCTGGAGACCAGGGGTGGGTGCGCTTTGAGGTGGTGGGCGGTCAGGAGAGGGACGGTGGCGGCCGCCGCGAGCCCCAGCCCGACGATCGCGTACCTGGCGAGTTCGGGCTGGGCTACCAGAAGGAAATCGTTCGCGAAGATCCAGAAGACGAACAGCCCAGTGAGTCCCATCGCGCCCGCCAGCGGGAACATCCGGTCAGGTCGGGGAAAGAGGCTGACGATCGCCACAGCACCGAGCGGCAGACTGAGTGCGTAGTACGGCAGGTAGACGAATACGTTGATCCCGAACCGGCCGCCGGCCTCGAGCTCACCCCAGGCATTGACGTCGGGCAGTGAGAAAACTAGCCCGTATCCCAGCGCACCCCACGCAGCGGCCACCATCAACGCCGTGAGCGCCTTGAACATGCGCCGGAGCGCTCCTGGCGTCGAGGACGTAGCACGCATCGAACCACTCCCATCAAGGATCAACGTTGAGAATTCTGCCCTTCGCAGGCCCGGAGGGCGAGCTGAGCCCGGGGCAGCAGGAGCGGTAGCACCTTCATCACGAACTACGGCTGGAGTACTAGGGGTGATGCCCCGCGCTAACCCTGGGCGCGAGCCTGTCTGGGGCAGGTCTTCCGCAGAGGCTCTCCAGCCGCAGGCTGATCGAGGCGCCTGACTCCAGCGTCTGTGCGACCCTACCGTAGGTAGGAGCTGCCAGAGTACGGCCGAGTACACGGACTTGGGAGGGACAGGGCGAGAAGGCTGCTGATCCTGGGTGGCGGTCGGTTCGTCGGCCACGCGTTGGTCTCCGCCGCCCAATCCGCCGACTGGTCCGTGACA
Source organism: Kribbella sp. NPDC006257 (assembly GCF_040613535.1). Taxonomy (NCBI): domain Bacteria; kingdom Bacillati; phylum Actinomycetota; class Actinomycetes; order Propionibacteriales; family Kribbellaceae; genus Kribbella; species Kribbella sp. NPDC006257. The sequence continues at coordinate 331,499 of NZ_JBEXSJ010000002.1, forward strand.
GCCTTCAACCGGGGCCGGACCAGCCCGCCGCCGCGTGGAACAGGGTTCGTGCAGGGCGACCGATACAACTCAGCTGACCTCGCACGCCTCGCACAGCATGGACCGTGGGATGTAGTTCTAGACACCTCTGGATACGTCCCGCGAAACACGCTTGAGGTGTGCCAGGCGCTGCGGGCTGTCGCTGGTCGGTACATCTTCCTGTCGACCGTCAGCGTGTACGCCGACTGGCCCAAGAAGCCATTGAGCGAGCGGTCGCCACTGCTGCCCAGCTCTGCTGATGCCGGCCCTGACTACGGCAGCGACACCGAGGATGGTCCGACACAGTACGGCTACCAGAAAGCCGGTGCTGAGGCTGCGGTACTCCAGGCGTTCGGAGAGCAGGACTCTACGATCTTGCGTCCAGGTGTCGTCCTTGGTCCGCGAGAGTACGTCGGGCGCCTGCCGTGGTGGCTACGTCGGATATCGGCCGGCGGAACTGTCCTCGCTCCCGGCGATCCGCGCCGGAACATTCAACCCATAGATGTTCGCGACTTGGCGGAGTTTGCTCTATTGGCCGCAAACCAAGGAATATCTGGCGCATTCAATTTGGCAGCACCGATGGACCGAGACACCTTCGGGAGTCTTCTGGAGAGCTGCAAACTGGCCACGTCCCAACGCCGATCTTTGCTGGGCACCAGATGAAATACTGCTCAGGGGCGGAGTCCACCAATGGTCCGAGATGCCACTGTGGCGAACCTACGACGGCGTTTGGATGGTCGACTCCACCCGTGCTTTCTCCGCCGGGTTCCGATGCCGCGATCCGTCGGAGACCGTTCTCGACACTTGGGCTTGGCTTAAGACGTCATCCTCGACTGATCTGAATGAGCGGGCGGCCGAGGTTGGTCTGTCCAGCGCGAAGGAGGCGACAATCCTTGCCTCATTGAGAGAGGCCGAATTTATTTAGGCAGTGGGTCCACAGAGGGACGTCTCAACCACTCCACCACAGACTCTCGCAAGCTCCGGGCTCTGGGGTTTCGATCCCACGACGGCGTAGCAAGTTGCCCACTAACCTTCTGGTATCGCCTACCAGTCTCCGATCGGATCCGGTCGTCCATCAGGATCGCCCACGTGTAAGACGGGCCTTGAAGTGCCGAGATCGCCCCTGGTCCAGTTGCAGGCATCCTTTCGAGTGCATTCGCAAAGTTGGCTCTGGATAGATGGCGCACGGTCCGGCTGGGGCGCAGATAGTTGCCGGGCACCTCATACGTGAACGAAAGATCAGTGATGGTCGAGAATTCCTCACCAGCATGGCGCCTGATGCGCTCCCACACGACTTCGATTTCGGCCATGGTCGAGCCTGCGACCCGCAGACCGGTGGCTACAAGTCGGCGCCGGTTGGCGCAGCGCGCTGATTGGTGGTCGGCTCTTGTCTTTGCTCCTGTCTTTTGCTCTTGTTCTTCGGAGGGCTTCTGGGTAATTCTCTTGGAGGTTTTTAGCCGGCGGCTGGGCGGGAGCGGAGGCGGCGGAGCATGCGGGCGTCTTCGAAGCCGACTGCTCGGGCGGCTGCTTCGATGGTGGTGCCGTGGCCGATGAGGTGTTCGGCGCGTTCTAGGCGGAGGATCTGCTGGTAGCGCAGTGGCGTGAGACCCGTGGCGTTGGTGAAGACGCGGGTGAGGGTTCGCTCGCTCACGCCGACTCCGCGGGCCAGGTCGGCCAGCCGGAGCTGCTCGGCGTACCGGCTGTCGATGACGTCCTGCACCCGGTGGGCGAGATCGCTCATGTGCCCGCGGTGCCGCAGCATCGCGCTCTCCTGTAGCTCGTCCCCGTTCCGCCGCGCGTAGACGACCATTTCGCGCGCCACCCGGGCGGCTGCCTCGGCACCACACTCGACTGCGATCAGGTGCAGCGCCAGGTCGATCCCACTCGCGATCCCCGCCGACGTGATGACGCGGTCGTCCTCGACGTACAGGACGTCCCGGATCAAATGCCCTTTCGGGTAGCGCGCCGCCAGCGTCTCGGTCAGGTCGTGGTGGGTGGTGAAGTTGCGGCCGTCGAGCAGCCCGGCCGCGCCGAGAGCGTCCGCCCCGGAACAGACGCTCGCGACCCGGCCGCCGCCCGCGTGGTGGGTCCGCAGCCGTTGCTTCGTCGCCGCCGCGATCGGCACCTGCGGCGAGTACGCCGGCGACCGCCAGCCCGGTACGACGACGAGGTCGTCCGGGCAGAGGTCGGGCCAGTCGAGTTGTGCCCGGACCGGGAGACCCTGCGTCGTCACGATCTCGGGCACCTCGGCTACGTAGTACAGGCTGTAACCGTGGCCGAGGCCCTGCGCGGTCGAGAACACCTGGGCCGGACCGGCGAGGTCCAGCAGGTGCAGTTTCGGCAGCAGGAAGAACACGACCTTGGTGGACATGATCCGGTCAGGATGCCACGAGCATCGGGGCAACCTCGTCCAGTGTCCGGATGGTGGCGAAGCGACCGGCCAGGGCGTACTCCGTGCGCTCGGCGATCACCGCAGGGCTGAGGGTGCGCGGGTCGGCCAGGATCTCCTCGAGTGTGGCGTCGGGCGACATCGTCCAGTGCGGCAGCGGGGTGGTCGCGGTCGCCTCGGTGACGAAGACGACGTCGTACCCGAGGTCCGACGCGACCCGGGTGGTGGTCTCGCAGCACTGCTCGGTGCGGATGCCGCTGATGATCAGTTCCCGGATGCCATGCTGGGTCAGGAGCTGCTGCAGATTCGTTGTGGTGAACGCGTTGTGCGAGGTCTTGGGGATGATCGGCTCACCGTCGCGGGGCTCGAGACCTTCGATCAACCGGACGTGCCCTTCGGCCGGATCGAAGGCACCGCCGGTCCCCGGTTCGGTGTGCAGGATCCAGACCACGAGGTGGCCGCGCTCGCGGGACGCGGCGACCAGCCGGTTCACCCGGTCGGCGATGTCGGGGTGGTCGACCGCGCTCCAGTTGGGCCGGATCCGGAACGATTCCTGGACGTCGATGACGATCAATGCTGTCTGGGTCATGCCTCGATCCTGCGGTCCGGGCGGTCGGTCGCGGTAGGCATCAACCGGGCCGGGACCGGACGGATCTGGTCAGCGCCCGGCTTTTGTCCTGACTTCTCCATCGTTGGAATTTGACGTATTCGCACCGTTCCAAACTATTCCAAACACCATGGATGCCTGCTTACAGTGCCCGGGTCGGCACTGTGAGCACGCTCTCTCCGCCGACACACTCAGTGACTCAGGAAGTGAGGGGAACCAATGCCTGACAATCTGCCCCGCCGCCAGGTCCTGCGGACCGCCGGCGCGCTCGGCCTGGGCGCGGCCGCCGCCGGCGCCCTGCAGACCGGGGCCGAAGCCGCTGCCACCGCCGCCGGCTCGCCGGATAGGGTCGCCGCCATGGATGCGCAGCGCGGTCACGGACGACTCGACATCCGCAAGGATCCGTTCGGCACTACGCCGGACGGCCAGGCGGTCGATGTCTACACGTTCACCAACGGACGAGTGACGATCTCCATGCTGACCTGGGGGGCCACCATCCAGCGCGTCGAGACGCCGGACCGGCACGGTCACACCAAGAACATCAGCCTCGGTTTCGACAACCTGCCCGACTACGCGGCACTCAGCCCGTACTTCGGAGCGACGATCGGCCGCTACGGCAACCGGATCGCCAAGGGCAAGTTCAGCATCGACGGGAACAGCTACCAGATCCCGGTCAACAACGGCGAGAACGCCCTGCACGGCGGCACGATCGGCTTCGACAAGAAGGTCTGGAAGGCCAAGGTCGTGCACACCTCCTCGGCCGTCGGCGTCGCGTTCACCTATGTCAGCCCGGACGGCGAGATGGGCTTCCCGGGTGAGCTGACCAGCCGGGTGACCTACACGCTCGACAAGCAGGACAACCTGCGGATCGACTACCACGCGACCGTGGCCGGCAAGCCGACGATCGTCAACCTGACCAACCACGTGTACTTCAACCTGGCCGGCGAAGGCTCCCGCTCGATCGACAACCACGTGCTGCAGTTGAACGCCGCGAAGTACACGCCGGTCGATGCCGGCCTGATCCCGACCGGCGAGATCGCACCGGTCGCCGGGACACCGTTCGACTTCAACAAGCCGACCGCGATCGGCGCGCGGATCCGGGACGACCACCCCCAACTGGTGATCGGGCGTGGCTACGACCACAACTTCGTCCTCGGCGCGGCGGACTCCGACGGCGTGCGTTTCGCGGCGCGCTTCTGGGAACCGGACCACGGCCGGACGGTGACGGTACACACGACCGAGCCGGGCGCACAGTTCTACAGCGGCAACTTCCTCGACGGCACTTTCCAGGGCATCGGCAACAAGTCCTACCGCCAGGGTGACGCCTTCGCCTTCGAGACCCAGCACTTCCCCGACTCCCCCAACCACCCGAACTTCCCGTCGACGGTCCTCCGTCCCGGCGAGACCTACAAGTCCACCACCACGTACACCTTCGGCACCAAGTAGCCGCCCCCGGTACTGCGGTCTCCCCCCTCCCCGGAGACCGCAGTACGCCGAATCTCCCCCACCGGCACGCTCGCCGGCGCGCCCACCACCTACCTTCTCGACTAGCCGAATTCACTCAACTCCCCTTCTCGACTCGCTGGTTTTCCGGCGGCAGTTCGGCGAGTCGAGAAGGTAGGTGGAGCGCGCACAGCGAGTCGGAGAGGGGAGTCGAGCATGCGCGGCGAGTCGGGCCGGTAGGTGGGATCGCCCCTGGAACGTTGGCCGGTCGGTGGGAGAGGATGGCGTCGTGACTGTGCTCGCGGAGTACGACGAGGGATGGGCGGCCAAGTACGCCGAAGCGGCTGCGGAGTTGCGGGAAGTGTTCGGCGACGCGGTGACCGAGATCGAGCACATCGGGAGCACTGCGGTGGTGGGATTGCTGGCCAAGCCGGTGATCGACATCGGGGCGCGGGCCGAGTCCTTGGAAGCCGTTGCAGGCAAGGATTCTGAGCTCGCGGCGATCAGGTTCGCCCACGAGCCGGCGGGTCCTCCTGGTCGGCGTACGTACACCCGTCACGCCGACGGCATCCTCACCCACAACCTGCACGTCTTCCCCGCCGAGGCCTGGGACGGGCTCAACCAGCGAATCCTCCGCGACTACCTGCGCGAAACCCCCGACGCCGTACGCCGGTATGCCGACCTCAAGCGCCGCCTGTCCAACGCCGGCCTCACCGGCTTCGACTACACCATCGCCAAGACCGACCTCGTCCAGCAACTCACCGACGAGGCACGGGCAGCCCGCGGCCTCCCGTCAGTCCCCGTCTGGGAGACCTGACCCTCAGTCCCCCGAGTGGCCCCAGATCAGGTACTCGGCCGGCTTCCCGTCGGCGTACAGGATGGCGGCGTGACCGCTCCAGCGCGGCCTGTCGTCGTACGGGCTCTCCAGACCTGCGACGTCGGCCGCGGTCGGCTCCGGCGTACCGAAGACCGCAGCCGTCTCGGTCGGCGTCAGCAACCGCAAGGTGCCGTAGTCGTCCCGATCGTTCTCGCCGATCACGGCGTTGATGTCGAGGATCGAGTGGGTGCCTTCCTCCTGCACATCCTCGTCCTCCCACAGCTCGTCGATGCTGCCCGGACGTTCCTCGTCGTCCCCTGACCAGTAGTAGTCGTTCGCCGCGAAGACCTGCTGGCGAAGGGTTCCCAGCGCCTCGGCGAGATCCGGCGTGTAAGGCGTGCGGTAGTCCCAGACGGAGGCACCCATGGCAGATCCTTGAGGTCGTACGGCGGTGGTCGCGGCGACTGTACAGCGCGAGAAGGTCTTCCGGCTCACCTTGTTGCTGCGGAGGCGACCAGGGTCGGGTAGTCGCGGAGGTCGATGTTGTTGGCGGCCTTGTCGGCGTACTTCATCATCAGGGTGAAGAGGCGGGATCCCAGGAACCAGTTGCGGAGTTTGATGCCGCGGGCGGTTTTCGGGGCCATGAAGCGGCCTGCGTTGCTGTTGCCGGCCAGCTTGGTGTAGCGCTTCATGGTCTCGTCGTAGCGCGCGAAGGCAACGGTGTAGTCGCCATCGGCAAGGGCAAGCTCGCCGGCCAGGACGTAAGCTCCGACCACGGCCAGCCCGGTGCCGAACCCACCCAGGGTGTTTCCGTACGCCGCGTCGCCGATGAGCGCCACTCGTCCCTTGGTGTAGCGGCCGTTCATCCGCACCTGGCTGATCGAGTCGAGGTAGAAGTCGTCGAACTCGGGCAGCTCCGCGAGCATCCGCGGCACCTCCCAGCGCACCTCGGCGTACGCCTCCTCGACGATCCGACGCTGGGCAGCATCGTCGTCGCGCGAGTAGTCGAGCGCGGGTGACGCGAAGACGTAGAACTGCTGCGCTTTCGGCCCACCACACACGGCGTACCGGCCGGGCGCATTGTGGCCGTGGGCAACGATGCGCTCCTTGGACGCGTTGCCGGTCCACGGGCTGGCGCCGGCGACGCAGTAGTAATGGCCGAGGTGCTTCACGAAGTCCCGCTCCGGACCGAACGCGAGCTTCCGCACCCGGGAATGGATGCCGTCGGCACCGAAGACCAGATCGAAGGTCCGCGGGTCGGCGTGCTCGAACTCGACCTCGATCCCGTCCGCCGTTTCGGTGAGCCGGCTGATGGAGTCGCCGAAGAGGTACGAGCAGCGTGCCGAGGTCCGCTGGTAAAGGATGTCGGCCAGATCGCCGCGCAGGATCTCGACGTCGCCGCCGGTGAAGTCGCCGGAGATGACACCCACTTGCTTGCCGTCGTGGTCGAACAGCACAGTGTCGGTGGTGCCGGTCTGCCGCTGCTTGATCTCGTCGAGGATCCCCATCTGTTCCAGTACGGCGAAGTGGGTGCGCCCCTTGAAGTCGATCGCCTGACCACCGGGGCGGAGAGCCGGCGCCTTCTCGATGACGGTGACGTCGAAGCCGTAGCGATCGAGCCAGTACGCGAGGGCGGGACCCGCGATGCTGGCGCCGGAGATGAGGACTGATCTGTTGCGCATGATGACTCCTTGAGAAACTGTGTCTACCGGACACGAATTAGAGTATGGTAGACACAGTTTCACGTCAAGCCACTTCCGGAGAGGATCTGAGATGCCGGCACCCACCGCCGTCGAACTGCTCTGGGGCACCCAGCAGCGCGGCCGCCGCGGGCCGAAACCCGCCCTGTCGCTGGAACGCATCGTCGCCGAGGCGATCGCGCTGGCCGACGCCGAAGGACTGGCGAACCTCTCCATGCAGCGGCTCGCCGAACGCCTCGGCTTCACCAAGATGTCCCTCTACCGGTACGTCCCCGGCCGGGCCGAACTCACCGCCCTGATGCTGGACACAGCCTTGGGTACGCCGCCGGCCCACTCACCGAAGGACTGGCGTACCGGGCTCAAGAACTGGGCCGAGACCATCTTCGAGCGCTACAGCGCGCATCCCTGGGCGATCGAACTCACCACCGGCCAACGCCCGATCGGCCCGAACGAACTGGGCTGGATCGAAGCCGCCCTGGTCAGCCTGACCGACACCGGCCTGACCGGGTCCGAACGCCTCGACACCATCGTCCTGGTCAACGGACACGTCCGCAGCCTCGCCCAGCAACTCGTCACCACCGAGTCGACCGCCGCCTACACCGCCCAACTCGCCGAAACCCTGACCGCAGCAGGCGACGCCTACCCCGCCACCGTCACCGCCTTCACCGAAGAACGCGAAGGCGGCGCCGACAACGCCCTCCACTTCGGCATAGCCCGAATCCTCGACGGCCTCAACGTCCTCATCACCCAACGCACCTGAGACCGGTCCCGGCGTACCGGCAACCTTTCCAGCGCGCGCCAGCGTGTCCCGATCGACAGGATCAATTGGCGCCGGGCGCGGGGGTTCAGGCTCAGTTGGCCTGGGGTGGGCGGCAGTTCGGCGCGTTGATCCTGTCGATCGGCACACCAACCCAGGCCGGTTGTTGGGTCGCGAGCAAGCGGCGGGCTGCGCGTCGAGTTGGCTGGCCGGGCACGGCCGAGACCGGTCCGGGTGTGCCGACCGACATGAGGTATGCGCCGGGAAGGGTTTCCTGGTCAATTGGTGAGCGGGAGGTAGGAGAAGCCGGGCGGACACCTCATGTCCGTCGGCACGCGACAGGCTGAGGTGGGGAGCGGAGGGTTGGGGGAGGCGCTTAGGGTCGGGGGTATGTCGGAGCCGGTGTTGGAGATTCCGTTTGGGGATGCGTTTCGGTTTGATCCGTCGCCTACGTTTGCCGAGTTGCGGGAGAACCGGCCGGTGGCTCGGGTGCGGACGTTGGCGGGGGCTGAGGTCTGGCTGGTGACGCGGTACGACGACGTGCGGATGGTGCTCGCGGATCCGAGGTTCTCGCGGGCGGCGGTGGTCAAGCAGGGAGCTCCTCGGGTCGCGCTCGCGAAGCCGATGCCGAACAGCCTGACGACGACGGATCCGCCCGAGCACACGCGCCTGCGCAAGCTGGTCTCGTCGACGTTCGCGCATCGCCGGATCGAGCGGACCCGGCCCTGGGTCGCCGAGCTCTCCGCCAAGCTCGCCGATGATGTAGCGGAAGCCGGCGACGGCGCGGACATCCGCGAACTGGTTGCCCTGCCGCTCCCGATCCAGGTGATCTGCCAGCTCCTCGGTGTCCCGTACGCCGATCGCGAGCAGTTCCGTGAGTGGACCGAGTTGGGTTACAGCATGCGGATGGCCGAGAAGGACCTGGTCGAGCAGGCGATGACCGACCTCACGGCGTACATCGAAGAGCTGGTCGAGCGGAAGCTGGCGAACAGTGACAAGCCTGCCCAGGACCTTCTCGACGAACTGGTTCGGGCCCGCGAGGAGGGTGACCGGCTCAGCCAGGAGGAGCTGATTTCATTCGGCGTCAACCTGCTCGTCGCCGGTCACGAGACCTCCGCGAACCAGATCTCCAGCGTCGTCGCCACGCTGCTCCGCTGGCCGGAGAACTGGGCGAAGCTGGTCGCCGATCACACCTTGGTCGATTCCGCGATCGAAGAACTGCTGCGCTTCAACCGCTTCAGCGAGGTCGGTCAGCTGCGCGTCGCGCTCGAGGACGTCGAACTGCACGGCGTACAGATCAAGGCCGGTGAAGGCGTGATGGCCGCGCTGAACTCGGCGAACCGGGATCCGCGCCAGTACGAGGATCCGGATGAACTGAAGCTTGATCGCAAGGACAACAAGCACCTTTCGTTCGGCTTCGGCCCGCACTTCTGCCTGGGCGCCCAACTGGCCCGGATCGAACTCCAGGAATCCTTGCTCGCCCTGCTCCGCCGCTTCCCGAACCTCTCCCTCGCCAAGCCCGCCGAAGCCCTCGCATGGCGCCGCGTGCTGGTCAGCGGCCTCGCCGAACTCCCCGTCAACCTCGGCCAACCCGTCAACCTCAGCTAATCCATCACCCCCGGCCAGCCCGTCAACCTCGGCTAGCCGCTGCCGAGGCAGACGAAGCCAACGGCCTCACCTGCCGGTACTGCGGACGCCAGCGCCGCGGCTGGTCCGGCACCAGCCGCGATCGCCTGGTGGTAACGGGTCATCGTCGCCATCGCCACGTCGTCGGCGATCCGGCTCACACTCGCGATCACGGTCGCCGACCCCGCACTCAGCAACGCGGTGGCCATCCCGATCGTCTCGTCACCCGGCCGGACGTCGGCCAGCCCGAGATCACAGGCCGACAGGACCACGGTCGCCGGCGGCCGCTCGACCTGCTGCAGGTCGTATCCCAGCAACGGCCCACCACTGAGTTCCAGCGAGGAGAACAACGCGTTGTCCGACCGATGCCGCCCATGCACGGCAAGGTGCGCCGTCGTCACCCGATCGAACGCCGCAAGCGTGGCAGCCGGAGTGGCATCCTCGCCGGTCAGCACGATCGGCTGATCGAGCATGGCCGCGATCGACCGCACCTCCGGCTCACCACGATCATTACCCGGCCCGGCCACCAACAAGACACCGGACTCCTTCTGAACCCGTTCCCTGGCAGCGATCCACGCCGTCGCAGAAGGCGCCACCGTGACCGCCCGCTGCTTGCACTCAGCCAGCACGGCCCACGGAACAGTCACCAGTACGCCGGTAGGCACCACCACGATCTCGCGATCACCGACCAACCGCAGAACCGGTTCCAGGATCAACCGCGCAACCTCGTCAGCATCCCGCCCAGTCGAAGCAGCAACACTCGCCGCCAACCGTGAAGGCAACATGCGCCCCGCGCTCGCATCCAGATCAGCCCGCAACCGCAAGACAGCCTCACTCGCAGCACGATAAGAACCAACCGGTACTACGGCCGCCGAGCTGCCGCTGATCACCAACGCCACCAGGGCATCTTCGTCGCGCAAGTAGCTCAGCAGCACCGAGTCGCGTAGCTCGGACCGCACCCGACCGAGCGCGACCGGTGTCGCCGAGCTGACCGTAGTACCGGCCGCTGACCAGGAGTGCTCGCGAGTGATGCGTTCCAACGCAACCGTGTGCTTGCGTAGGGCAACTACTGGCTTGCCTGCGAGCTCTGCCTGGCGCAGGTTGTAGCGGAGCTGCCGCAGCTCCTCCAGCGCGGCAGCAGCATGCGCATCGGCCGGCGGGCGCACCGATGGCAACAGAAGTGCTTGCGCACGGGCTCGTTCGGACCATCGATAGATCGCACTGACCGATCCGCCGGCCAGAGCTTGCCGCAGACCGGTTCGAACCAGCTCGCCGCCAAGGGCACTGGCGCCGGTCTGCAGGTCGAGGCTGCCGAACTGGCTGCGATGACGATGCAGAGTTGTCATCCCGGCCGTCAGATAGCGTTCGGCCGAGCGTCCCGAGGCCAGCGCGAGCTCGGCCTGGGTGATGCGGCGCAGCAGCCTGGTGTCCAGCCGATCGCCTTGCCTGGAAGGGCCGACCTTCTCGACGATCGCTGAGGCGCGTTGGAGCTGCTTCCGGCTGATCAGGATCCGAGTCGCGAGCAACGAGGCGACCCGTGCATCTTCGGGAAGCCCTAGTCGCTGCAGCCGTTCGGTGAGTGCGTTGGCCGACGCGGCGGTAACGGTCGTAGTACCCGCTGCTTGTTCTGCGCGGAGTTGGAGGAGGGCCGCGTACGCGGCGCGACGGGCGTTTCCCCTGCCCAGCAAGAGAGATCTGGCTTGCCGAGCCCAGGTCGCTGCGACTTCCGGACGGTCTCGGAGCAGCGCCGCTTCGGCTCGGCTGAGGAGGGCCTCGACTACGGTGTTGCTCAGTTGCTGCTCCGACGCGCGGTCGATGGCCGTAGCCAGTTCGGCATCGGCCTCGTCGATGAGACCTGCGGCGAGCAAGGCCTTGGCCCGTTCGAAAGCCAGGTTGGCCAGGCGGCCCGGTGCGACCACCTCATAGGCGCGGCGCGCGACCGTGAACGCGCGCAGGGCGGACGGCAGGTCACCGGCCAGGACGTCGAGACAACCCAGGTTCAAGGTGATGATCGCCGACTGCAGGACGATGCCGTTGCGTTCGGCGATCCGGGCGGCGCGGGTCAGATCAGCTCTGGCCGGCCCGACCCGGCCGACGTCGAGATATAGCAGGCTGCGGTTGCTCAGCACCTTGACGAGGTCCAACGGGCTGCCCAGGTTGGTCAACTCGGTCACCGCGGCGTCGTACTGCGCGAACGCGTCGTCGTACCGGCCGGATCGACGGCAGAGCAGGGCGCGTTGACCGTAGAGGATGCCGCGCAGGTGCGCGGGCAGCAGCGGTTCGGCCTCGTCGAGCAGCCGGAATCCGCGCCGCAGATGACCGCGTTCGGATTCCGCCCAGGCCAGGCTGATCAGGATCCGGCCGCGCAACTCGGGCTCGGCAGCGAGCCGCAGAGCCGCGCGGTACCGGCGTACGGCCTCCCCCGGCCGGCCGTCGTCACTCGCCGCCCGGCCGGCCTGATAAAGTCGCTCAGCCTCCTGCGTCAAGGCACCTGCGGACCGAGGCGAGCCTGTGCGAGGGTCGCGGCGTGCACGGCCGCGGCGAACGACGTACCGGACCAGCGCGCGAAGCGGCGGGACCGGACGACGGGTTGCTCGTCGAGCGGCATCGTGCTGACCTGGGTTCCCTTCTCCTGCGCTGTCACCCACGGCCCGTCGGAGCTGTAGCTCGCGAGATTGCCGTCGTCGTCCAGGGCCTTGACCGCGATCACGCTGGGGAGCGCCGCCGGGAAGAACCTCACCCGGCCCGGCTCGTTGCCGGCCGAGGCAACCAGCTGGATCTGCGGCGGGAGTGCCTTGAGCGCCTTGGCCAGCAGCGGTGCTTCATCCAGGTCGTCCATCGGCAGCCGGCCGAACGGCATGCAGACCACGTCGATCCGCTGGCCGGCGCTGATCCTGCCCGCCAGCCACTCCAGCGCCTGGATCACGTCAGCCTCGTAGCCCTCGCCGTTGTCGTCGATCACCTTGATCGAGAGCAACGTCGCGTCCGGCGCGTACTGCCGGATCAGCCCCGCGGTGAAGGTCCCGTGCCCGTGGTGCGTGCCGAAGCGGGCCGGCTCACCCTGTCCCCAGGCAGGTGGCGGCTCCCAGCACGATCCCTGCAGGAGGAAGGGATCGGCCGGATCCGTGTCCAGCCAGGGATGCGAGAGCACACCGTTGTCGAGCAAGGCGACGACCGGCCGGTCAGCGGGGTCGATGTCGCTTCGCCACACCGGAGCCGGCGGTGTGTAGTCCACGTACTCCCAGGTGCCCCAGGCATGGCCGGTACGGCAGCCGTTGGTGTGCGCGGGGCGCCAATAGGCGTAGTCGTCCCAGGTAGCGACCCTGAATCCTGGATCGACCTGGAAATCCGACAGGAGGTCGCCGAGGTCGGCGCCGAACCGCTCGCGAACAGCGTCCACCACGGCCGGCACATAGCCGGTGACCGGCAGCATCACGCGGCCTGAGGGCAGCGGTTCACCGGCGTACAGGGGGCGGCCGCGCCCATCGGATTCCAGCAGATCGTTCAGTACTGCGACGCCGTGACCGTCGTCGCGCTGCTCGAGCTCGGCCAGCCTCGCCAGCGCGGCCTCGGACGTGAGCATCACGTTCGCCCGGTGAAATGCCTGAGCTTTTGCCATCCCAGAACCCCCAGCTGTCAGCTACGACCCAACGTAGCCGGAAATGCCGGCCGAGGGCGGATCCCTCGGCTCGTCATGTTTCATCTGGGGTCCGACAGGCGCGCCAGATACGTTCGGAAGTTGGCTTCGATGGGCACCCTGGAAGAGTGGGCGAAACCAAAGGTGAGTACAAGCGCGACAGCGACTACATCAGCACCCGGATCACCGCCGATGGGCGCGACGGGTTCCCGGTAGAGCCGTGCCGCTATCGGCTGGTGGTCGCGCGAGCCTGTCCCTGGGCGAACCGGGCGATCATCGTACGGCGGTTGCTCGGGCTGGAGGATGTGCTCTCGATCGGGTTCTGCGGTCCGACCCATGACGAGCGCAGCTGGACGTTCGATCTCGATCCCGATGGCGTCGACCCGGTGCTGAAGATTCCGCGGTTGCAGGACGCCTACTTCAAGCGTGACCCGAACTACCCGAAGGGCATCACGGTGCCGGCGATCGTCGACGTACCGACCGGCGCCGTTGTCACCAACGACTTCGCGCAGTTGACGCTCGACCTGTCGACCGAGTGGACGAAGTACCACCGGGCCGGCGCTCCGGAGCTGTACCCCGAGCCGTTGCGCGCCGAGATCGATGAAGTTGCCAAGCGCATCTATACCGAGGTCAACAACGGGGTGTACCGGGCTGGTTTCGCGAGTTCGCAGGAGGCCTACGAAGCGGCGTACGACCGGCTGTTCGCCGCCCTCGACTGGTTGTCCGAGCGGCTCAGCGAGCAGCGGTATCTGGTGGGCGACACGATCACCGAGGCCGATGTGCGGCTCTTCACCACGCTCGCCCGCTTCGACGCCGTCTATCACGGGCACTTCAAGTGCAACCGCAACAAGCTCGCCGAGATGCCGGTGCTGTGGGCGTACGCGCGCGACCTGTTCCAGACGCCGGGCTTCGGCGACACGATCGACTTCGTGCAGATCAAGCAGCACTACTACGTCGTGCACACCGGCATCAACCCGACGCAGATCATCCCGAAGGGCCCGGACCTGTCGACCTGGCTCACGCCGCACGGCCGCGAGGCGCTGGGTGGCCGGCCGTTCGGCGACGGCACGCCACCGGGAGCCCTCAGAGACGACGAACGGGTCAGGGCCGGGCATGGCGCTTAGAGTGCCTGTACGACGAGGCGCAGCCGAGCGCACGTAGTACGGGAAGGGGCCCGGTATGTCCGAGCTCTACGAGAAGTTCATGGCGTTGCACACCCGCGAGGGCGGCCTGGTGATGCCGAACGCGTGGGACGGCCTGTCCGCTCTGGTGCTCGCCGACGCGGGCTTCGAGGCGATCGCGACCTCGTCGGCTGCGTTCGCCGCCACCCTCGGCCGCCCCGACGGGCGGCACGCCGTCAGCCTGCCGGAGCATCTCGACCACGCCTCCTTGCTCGTCCGGCTCACCGGGCTGCCGGTCAACGGCGACTTCGAGGACGGGTACGGCGAAACTCCGTCGGCCGTTGCCGAGACGGTCGAGGCGGCTGTCGCAGCAGGCCTGGCGGGGATCGGGATCGAGGACACGACGGGCAATCCCGAGCAGCCCATTCGCGCCTTCGACGACGCCGTACTCCGGATCAGGCACGCGGTCGCCGCAGGCAACCGGCGCATCGTCATCACCGGGCGGACGGACAACTTCTTCCTCGGCAACCCCGATCTCGACGACACGATCCGCCGGCTGACCGCCTTCGCCGAAGCCGGCGCGGACGTGCTCTACGCGCCCTTCCCGCCCGACCTCGCCTCGGTCCGCGCCATCGTCGCCGCAGTCGCCCCGAAGCCGGTCAACGTCGTCGTCTCGCCCGCGGACAAGATCCTGACCGTCGCCGAGCTCCAGGCAGCCGGCGTCAAACGCATCAGCCTCGGCATGTCCCTCTACGGCCACGCGATCGCGTCGCTGGAGAAGGCGGCGAAGTCGCTGGCCTCCGGCGACATCGCCTCGGCAGCCACGGGTATCGGCTTCCCCCGCCTCACCGAACTCCTCACCCAGGCCCACCAAAGCTAACGTCCGAAGAAGCGGAGGGACGTCTCATCCGCTTCTTCGGACGTTAGCGTGCTCAGTTCTGGTTGGCGGTTGCGAGGTTGTTCTCGGCGTCGTACTGGACGATGAACGCGGCCGCGTCGTCGTTGCTGGAGGCAATCGCCGAGGCGAGCACCTCCGGGGTGCGCGGACGGTCCGACGGCCAGTCGCTGAGCAGCGCCCAGGCCCGCTGACGCTTCTTGTCGAGATCGCCACCACTGGTGCTCTTCGGCTTCGGCGCGGCCGGACGGCTCGGGGTTGTCCGGGCGGTCACCTCGCGAGCGATGACAGTCGGCTCTTCCACCGCGGCCGGTGCGACGGGCTGCGGTTCTTCGACTGCCGGGACCGGCGCTGCCGTCTGCGGAACGCTGTTGCGCACCGTCTTCGGCTTGCGCGCCGCAGCGGGCTTCGGCAGCGGCGGCTTCACCACGGCCGGCTTCGGCGTCGCCTGAACGACGTGCTCCTGCTCGGCACCCGACTGCTGGGCGCCCGGCTGCTCGGCACCCGGCTGCTGGGTTGCCGACTGCTGGGCGGCCGGTTGCTGGGTTGCCGGCTGGTGGGTTGCCGGCAGATCGGCTTGCGGGACGGCCGGTGCGATCGGGTCCGGAACGACCGGCGCGAACGGCGACGGCTGCTGGATCGGCTTCACGTACGGCGCGCTCGCCGACTCCTCGACGACCTCGGCCTCGTCCGCGTCCTCCGTGGTCCGGTCGTACGGCAGGTACTCCACCGCCATCAGCTCGCCGGTCATCGCCTCGCCCCACTGGTCGTCGTCGCGCAGCGGGACGCCACCAGGGCGGAGCTGCTGCGCGGGGACCTGCTGGGCCGGCAACTGCTGCACCGGCGGCGTCGTTCCTTCGACCACCCAGACGGCCGCGCGGAGGTCGGTCCGCTCGTCCTTCGGCGGCTCGGGCTCCGGGTCCGGCGGCGGGGAGATCGCCAGCGTCAGCTTGTTCGTGACGACCTCGTAGTTGATCCGCTCTTCGAGCATCCCGGCCAGCCGGTCCGCGTCGTACGTGGTCTCGGCGATCTTCGCCAGCCGCTCGTCCTGGTGCTCGGAGCGGATGTACTCCGCGACGGTGCCGGCGATCGCGTCGCGGCGCGCGTTGTTGCGGATCTGGTGCCGGGCGGCACGGAGGCTCTCGTACAGGCCGTAGCCGTGTTCGAGCGCGATCGAGCGCGCCAGCCAGGTGACCTTCGGCTCGCGGGCCCACTGGACCACGCCGTACACGGGCCCGGTGGTGGCCATCTGGCCGGCCTTGCGCAACGCGTCGCGGCGGCGGGCCGAGCTGTGGATCAGCCAGAGTACGTAGGCGAACGCGGACAGGCCGCCGAAGCCGAAGGCGAGGAACCGCTCCTCCGGGCGCCAGTGGCCGACCACGTTGAAGACGAGCGCGACGATCGCCGCGAACAGCGACATCGCGCGGTAGGCGTAGGCCTGCTCACCCTTGCGGCGGCGCAGGTCGGCGAGCGCCGCGGTCGCCACACCGCCGAGTTCGATGACGGCGACGGCCGGGGTGACGAGAGCGATCTTCAGAAGGGGTGAGAACCCTTCCTTCGGCCACGGGATGTGGGTGACGCCGGCCCAGACCTGACCGACAAGAGCGGCGGTGGCGGCGGTGGCGTAGAAAGCGTAGGCAACTTTGTCAGCACCCGTGAGGGGTACGTTGGCGAGCTCGCCAGTACTGGTGCTGGTGGTGTTCTCCTGCAAGACGTGGTCTCCTGACCGGTTTGGGCTCTCCGGCAGTTCGTCGGCGATGGTGATGCGATTGCCTCCCCAGGTGGCTGGACGAGATTACCGGTTCCGGGCCCGTCCCGGGGAGTCGATCCCGGAATCGATCTGCTACTGCTCCCCGAACCTCCCCAACGAACGTCTGCTTCACACTTCCAACGCTCCCCCACCCCTCCCCATCACGGAGGAAAACCCCCGCATCCCAAAACCCCCCGCAGTACGGAACCACCCCCTCCCGTACTCCACGCGGACCCAGCGGTGGCAAATGGGTTGCGGGGTGGAGGGGTGGAGGCAACGATCTCAGGTGTGGAGCGCGAGACGATTGATGCCGGGTGGTTGGTGCTCCGGCCCTTTGTTGCCGCCGATGTTCCGTGGGTCTACGGGGTGTCGGTGGACACCGAGATGGATCGGTTCATCGACATCCCTTCTCCTTATCGGTTGGACCACGCGGCCTTCTTCGTCGAGCAGCTGGCGATCGCGGGGTGGGACGCCGGGACGCGGTACGAGTTGCTGGCCGAGGATGCCTCGACCGGGGAGCGACTCGGCCGGGTCGGCTTGGGGATCGGGCCTCGCGGTGCCGCCGAGATCGGCTACTGGGTGGATCCGCGGGCCCGTGGTCGCGGCGTCGCCACCGATGCTGCTCGGGCTTTGTGCGCGTGGGCCTTCCGTCGACTCGACCTCGACCTGATCGAGTGGCGCGCGGAGGTCGGCAACGACGCCTCCCGCCGAGTCGCCGAGAAGGTCGGCTTCCTGATGGAAGGCACCCTCCGCCAACGACTCGTCCACCGCGAAACCCGCGTCGACGCCTGGGTCGGCTCACTCCTCAAGAGCGAAGCGACGCGTTGTTCAAGACCCTGAGGTCGTTGGTTGATCCGTTGGGTTTGCGGGAGTACTTGTCCGAGGTCTACGGGGTTCGGTTCGAAAGTCTTCAAGCTCTACAAACGCGGATCCGAGGTCCGGTGGGAAGCAGAGTTCGCTGAGCATCTGAGCGACGTGGGACTCGAGGTTCCGCGGGTGGTGCCGACGAAGGACGGCTCCGGGGTCGGCGTGCTCGAGACCGCCGAAGGCAAGCGGGAGTTCATGCTGCTCACCTCCGTCGGCGGGCGGAAACCACAGCCACCGTTCGACGGCGAACTCTTTCGCTCGTACGGCGAATTGGTGGCCGCCTTCCACGACGCCGCCGACGGCTTCACGTCCTCGGCAGCACGCCGGCCGGCGGATCTCCCGCATCAGTTGGACGAGCCGCTCGCGCAATCTTCCGCTTCTCGAGCCGGGCGACGCGAAGCTGATCGGGGACCTGGCGGACGCCGTACGCAAGAAGATCACCCAGCTCTCGGACGACCTGAGTCGAGGGGTGTGTCATGGCGACGTGAGCCTCGACAACATCCTGATCGGCCCGGACGGCCTGACGATTCACGACTTCGATCTGTCGGCCGAGGGGTATCGCGCGGCCGACTTCACCGGCGCCGCCTCGACCCCGAACTGGGAGTCGTTCCAGGCCGGCTACACCGCCAAGCGCCCGATCCCGGCCGCCGACCTCGAGGCCATCCCCTGGCTCGCCGTTGTCGGCAGCATCGCCAACCTTCGCTTCCACCTCGTCGACAAGGTTCTGATCCGCGGCAGCGAGTCGGTCGGCGAAGGCTGGGCGGAGTACGAGCTCAAAACTCTCCGCCAAGCCGCCGCCGATCTTCTCTAAGTGGTCCAGGGCGCCGAGAGTTCGCGGAAGAGGGATAGGTCTTCGGCGGCTCGGGCTACCCATTTCTCTACGTCGGCGACGATCGGCCGGCGGTCCAGGCCTTCGCCGTCCCAGCGGATCAGCGCGGCGGGAATCTCGCGCGGGGGTGGCGCGAGCCGCACTGCTTCGACGACGCGGGTGAAGCCGCCGGTCTCGACGAATGGCGCCAGCAACGGCACGGTGGGGTCCGCTCGATGGTCGAGCAGGTTCTCCAGCAGATCGTCCCGCTCGTACTGCGTATTCGTCGTCTGCCCGTCGACCGTCAACTCGAGTTGGTCCGACGTGTACCGCAGCACGGCCCGTCCGCGTGATCCGTGCACGATCACCATCGGCTCGCGATCGTTGACCTCGGCACACAACGTCAGCGCCGCGACGACCGTCGTACCGCGACTTGTCACGACCCGAACGGCGGAGGTGTCGTCAGCCTCGATCGGATTGGCCCGGTACAGGTCGGTCTCGACGGACGTCACCTGTTCTGCCCGACCCGAACCGTCGATCATCAACGCCGCCGCCGTCGCGTGGGCGAAGGGATTCGTCACCGCACCGTCGACCACATCGACGCCGTCGAGAGTCCGCCGTCCGGCCCACCGGGCCCGTTGCCAGTACTGCGCGGTGCGCACCCAGGTGCCGACCGCTCCGATCCCGCGGACGTCACCCAGACTCCCGTCAGCCACTACGGAAGCCAGCGTCCGCGCCGCCAGCGACCCGGCAACCTGGAACCCGACCTGGCAACTACGCCCGGTGTCCTCGATCACCGACAACAGGTGCTCGAACTCGGCCAGCGAAGCAGCAGGCGGCTTCTCCAGCAGAACGTCGGCCCCCGATCGCAGCGCCAGCTCAGCGAGCGGCACATGCGTCTGAATCGGCGTACTGATGATCACCACATCAACCTCGACAGCGGCGAGCAGCTCGCCGAGGCCGGGATACACCGCCACGTCCGGCGGCAGTTCGTCGCCCGGCGGCGTCGGATCGGCGACCGCCACGAACCGCACCCGCCCCTCGGCCGCCAGGCGAGCCACGTGCCGTACGTGGCCCGCCCCGTGGCCGTGGACGCCGGCCACCGCCACGGTGACCGGCGTGGGCGCCACCCCGGTCACCACGAACCAGTTGCTGATAGCAACATCACTTCTGGAGCTCTCCGTTGACCTCGTCGATGAACTTCTGCGCTGCCTGGTCGGGCTTCATCCGGCCGAACAACACCTCGGTGGTGTAGCGCTGGATGATCTTCTCCACCTGACCACCACCGACCGGCGGAGGCGGCGACGGCTCGCCGAGTTCGGAGCTGATCGTCTGGATGAACGTCTGCGAGGCGGCATCGGCCGGCTTCAGCTTCGACGCCACCGCGGCCCGGATCTCGGTGTTCGGCGGGACGCCCCGCTCGGCGAGCAGGATGTTGCCCGCGGCCGGGCTGTTCGCCAGGTAGTTGACGAACTCGGCCGCCTCCTTCGGATGCTTGGAGCGCGAGGAGATCGACCAGAACATGGATCCCTTGTAGTACGCGCCGTTCTCGGTCGCCTTGCCGGTCACACTCGGCAGCCGCAGCAACTTGAGCTGCTGACCGGAAGCCTTGCTCAGCGCGTTGAGCTGGTTGCTCCAGGCATAGCCCATCGCCAGCTTCCCGGTCGCCATCCCGGACTGGTCGAGCGGCGCGTTCATGTCCTGCGCGGTGAAGGCCGCGGACGGGATCGCCTTCGCGTCCTGCATCTTGAGCAGGTTGGTGTAGAACCCGGTGACATCGTCCTTGGTAACGCCGAGCTTGCCGTCCTTGGTGAACAGCGACTCGCCGTGCTGCCGGGCCCACATGTTCAGGCTGGCGTCGTTGGTCCCGTACGCCGCTGTGCCCCATCCCTTGCCGTTCAGCTTCGTGCTGATCTGCTGGGCGATCTGGCTGTACTTGTCCCAGGTCCACGTCTTGTCGTCGGGCAGTGCGACTCCCGCCGCCTTGAAGACTGCCGGGTTCGCCACGATGGTGAAGGCGTTGATTCCCGCGTTCAGCCCGTAGAGACCGTTGTCGAACTCACCGGCGCCGAGGGTGTCCGGCTGGAACTTGCTGGTGTCCAGCCCGTCGGCCTTCTTCAGGTCGAGCAGGGCGCCGCGGTCGGCGTACTCGCGCAGGTACTTCTCGTCCATCTGGATGATGTCGGGGGCGTCGTTGGCGGCGACGGTGGTGGCGAGCTTGTCCCAGTAGCCGGACCATTCGCCGAACTCGCCCTTGATCTTGATCGTCGGGTGTTCCTTCTGGAACGAGTCGATCACCTGCTGGGTGAGCTTGTGCCGGGTGTCCGAACCCCACCAGTTGAACCGCAGCGTGACCTCGCCGTTCGCGGACGAGCCGCCGGAGGAACCACCGCAGGCACTGGCACCCAGCAGGGTGGTGGCAATCGCAGCGGCCGCGAGAGCTCGCGACCACCGACGGGAGAACAGCCTCATGGAAGGCACCTTTCACTTGATTCCGGTCGTGGCGATCCCCTTGACCAGGAAGCGCTGGCCCAGCAGGAAGGCAAGGAAGACGGGGACGAGCGAGACGACCGACATCGCGAACATCGAGCCCCAGTTCGTACTCGCGGTCGCGTCGACGAACGAGCGCAGCGCGACCGGGACGGTGTACTTCTTCGGATCGGTCAGGTAGATCAGCTGGCTGAAGAAGTCGTTCCAGGTCCAGATGAACGTGAAGATCGTGGTGGTCGCCAGGGCCGGCACCATCAGCGGCAGGATCACCCGCAGGAAGATCCCGGCCCGGCCGCAGCCGTCGATCCGCGCGGCCTCGTCGAGTTCGCGTGGGATGCCGCGGATGAACTGCACCATCAAGAACACGAAGAACGCGTCGGTGGCCAGGAACTTCGGTACGACCAGCGGCAGGAACGTGTTGATCCAGCCCGCCTGCGAGAACAGGATGTACTGCGGCACGATCACCACGTGGATCGGCAACATGATCGTCACCAGCATGATCGAGAACCAGAACTTCTTGCCGACGAAGTCCAGCCGGGCGAACGCGTACGCCGCCATCGAGCACGACACCAGGTTGCCCAGCACGGCCCCGAACACGACCACGGCCGAATTCAGCAGGTACCGGGTGAACGGTTCGGTGAGGGCGTTCCAGCCGACCCGGTAGTTGCTGATCTCCAGGTCCTTGATCAGCAGTCCCGGCTCGCGGAAGATCTCGTTGCCCGGCCGCAGCGAACTGACGACCATCCAGATCACCGGGTAGAGCATCACCAGCGCGGCCGCGGCCAGCGCCAGGTGGGTGAGGACGGGCCGGATCCGGGCCCAGCCGAAGGTGGCGGCGCGTCGGCGTACGACGGCCGTTCGCAGCGTTTCAGTCGTCATAGAACACCCAGTACTTCGAGGCGAGGAAGTTGATCGCGGTGAAGACCCCGATGATCACGAGCAGGAACCACGCCATCGCGGACGCGTAGCCCATGTCGAAATTCCCGAAGCCACGGTCGTAGAGATAGAGCGTGTAGAACATCGTCGAGTCCGATGGTCCGCCCGTTCCGCCGGAGACCACGAAGGCCTGAGTGAACGACTGGAACGCGTGGATGATCTGCAGGACCAGGTTGAAGAAGATGATCGGGGTGAGCAGCGGCAGTGTGATGCTGCGGAAGCGGCGGAACGCACTGGCACCGTCGACGGACGCGGCCTCGTAGTACATGGCGGGGATCTGCCGCAGGCCGGCCAGGAAGATCACCATCGGGGCGCCGAAAGTCCAGACGTTCAGCACCACCAGCGTGCCGAGCGCCGTACTCGGGTCGGAGATCCAGCCCTTGCCGTCGAACCCGAGCGGGGCGAGCACCTGGTTCAGCAGGCCCTCGGTGCCGAAGATCTGCTTCCACAGGATCGCGATCGCGACACTCGACCCGAGCAGCGACGGCAGGTAGAAGATCGACCGGTAGAAGGCCATTCCGCGAACGCCACGATCCAGTACCACGGCCAGAAGGAGAGCCACCGCGAGTTGCAGGGGCACCGAGACGAACACGTAGGTGAAGGTGACCTGCAGCGAATTGTGCAGCCGCTGGTCGGACAGCATCCGGCTGAAGTTCTCGAACCCGATCCACTCGGGCGCCTGGATCAGGTTGTAGTCGGTGAACGCCAAGTAGAGCGAGGCCAGCATCGGCCCGATCGTGATTACGAACAGCCCCACCAGCCACGGCGAGAGAAAAAGATAGGCGGCGAGATTGTCCCGCCGGTGAGCCTTGGCGACGCCCATACTTTCTTTCCTCCAGAAAGCTCAGACCCGCGGGAAAGCGTTTGCCGAAGTCCCATAAGTTAGCGCTACCATCAACCTCTGGCAAGACCTCGCCGGCTGTTTCAGTGACCGGTTCCGGACACTGCGGAGTCTTGCCGGGACAACGCTGCGCAGCGACAGGACTGCGCAGCCCGCAATCGTTTTCCGAGGACTCCTGGAGGTCCTGATGCAGTTGGACGAGGACTTCCTCGAGGTGCTCACGCGCGCCGGCGACGCACAGATCAAGCTGGTTCTGAGCGAGCTGGACAGCGGCGGGCCGGACGCGGGCGAGCTGGACAATGCCGCCGATGGCGCCCGGACCATCGCGCGGAAGGCTCGCCGGCTCGTCGCGGGGTACGTCTGGAGCCGGTCCGCCTATTTCCACGACCCGGCTTTGGCCGGCCCGCTCGAAGTTCTCGTCGACCGACTGGCCGCACTGCAGCACGACGACGGCCTCTACGACATCGGCAACCTGCACTCGCCGCCGGACACCGCCTTCGCGCTCCAGGATCTCTGCCTGATCTGGGCGCTGCTCGATGCCGACGACGAGAAGGCCACCGCACCACAGCGCGCGATCCTCGAGCAGATCATCCGCAAGGCGGGCCCGGCCCTGGCCACTGGCGGTCTGCACACCCCCAACCACCGCTGGGAGGTCTCGGCCGCATTGGCCCGCACCCACCAGTTGTTCCCCGACGACCGCTACCCGCGGCGCATCGACGACTGGCTCGGCGAAGGTGTCGACGCGACCCCGGACGGGATCTACAGCGAGCGGAGCCCCAACTACGCCGCCGAGGTCACCAATCCGAGCCTGCTGACGATCGCCCGGCTCCGGAACCGGCCGGAGCTGATCGACTACGTCCGGCGCAACCTGACCGCGACGATGTTCCACCTGGAGCCGAACGGCGAGGTGGAGGCGGTCGCCTCCCGTCGCCAGGACCAGACCATGAGCAAGGACGTCGCGCGGTATCTGACCCAGTTCCGCGAGCTGGCGCTCCTCGACGCCGACGGACGGTTCGCAACGATTGCCCAGGACATCCAACGCCGTAGCGCTGACGAGCTGGGCGACTTCCTGGCCGAGGTGCTCGAACGCCCGCGTCTCGCCGCGCGACTGCCGGCCGGCGTACCGGTGCCGTCGGAGTTCGTCCAGGAGTATCCGGCGCAGGGACTGGCCCGGATCCGGCGTGGGACCCGGACGGCCACGATCTTCGGCGGCACCGACTTCCATGACATCGCGATGATCGCTTCCGGCCTGTCGACGAACCCGACCTTCTTCAAACTCCGCCAGGGCGCCGCGATTCTCGACTCCGTCCGCCTGTCCCCCCGGTTCTTCGGCACCGGCCACTTCCGCAGCGACGGGCTGCAGCGGACCGGGGAGCACACCTTCGCCTTGTCCGACGAGGTGAAGGTGCCGTACCACCTGCCGCTGCCGCGGGAGTACCGGCGTACGGACGGCGCCTACGACCTCACACCGGACGGCCGGTTCTATGCCTCGATGGACTTCCCGCATCGCCCCAAGCACTACCGCGTACTGCGAACTTCGGTCGCGGTCACCGAAGTCTCCGGCGGGTTCGACCTGACCTTCGACCTCTCCGGATCCGAGGCTCCGTTGGCGATCGAACTCTGCTTCCGGCCGGGCGGAGCGCTGACCGGCGTCGACCCGATCGATGCTGCTGGCAACTATCAGCTCAGCGCCGGCACCGGGCGGTACACGGTCGGCAGCGACTGGATCGTGTTCGGCCCGGGCAACGGGGACACCCGGGTGACGATGGATCCGGGCGAGCTCTACACGCAGCTCAACGGCAACCTGACCCCCGATGGCCTCCGCGTCTATGTCACCGGCCGATCGCCACTGCGCTACACGTTGACCCTGCGCACCAGCTCCGGGCTGAAAGGATGACCTGCCAGGCTGTAAAAAGGGAGAGTGACATTTCATGCCGCGGTTTTCATTGCGACCAGCCTGGACGGATTCATCGCGCGCCCGGACGGGTCGATCGACTGGCTGACCGACCGGGACGAGAAGCCCGGTGACACCGGGTACCAGGAGTTCATGGCCGTCATCGACACCGTCGTACTCGGCCGGAAGACGTATCAGACCGTGCTCGACTTCGGCTTCTGGCCGTACGAGGGCAAGCAGGTCGAGGTGCTCAGCAGCACCCTGCCGGCCGATGCGGACGAGCGGATCATCGTGCACCGGACCCTGGACGGGCTGGTCCAGACGCTGAACGACCGCGGCGCCAAGCGGGTCTACACCGACGGCGGCGGCCTGATCCAGACCTTCTTGCGGGCCGGCCTGCTGAACGAGCTGACCATCACCACTGTGCCGGTCCTGCTCGGCGAGGGCCTGCCGCTGTTCGGCAAGCTGGACCACGACGTCGAACTCACCCACAACGCCACCCGCACCCTGAACGGCGGCTTCATCCAGTCCGACTACACCGTTCACCGCCACTAAGACCTCTAGTGCCGACCGTCGCCGCTTCCCTCCGACGGCGACAGCCGGCAAACCGCTTGTGTTTCAGGACTTCTGGCCGACCACTGTGAAGCAGACGACGCCGGAACAGAGCCAGCCGGCCCGCTCCCCGTCTTCCAGCTCGGCCCAGAACGCGTCGACCTCGGCCCGCGTCGCCGACCCCTCATCGACGAGCTGCTTCAGCTGCGCGGTGAACACCAGCCGCATGAATCGCACCGAGTTCTGGATCACGGTCGGCGCACAGCGCACGTCGTCCAGGCCGGCTTCGAGCATCAACCGGTGCAGCCGACGCCCGACGTACGGGCTCTTCAACTGGCTGGAGAAGCTGCCGAGCAGCCGGTCCACCAGCGGCTGGTTCGAGCTGTTCAGGAAGATCGTGCTCGCGTCCAGCTCGGACAGCACCACCAACCCTTCCGGCTTGGTCACCCGGACCAGCTCCTGGACGGCGCGGGCCGGATCCTCCATCGCCATCAGGATCCGCTCGCCACGACAGCGGTCGAAGCTCGCGTCGGCAAAATCCAGGGCGCCCGCATCCCCCTCGACGAACTCCAGCGGCAGCTCGGTCCCGGCCGTCCGCCGCTTCGCCTCGGCCAGCATCGAGGCACTGATGTCCAGCCCGATCACCCGGCCGTTCGGCCCGACCCGCCCAGCGAGCTCCTCGGTGTCTGCCCCGGTCCCCGCGCCGACGTCCAGCACCAGGTGGCCGGGCTGCGCGTCGAGCAGCCCGGCGATCAGCCGCTTGACCTGCAGCTCCCCTTCGATCGTCAGTCGCGCATCGAGGAACCGGATGAAGTAGTCCGGATCCTCCCCGTCCACGGCGTCGAAGGCCGTCGGATCTGATTTCGTGGTCATCTGACCCTCCCCACTCAGCGGCGTGTCCCGCACGCCCAGCTTGGGGCCGACCAATCTCACCGCCGTTTCATCGCCGTTGCATCAGGCCAGGTGCCGCCGGAGGAAGGTGGCGATGGCTGAGCGGGCGAGCTTCGCCTGGGGAACGAGGCCGGGCATGCTGAGGAAGGCGTGGCCGGCCTTGGGGATTTCGACCAGCTCGGCGGAGGTGCCGGCTTTGCGGAGGTGGTCGTAGTAGGTGCGGCCGTGGTCGGCGACCGGGTCGAGGACCGGGACCACGACGAGCGCCGGGGGCAGGCCGCTGAGGTCGTCGGCGTACAGGGGTGACACCGCGCGCGCGTCGGAACCTGGCGGGACGGCGAGCGAGCGGAAGAACTCCATCTGCTCGACAGTGAGGGTCGGAGTGTCGGCGTACTCGGCCATCGACACGTAGTCGTAGACGGTCTCGGTCAGATCGACGCAGGGATTGACGAGCACCTGGGCGCGCAGTGGCAGATCAGATTCCCGAGCCCGGAGCGCCGACAAGGCCGCGATCATCGAGCCGCAACTCTCACCGAAGACAGCAACCCGCGCCGGGTCGATCCCCCACCGAGCAGTGTTCTGTACGACGGTACGCAGTACGTCCCATCCGTCGTCGACCGCGGCCGAGAGCGGCGTCTCCTGGTCGATCAGGCGATGCTCGACCGACACCACCACCGCGGGCAGCTGTGCGGCGAGGTGGCTGTTGATCCAGTCGCACTGCACCGCCGTACCGACGAAACCACCGCCGTGGACGTGGAGCACGAGCGGCAGAATCGCCGCCGGACCGGTCGGCCGATGGACCCGGACGCGCAGCACCCGATCAGGCAGCGTCACCTGCTCCCAGGCAATCGACGCGCCACGATCCGGAAAGCCTGTCGCCACCCGGATCAGCGGCGAGTTCAGCCGGCGGTGCTGCGTCTCCCGGAAGGCGATCAGTTGCTCGCGCGACAGCTTCGACCACTCCGGCTCCCCGCGCAACGAGTACAGCACTCGGACCCCCAGCGAAGGCTGCTCAACGGTTCTCATCTCCGCACCTCACTTTCGCTACTATTAGTATCGATACTAAAAGTATCATAACTCGCTAGGCTGGGACCATGGCTCAAACGGGACGCCCCAGGGCAAGCGTCGACGCGGCAGTCTTCGCGGCGACACTGAAGACGGTCCATGAGGTCGGCTATACGCACGCGACCGTCGACCGGATCGCGGCCGAAGCAGGCGTCGCGAAGACGACGGTCTACCGGCGCTGGCCGACCAAGGGTGCGCTGATCACCGCATGCCTGGTGGACACCTTCGGCCCACTCCCGCTGACCGGCACCGATCGCGCCGACCACATCGCGTCAGCCATCCGGTACGGCGCAGCGAAGATCGGCGAACCCGGCGTCGCCGCGGCTTTCGCAGGCGTCTTCACCGACGCCATCGGCGATCCCGTACTCCGGGACATCCTCTCCACCCAGCTCCAGGACCCTTACCGGATCCTGCTCCAAGAGGCCCTCGGCGAATCCGAGCAGCGCGTGCTCTTCTTCATCGACGTCGTCATCGGCACCCTGCTCCACCGGATGGGCATGACCGGCCGCCCGATGGTCGACGCCGACCTCGACGCCCTGGTCGAGATGATCCAGCGAGACTTCAAGTAGTCAGCCAGAGGAGCCGGCGAAGGGCGTCGGCCTGGGAAGCAGTGACGTACGAAGGATTGCTCATGTGGGGTTGGCGGAGCACCTCGAGGGTGGCCAGCCTTGCGTCCGTGGCGATCCCGGTGCGCGACAGGGGCACGTCGAGGAAGTCCAGCCGCAGCGGTACGACGTACTTGGCGGTGCCGCCGGACCGGGTGGTCGGAGGTGCCGCCCAGTACGCCGGGCCGCGGATCTCGCCGACGGCGTGGATGCCCGGCGGAGGCGTCGCGCCGGTGGGACCGGTGATCCAGAGGAAGACCGGCTGATGGGCAGCGAAGAGTGCCGATCGGTAGTTGTCCTGGACGCACCAGGTTTCGACGCCGTTGGCAACCAGGTCCGCGACGTCGGTCAGCGAGGGGTTGCACTTGAGGATCCAGCCGCCGAGATTCTCCGACGTCACCCGCCGGATCATCGGGTCCTACCGCCGGACGAGCAACTCGACGGCCTCAGCGGCCCAGTACGTCAGAATCTGATCCGCGCCCGCACGGCGGATCGACGTCAACGTCTCCAGGATCGCCTTCTCCCGGTCGATCCAGCCGTTCGCGGCAGCCGCCTCGACCATCGCGTACTCACCCGAGATGTTGTATGCGGCAACGGGTACGTCGACGTGGTCGCGCGCCTGCCGGATGATGTCGAGATACGCCAGCGCCGGCTTCACCATCACGATGTCGGCGCCTTCGGCGAGGTCGAGATCAACCTCGCGAAAGGCCTCGCGCGCGTTCCCCGGGTCCTGCTGGTACGTCTTCCGATCGCCTTGCAGGGAAGAGCCCACAGCTTCGCGGAACGGCCCGAAGAAGGCCGACGCGTACTTCACCGAATAGGCGAGGATCACCGTGTCGAGGAACCCGGCCGCGTCCAGCGCAGTACGAACGACTCCGACCTGGCCGTCCATCATCCCGGACGGCCCGACCACGTGTGCTCCCGCGGAAGCCTGGGCGACGCCCATCTCCGCGTAGAGCTTCAGGGTGGCGTCGTTGTCGACCCGGCCCTTGGAGTCCAGTACGCCGCAGTGCCCGTGCGAGGTGAACTCGTCCAGGCACAGGTCGCTCATCACCAGCAGGTCGTCGCCGACCTCGCTGATCGCGTCCCGGATCGCGACGTTGAGGATGCCGTCCGGGTCGATGCCGCCGGAGCCGGTCTCGTCCTTCGTCGTCGGTACGCCGAACAGCATGACGCCGCCGAGCCCGAGCTGTGCGGCCTCGGCGACTGCCTTGCGCGCCGTGTCCCGCGTGTGCTGATAGACGCCCGGCATCGAGCTGATCGGGATCGGCTCGGTGGCGTCTTCCCGGACGAACATCGGCAGGATCAGCTGCCGCGGTTCAAGCGTGGTCTCGGAGACCAGCTTGCGGATCGCCGCCGACGATCGCAGCCGGCGGGGCCTCACACCCGGGAATCCAGTCATCTCAGCTCTTCCTGCGTGAACCCGAACGACGCTCTGACGGCCGGGTGACGACTTCGCCGGCCTCCACCATGGTGTCACGCCGGTTGGCACCGAACCGGGCGAGCGCCTCGGCCAGCTCCTCGGCGGACGGCGACTCGGCCATCGCGTCGACCCGCAGGCCGTGCTCCTCGGCGGTCTTCAGCGTGGCCGGCCCGATCACCGCGATCACCGTCGACGCGTGCGGCTTGCCGGCGATGCCGACCAGGTTGCGCACGGTCGAGGACGAGGTGAAGACGACCGCGTCGAACTTGCCCGACTTGATCGCCTCGCGGGTCGGTGCCGGCGGCGGCGCGGCCCGCACGGTCCGGTACGCCGTGACGTCGTCGACCTCCCAGCCCAGATCGGTCAGACCGGCGACCAGCGTCTCGGTGGCGATGTCCGCGCGCGGCAGGAAGACCCGGTTGATCGGGTCGAGCAGCTCGTCGAACGGCGGCCAGTCCTCGACCAGCCCGGCGGCCGACTGCTCACCCGAGGGCAGCAGGTCCGGCCGGATGCCCCAGGCGGCGATCGCCTCGGCGGTCTTCTCACCGACGGCGGCGATCTTCAGCCCGGAGAAGGCCCGCGCGTCCAGGCCGTACTCGTCGAACTTCTCCCGGACCGCCTTGACCGCGTTCACCGAGGTGAAGGCGACCCATTCGTAGCGGCCTTCGACCAGGCCGCGAATGGCCTTGTCCATCTGCTGCGGGTTGCGCGGCGGCTCGACCGAGATCGTCGGGACCTCTTCCGGCATCGCGCCGTACCGGCGGAGCCGATCCATCAGCGGGCCGGCCTGGTCCTTGGTGCGCGGCACCAGGATCCGCCAGCCGAACAGCGGCTTGGTCTCGAACCAGCTGAGTGCCTCACGCTGCTCGACCACGGCGCCGATCACGATCACGGCCTCGCCGGTCAGCTTGGCGGCCCGCAGGTCGGCCACGATCGTGCCGACGGTGCCGACCACGCTGGCCTGGGCGGTCGTCGTACCGCCGACGGTCGCGGCGACCGGCGTACCGGCGTCGAAGCCGGCCTCCAGCAGCGCGGCGACGGCGTCCTTGAGGACCTCGCTCGCGTTCAGCAGCACCAGGGTCTGCTTCGGGTTGACCTTGCCGAAGTCGAGCTTGGCCTCGGCCAGGTCGAGCACGGTCACCTCGCGCTCGCCCTTGACGGTCAGGGGGATGCCCGCGTACGTCGGGACGGCGCTGACCTCGCTGACACCGGGGATCACGTTGAAGCCGATGCCGGCCTTGCGGCAGGCGGCGGCCTCCTCGGCCCCACTGGAGAAGGTGAACGGGTCGCCGGTGAGCAGGCGGACCACGTTCGCCGAGGTCTTCGCCGTCTTCACCACCAGCCGGGCCCGGGCCGCGATCCGCAGCGCCCGGCTGCCCTCGGCACCGGAGCCGTCGATCACCTCGACGCCCTGCTTGCAGTACGCCAGGAAGGCGTCGTGCTCAGGACCCTCGACCACGACGGCGTCGGCGTTGGCCAGCACGTCGCGACCCGCCAGGGTCAGCAAAGAGGGGTCTCCCGGGCCGACGCCGACGAATGTGACGTGGCCGAGCGGTTTGGGTTGCCGTGCCACGGCCGTGCCCGTGCTGGCCGCGGCCTTGGCGGGCACGTTCTGGGGCGCCTTGGTGGCCGCTGCTGTCTTCGCGCTGCTCACGTCTGCTGTCGCCTTTGCCCTTGTCTTGCTGCTCGTCTTCGTACTCGTCGTTCCCCGTGCGGCTGTCATTCCTCCAGCAACTCCTTCGCCAGCGCCCGGCCCAGCGATACCGGGTCGTCCACCGGACCGTTGGCCGACAACCGCCGGACGCCGCCGTCCTGCCCGAACGCTCCCCGCAGCCACAGCTCGGGGCCGTCCTCACCTTCGACCACCTCGGCCAGGGCGCCGACCGGAGCCGTACATCCCGCCTCGAGAGTCGCCAGCAGCTGCCGTTCCGCCGTCACCGCGGCCCGGGTAGCCGGGTCCTCCAGCGGCGCCAGAGCCTCCAGCACCGCGACGTCGTCGGCGCGGCATTCGATGCCCAGGGCACCTTGTCCGGGCGACGGCAGGACCTGGATCGGATCCAGGGTCTCGGTCACCTCGGCCAGTCGGCCCAACCTGGACAACCCTGCCCTCGCAAGTACCACCGCGTCCAATTTGCCATCGGCGACCATCGCGATCCTGGTGTCCACGTTGCCCCGGATGTCGGTCAGTTCCAGGCCGAGACCGAGTTGCTCGAGCTGTGCCTGGCGGCGGGCCGCGCCGGTGCCGACCAGCGAGCCGACCGGCAGCTCGCCCAGCGTCAGGCCGTCGCGGGCGATCAGGACGTCGCGCGGGTCCTCCCGGACCGGGATCGCGCCGATGGTCAGGCCCGGCATCGGTGCGGTCGGGAGATCCTTCAGCGAGTGCACGGCGATGTCGATCTGGTTCGCCAGCAAGGCGTCGCGCAGAGCGCTGACGAAGATGCCGGTGCCGCCGATCTGGGCCAGCGGTGCGCGGTTGACGTCACCGGTGGTGGTGATCAGCACCAGCTCGACCTCGTGCCCATGGGCGCGCAGTGAGTCGGCGACGAGATTGGCCTGGGCGGTCGCGAGTGCCGACCGGCGGGTGCCGAGCCTGATCATGCCGATTCACCTCCGGTGGTCGTGGTCGTGGTCTTGGGTGCGGTGACCGCGTCGACGGTCGCGGGGTCGAGCGCGAACAGCTCGCGCAGCGCGTCGGCGTACGTCGGGCCGCCGGGGTCCGCGGCCAATTCCTTCACCCGGACGGTCGGCTGGTGCAGCACCTTGTCGACCACCCGGCGGACGGTCCTGGCCACCTCGGCGCGTTGCGTCGCGTCCAGCCCGGGCAGCCGCCGGTCGAGCCGGCTCAGCTCGGCATCGACCAGTTCGGCGGCCATCGCGCGCAGCGCCACCACGGTCGGCGTGACCGACGCGGCCCGCCGGGTCGCCTCGAAGGCACCGGTCTCCTCGCCGACGATCCGGCGTACCTCGTCGATGTCGTGAGCGCTACCGCCCGCCGTACCGGCGAGGTCGGCCAGGGTGACCAGCGTGACGCCGGGCAGCCGCGCCGCCGCCGGATCCACATCGCGCGGAAGAGCCACATCCAGTACGCCGAAAGGCCGGCCGTCCGCGGCGTTGCGCACCATTTCCTCGGTCAGCACGACCCCGCGTGCGCCGGTGCAGGACACCACCAGGTCGGCCTCGGTCATCGCCTGCGGCACGTCGGCCAACGGGATCGCCGTACCCCCGATGCGGTCGGCCAGGGCCACCGCGCGATCGAAGTTCCGGTTCGCGATCGTGACGCTCGTCGCGCCACCGGCGAGCAGGGTCTGGGCCGCCAGCGAGGCCATCGAGCCGGCCCCGACGACCAGCGCGCGACGGCCCTGGTAGCCACCGACGGCGTCGAGTCCGGCGGAGACCACCGAGCGGCCGGCCGAGTCGATGCCGGTCTCGGCGCGGGCCCGCTTGCCGACCCGCAAAGCGTGCTGCAGCAGGGCATTCAGGTCGGTGGAGACGGTCTCCAGGTCCTGGCCGACGCGCAGCGTCTCCTTCACCTGGCCGAGGATCTGGCTCTCGCCGACGATCATCGAGTCGAGGCCTACCGCGACCTGGAAGAGGTGCGCGACGGCACCTTCCTCGAAGTGCACGTAGAGGTGCTCGGCCAGATCCAGCAGCGGTACGCCGGTGATGTCGGCGAGGATCGCGGTGACCTCGTCCATGCCCGCGTGGAAGCGGTCGACGTTCGCGTAGACCTCGGTGCGGTTGCAGGTCGCGAGGACGGCCGACTCGGAGACGGCCGGCGTCTGCTGGACCGCGAGGGCCAGCTTGGTCGCCGCGTCCGGATCGAGGGCGACCCGCTCCAGCACGTTGATGTCAGCGGAACGATGCGAAATACCGACGACCAGGTAACTCATGCGCCGACACCCCCACCGACGCTGGGCAGATCAGTGACGACACCGTTCATCGCTGGTAGTTCGGGCACCTCGGGGAGCGCCGCCTCTCCGGACTTGCGTTGTTCGTGGTACGCCAGGATCTGCAACTCGATCGAGAGGTCCACCTTGCGGATGTCGACGCCGGCGGGCACGGACAGCACCACCGGCGCGAAGTTCAGGATGCTGGTCACCCCGGCCGCGACCAGCCGGTCGCAGACCTCCTGGGCCGGACCGGCGGGGGTGGTGATGACCCCGATCGAGACCCGGTCGGCGGCGACGATCTCCTCCAGCTCGGCGAAGTCGCGGACGACCATGTCGCCGATCCGCTCGCCGACCAGCTCCGGCGCGGCGTCCAGCAGGGCCACGATCCGGAAGCCGCGGGTGCCGAAGCCGGAGTAGTTCGCCAGCGCGTGACCGAGGTTTCCGATCCCGACGATGACCACGGCCCAGTCCTGGGTGACGCCGATCTCGCGGGCGATCTGGTAGCGCAGGTACTCCACGTCGTACCCGACGCCGCGGGTGCCGTAGGAGCCCAGGTAGGAGAGGTCCTTGCGGAGCTTGGCCGAGTTGACGCCCGCGGCGGTCGCCAGATCCTCGCTCGACGCGGTGGCGATGCCACTGTCCGACAGCGCGGTCAGGGCCCGCAGGTACACCGGCAAGCGCGCGACAGTGGCCTCGGGAATGCCGCGTTCGGTTCTCGTCGGCGCGCCGGGGCGACGGCTGCGGGCAGGCGTCACAATTCTCCTGGAAATGGTGGTTCTCGAGTCACCGCCTCACGGCTGGCGACTACCCCACTCTAGGAGCTTGTGAACGTGAGAACAAAATCGGGAACGCCGTCCGTGACAGACAGCACTCTCTTGTCAAGGGTTAACTGACTAACTCGCCAGGGCCTTCTTGAGCCTGACCGGGTCGACCCGCCAGAAGTCGTGCTGCTTGCCGTCGACGAAGGTGACCGGGATCTGCTCGCCGTACTCCTCGAACAGCTTCGGATCGGTGGTGATGTCCACCTCCGACCAGCCGACGCCCAGCTCGGCGCAGACCTGCTCGACGATCACCCGGGCGTCGTCGCAGAGATGACAGCCCGGTTTCCCGTACAGCGTGACCCTCATCGGTCCGCCCGCAACCGGCCCTTGGCCACCTTGCCGGTGACCGAGTGCGGCAGGTGGTCGACGACCTCGATCTCGACCGGGCACTTGAACCGGGCCAGCCGGGTCTCGGCGTACTGCCTGATCTCGGCCGGATCGACCACCGCACCGGCCTCCCGTACGACGAACGCCTTCACCGCCTCGCCGGTGTCATCGGACGGTACGCCGATCACGGCCGCCTCCCGGACGCCCGGAGCTTGTACCAGAACTTCTTCGACCTCGCTCGGGAAGACGTTGAATCCGGACACGATGATTAGTTCTCGTAATCGGTCGACCAGGAACAGTTCGCCGTCCTGGTCGAGGAAACCGACGTCGCCGGTGCGGTACCAGCCCTCGTCGTCCGGGCCGTCCACGCCGTCCGGCCAGTAGCCGGAGAACAGGTTGGCGCCGCGGATCAGGATCTCGCCCGGGTCGTCGCCCTCGACGTCCTCACCCTGCTCGTCGGCGATCCGCAGCTCGACGTTCGGCAATGGGCGGCCCACCGAGCCCGGCTTCGGCTCCTCCTCGCCCAGCGTGGTGGTGACGCCCGGCGAGGCCTCGGTCAGCCCGTAGCCCTGGTGCACGAACAACCCGGTGGCGCGCTCGAACCGGTCGGCCAGCCCGCGGTCCAGGGTGGAGGCGCCGGTGAGGACGACCTTGACCGTCCGGAGCGCGTCCTTCAGGTCGTCCCGGGCCAGCAGGGCATTGAGCGCGGGCGGCGCCAGGGGCAGCCGCGTCACGCCGTACGAGCGGATCTGCTCGATCGTGTGGGTCGAGTCGAACCGCCGGTCGACGATCAGCTGCGCTCCGGTCGCGACGACCCAGCCGAGCACGGCGTTCAGGCCGAAGGCATGGAACATCGGCAGCACGCCGAGCACCACGTCCTCGGGGCCCATCCGGTCCTCGCCGAGGTCCACGAGGTTCTTCACGTTCGCCGCGAGCGCCCGGTGGGTGAGCATCGCGGCCCGCGGATCACCGCTGGTCCCGGACGTGTAGAGGAGGACCGCGAGTGTCTCCGGGTCGGTCTGTGGCGTAAGCGGAGCGTGACCGGTGAGCTCGCCGGCCCGGACCGTCCGGAGGCCCTCGATCTTGTCCGCGAGGTCTCCGTCGGCGACCGCGAGGCGGGCTCCGGAATGCGCGATCACGGTACTGATCTCACTCTTCGTCAGGCCCGTGTTCAGCGGCACCGCGACCAGCCCGGCGCGGAGAATCCCCAGGTAGGACACGACGAACTCGACACTGTTCGCCATCAGCACGACCACCCGGTACCCCGGCACGAGGCCGGCCGCGGCGAACGACCGGGCGGCCGCGTCGACCGCGGTTTCGAGCTCGTTCCAGGTCAGCCGCCGGTCGCCGTCGACCAGGGCCGGACGTTCGCCGTGACGTTGCGCTGTGTCACGAAGAATGTCCGCAAAGTTGAAGTTCACCATGCGAGTCTGTCACGAGCCCATTAGGGTGCTCCTCATGACTCGAGCCCTCACGCCCGATCATCCACTGTGGCCCGTCCATGCCGCAGGTGAGGTGGGAACGATTGCACACGCGCCCGAGGAGGGCTATACAGGTGAACCCGGGGGCGATCTTCACAGGGGTGATTTCCACCAATCCGAGCCGGCGGCACGCCGCCCACTGTTGACAGCGGGTGTTTCAGGCGTAACGCTCGGTGCTGTCTCAGCCGCTGTGGCCATTCGCGGATGGACCAGTCGTAGACGTGTCAGTTGAACGGGGAGAGAACTTGACGACGCCGGAGCCAAGCCCGGACGGGATGAGACGCGCAGAGCTCGTCGATCGCGCCCAGGCAGGGGACGTCGGTGCGTTCGGCGAGCTGTACGACGAGTACTCGCTGACCGTGTATCGCTACATCTACGCCCGGGTGTCGTCATCGGCACTCGCCGAGGACCTGACCAGCGAGACGTTCGTCCGGGCGCTGCGGGCGCTCGACTCGTTCCGCTGGCAGGGCCGCGATTTCGGGGCCTGGCTGGTCACCATCGCCAGGAACCTGATCACCGACCACTACAAGTCCGGCCGGGTCCGGCTCGAGGTGGTCACCGACGAGATCGAGACCCACGACCGGCAGACCGAGGGGCCGGAGGTCGACGTACTGGCCGCGGCCACCGCCGAGGTGCTCCGGGAGGCGGTCGCGGCCCTGCCCGACGAGCAGCGCGACTGCCTGACGATGCGGTTCTTCGCCGGCTTGTCGATCGCGGAAACGGCCAAGGCGCTCGAGAAGTCAGAGGGCGCCGTCAAGCAACTGCAACTGAGGGCCGTCCGGCACTTGGCGAAGGTTATCCCCAAGGACTTGAGGTAAGGCGAATGACCACGCATGTCTTTCGTAACCCGTCAGGGAGTTTCCTCGTTTGCCTGGTGAGGACCTGTCGGTGACCCCGACTGGCCATTGAGGAGAACGAGCAATCATGAGTGACCTACACAGGGCTCGAGCGCGCGCGGAGTCATTCGCGCACGCCGTCGATCACGGGCCCCGTCACTCTTCGCGACTGAGCGATGACCCTGAGCTGATGGACGCTGTGGAGCTGGTCGGACGGCTGAGGACCGCCGGCGCAGTGGCACCGCGACCGGAGTTCACTGCCGAGCTGAGGCACCGCCTCCTCGAGCAGGCCGCGGCACGAGCCGCGACGACTCCGACCGTGGTGCGCAGCACTCCGGACAGCCCTGACGACCCGCTGCCCCGCGAGGACGACGACGCGTCCGTGACAGATATCCGCCATCGTCACGGCCGGCGTATCCGGCTAGTGGCCAGTACTGCCGCGCTCGTGCTGCTCGGTGGTGGCATCGGTTCTGCCGCCGCCGCCCAGCAGGCGATGCCCGGCGACGCGCTGTACGGGATGAAGCGCAGCATCGAGAACGTCTCGACCAACGTCAGCGTCGGGGACGACTCCCGGGGCCGGCGTGATCTCGAGCACGCGATGACCCGGCTGTCCGAGGTCAAGGGTCTTGTCAACCACGGAGCCGATCCGGCCACCATCGACAAGACGCTGGACCAGTTCTCGGCGCAGGCCCGCAAGGGCGTGTCCCGGCTGGTCGCTTCGTACCAGCAGGACGGCGACACCACTTCGATCACGGCGATCACGACCTTCATCACCGGCGCCCGCCAGGCCATCGGTGAGCTCGCCCCGAAGCTGCCGCCCGAATCCCTGAAGTCCGCTGTCGAGGCGCTCGCGACCATCGAGCAACTCGCCCAGCACACGAACGTCGCCTGCCCCAAGTGCGAGAAGCCCAAGCCGGCCCAGAACGGCCGGCCGACGGTGAACAACCCCGGCGATCCGAACGTGGCTCCCACCGCGGGACCGAGCGCACCGGGCAAGACCTCCGCGAAGCCGTCGACGTCACCGCCCCAGGTGCCGAACACGACCATCGTCGAGGACCCGACGAAGCGACCGACCGACCTGAAGACCCCACCGGGATCGGGGAAGCCGACCACGACCCCGTCGGGTCCGAGTCTGCCGACCCTTCCCAACACGCCGACCCCGAGCTGGCCCTGGCCGTTTCCCAGCCTGAGCCTCCCGCTGCCGACGATCAACCTCCCAGGCGTCATCAACTCCTTGCTGCCACCCTGGAAGTAAGCACCAAGCACCGAACGGCCCCCGCCCGACCACCTCGGCCCGGGGGCCCTTTGGCGTCCCCAGCCGCTCGGGTGCCGGGGTGCACGCGGGTGCCGGCGTGCCCGGGAGTGCTTTGGTGGGCCGGAGTGCTCGAGTGGGCCGGGTGTGCCGACGGACATGAGGTGTCAGCGGAAGCGGCGCCGGGCGGACTCAGTCGAGCGTGGCGGTCGGGCCTAGGGGGCCGACACCTCATGTCCGTCGGCACACCCCGGATCTCGATGGGAGTCGCGGCACCTGCCTGCCCGGTGTACCCGTTCCCCGAAGCGGGGCAGCTTAGAAGAAGACGCTGCGGCGTTGCATGAGGAGGGCGTAGAGGGTCTGCTGGATGGTTTCGCGGACCTGGTCGGTGACGTTGAAGACCAGCATCGGGTCGTCCGCGGCGCCGTCGGGGAACTCGTCGGTGCGGATCGGCTCGCCGAACTCGATCAGCCACTTCGACGGCAGCGGGACCATCCCGAGCGGCCCGAGCAGCGGGAAGAACGGGGTGACCGGGATATAAGGAACACCGACCAGCCGCGCGAGCGACGCCATGTTGCCGACCAGCGGATAGATCTCCTCGGCACCGACGATCGAGCAGGGAACGATCGGTACGCCGGTCCGCATGGCCGCGCTCACGAAGCCGCCCCGGCCGAACCGCTGCAACTTGTACCGCTCGCTGAATGGTTTGCCGAGGCCCTTGAAGCCCTCCGGCCAGACCCCGACCAGATTGCCCTGCCGGAGCAGCCGCTCGGCGTCGTCGTTGTTGGCCAGCGTCGCACCGCCCTTGCGGGACAGCTCACCGACGAACGGCGTCTTGAACACGAGATCCGCGGCCAGCGTCCGGAGCGGGCGGTTCGCGTTGTCCGCCACCACCAGCTGGGTGATCAGCCCGTCCAGCGGCATCGTGCCGGAGTGGTTCGCGACGATCAGCGCGCTGCCGGTCTCGGGGATGTTCTCGATCCCGCGTACTTCGACCCGGAACCACTTCTCCGCGAGCGGGCGCAGGAACGGCAGCAGCACCTGGTCGGTCAGGTCCTCGTCGTAGCCGAACTCGTCGACCTCGTAGTCCCCGGTCAGCCGACGGCGCAGAAAGGCCAGGAACTCGGCCACCTTCCGCTCCCCGTCGCGGCCGAGCGTGTCGCGAATCAGCTTCTCGAACTGAGCAAACTGCCCCGCACCCGCCGCCAAGCTCTCACCCTCAACCTCAGGAGCAAGAGACAGATCCGGCCCAACACCCTCACTACGAGCTTCCTCAGCAGCAAGCTCCGCTTCCTCGGCGGCGAGCTCCGCTTCCAGCCGTTTCCGCGACGAGTCGCCGTTCTTCCGCGACGCATCCGGCCGCTTCCGCGCGGCGGGCTCGGCTGCCGATGCCGGCGGGTTCTTCGGCGGCGAGGGCTTCTTTCCGGCAGCTCCGGGGCCGGCGAGGGCTCGGGCGGCGGAGGATGGCGTCGTACGGCGGTTGCTGCCGCGGCCCGGGCGTCCGCCGGAGCCGATCGGGATCACCTCGGCGTCAGCCACGGAGGGCTCCCAGTCCGGCGCTCAGCAACTGCGAGGCCGAGGTCACCGCGCCCGGCCGGAGCGACCGACGGAAGTCGTCGAAGGCAGCAGCGGTCGTGTACTCCGGTTCGAAGCCGAACTCGGCCCGCATCCGCGTGGTGTCGACCGCCCGGCCGTAGGTCAGGAAGGTGATCTGGTCCGGCGAGAAGTCGGCGAGCCGCGCCCGGCGTACGACGGCAGCGGTGCCGGCCGCGGTGAACGAGGGCAACCGGAGCGCGGGCCGGCCGAGTCGCCGGATCGCCTGGGACAGCACGATCACGCCGTCGCCGGCCAGGTTGAAGGTGCCGGGCAGGTCGTGCACGGTCGCGCGGTGGATCGCCTCGACGCCGTCGCTCTCGTGCAGGAACTGCAGCCGGGCGTCGTACCCGAGGACGGTGGGTACCACCGGCATCGCGAAGTACCGGGTGATCGGTGAGTCGGTCTGCGGGCCGATCCAGTTGGCCATCCGCAGCGTGGTGACGGCGACATCGGGGCGGCGCCGGGCGAACCCGCGGACGTAGCCCTCGACCTCGACGGCGTCCTTGCTCAAACCGGTCTGATGGATCGCGCGGGGCGCCATCTCCTCGGTGAACATCGCGGGGTCGCGGGGACCCGCGCCGTACACGGTGGTGGAGGACTTCACCACCAGCTTGCGGACGCCGGGCGCCTTCTGGCACGCGGCGAGCAGCTGCATTGTGCCGATCACGTTGATCTCTTTCATCGACGACCGGCCGCCGGCGCTGCCAGGGGTCGCCACGACGCCCGTGTGGACGACCGTGTCGACGTCCTCACCGGCGATCACCTTCGCGATGACGGGGTTGCGGATGTCCGCGCGGACGAACCGGACCCGGCCCAGTTCCGCGCGCGGCGGAACCACGTCGATACCGATCACGGTCCCGATCGCGGGATCCGCTGCCAGCCGGCGGGCACAACGAGCACCGGCGTCCCGGGAGACGCCGGTAACCATCACTACCTGTGCCACGAGAACCCCCAGCCAGACAGCAACTCCGTCGACGCCGCCCTGGTTCAACCCAGAGCGGCGGGAACTGCTACTTGCCGAGCTTGCGGCGCTGCACCCGCGTCTTCTTCAACAGCTTGCGGTGCTTCTTCTTCGCCATCCGCTTACGGCGCTTCTTGATTACAGAACCCACAGTGGACCTTCCAAACTTAAAGAGAGCGTCGGCAAAGACTACCCGTAAGTCGCCTGCCGAACCTAAGTGAGGGCTTCCTGCAGCAACCTGGGGTTGGCCGGAGGCCCCACCTAGGATGGTCTTTCAGGCGCATCTGGAGGCTGTTTTGGCTGCATCGACCGCTCGTTACAACGGACTCGCCGACTGGTACGACGAACGCTTCGTCCAGGATCCCAACTCCCATCAACCAGGTCTCCTGGAGCTGCTCGGCTCCGGCAGCGGACCCTGTCTGGACATCGGCTGCGGTACCGGCCGGAACTTCTACACCATCCGCGAGAGCGGCCGCGAGGTCGTCGGGGTGGACTTCTCCTCCGACCAGCTCCGGCTGGCCCGGACCAGAACCGACGGGCCCCTGATCGAGGCCGACGCCGCCAACCTCCCGTTCGCGGACGCCTCTTTCGACACCGCGATCGCGATGTGGACCTCCACCGATCTGGACGACTTCGCAACAGCGCTGCTGGAGGCCGCCAGAATTCTGAAACCTGGCGGCATCCTCGTCAGTTACGGCGTCCACCCCTGCTTCAACGGCCCACATGTCGTCTACAACGAGGACGACAACACCAGGCTGGTCCACCCCACCTACCGGCAGGCGGGCTGGCACGAGCCGGCCCCCTGGTGGGCCGACGAGGGCATCCGTCGCCGGATCGGCATGCGCCACATCCCCCTCGCCGACTACCTCAATGCCTTCCTTCGGACGGGCTTGGCGCTGGAACACTTCGAAGAGCCCGAGGGCATCCCGATCCCGCACGCACTCGCGGTCAGAGCCCGCAAGATCTAGCCGACGTGCTCCCAGGTCAGCAGGCTGACCTCCCGCCCCTTGTCGGTGACGACGGTCGGCGGGCGGTCGGTCAGCCGGTAGCCGGCGCTGCGAGCCACTCCTGAGCTCGCGGCATTGTCCGGCTCGATCTCCAGCATCACCCGAGCCAGCCCAGCCTGCTCATGCGCGTACGCCGTGAGCAACTTGAGAGCCCGTACTGCGAGCCGCTGGCCGCGAAAAGCAGAGCCGACCGAGTAGCCGAGCATCGAGGTCTTCGTCATCAGCAGCACCTCGCCCATCGGCTCCCCGCCGTCGACAGTGATGGCGAGCTGGTACACGCCGTTGTCGCTGTGCGCCTTGTCCAGATAGGCCTTCGCCGCGTCCAGGTCGAACGGCGTCACGAGCGGCGTCCAGTGGGCGACCTCAGGATCGTCGAACAGCTTCACCATGGCCGCCAGGTCACCCCGCTCCCACTCCCGCAGTACCAGCCCGTCCCCCACCAGCCGAAGCCCAGATTTGTACGTCATGCACCCAGTCTCCAACATGGGCCAGCAGGCTTGCCAAGAGTTATCGGATCAGCCAAGCAGGTCCGGCACCGGCCCGAAGGTGATCAGTCCGGAGCCCGCGCCGGCCAGTTCGCCTGCTGCGGGCGCGAGTTCGTCCCTGGCTCGGGCGATCACAGATTGGTTGCCGAGGGCAACTGCGGCGCGCAGTACCAGCACCCACATGGCCTCGTACATCAGGTCGCGGGGCGGATCGGGCACGGCAACCAAGGCGGTTACAGCTTCCTCGCGACGGTCTTCGGCTAGCAGGACGAGCGGGCGAACCCAGGGTTCGTACGGTCCCCAGTCCTCGTCACGGCGAGGCTGCCCGTGCACTGAGAGAAGGGCGAGGGAAAGAAGTCCGTTCTGCAGGCCGGGCATGCCTGCGCCGTCCAGCGACTTGGCGGCCTCGCGGTAGGCCGCTTCAAGGTCGGCGGCAGACGTCCGGCCTTGAGCCGCGAAGCGCAGTACGCGATACCACTGGGTGAAGACGCCGACCAGGGGCAGCTCCCGGCGTACGGCGAGTAGGTCGACCGCCGTGGCGTGCTGGTCGGCCTGGGCGAAGTCGCCGAGCGCGCTGAGGGACTGGATCCGGATGAGATGCCCGAGGACCTCATAGGTGACCAGGTCGTGGGCTGCACCGAGGCTGATGAGTTCGGCGCCGAGGTCATCCCGTCTCGGCGCCAGCCCCGCGCGCTGGAAGCTCTGCATGAAGACACCGTTCAGCGCAAAGGCCAGCAGCGCTGGATCGTCAAGCCTGCGGGCGATCTCCTCCGCTTCGGCAGCCGCTTCGGGTCCGCGCGACTCCCTTGTACCGCGTGACTCCAGAGCAATCGTGGCCAGCAACCGAGCTCTGGCGGCCGCACGATCATCGGGGAGGGCAGCCAACGCTCGCTCCGCTGCGGCGACGACTTGCCGCGCGTGCTCCTCGTCGTCCGACCGCGTCCAGATCGCCGGTACGTCGTACGCGCCGATCACCCTCGCTGTCAGCTCCACGTCGCCCATCTCCTCGGCAGCGGCGATCGCAGCGAGCCGATGGCGCCGCGCTGCCTCCAGCCCGCCTCCGCCGGTGACCGCAAGGTTCCGCAGCAGTCCCACCGTCGACTCCAGTCGCGCACGAGCTCCCACCGACTCGTAGGCAGCGGCCGCCTCCTCCCAGACCTTCCTGGCGCCGGCACTGGGCTGGTGCAGATGCTCGGCCTGGTTGAGGATGTCCGTCTCCAGGCGACGCAATGCAGGGCCGGGGTCGACAGCGAGTTGCTCGACCAGGAGGGCCCGGGCGCGCCGTAGTACGGCTAAAGCATCGCCCTGGCGGTCGGCTTGGTAGAGCGCGAGAGCGAGCAGGCGCCAGGCGTCTTCGCGCCACGGGTGCTCGGTCACGTGGGCATCCAGGTCTGCGATCGCCTTCCCTGCAAGACCCAGTGCGAGCCGTGCTTCCGCCTGTTGCTCCACTGCCTGCA
The DNA here is from genome assembly GCF_040613535.1 of Kribbella sp. NPDC006257. Taxonomy (NCBI): domain Bacteria; kingdom Bacillati; phylum Actinomycetota; class Actinomycetes; order Propionibacteriales; family Kribbellaceae; genus Kribbella; species Kribbella sp. NPDC006257. The sequence goes on from NZ_JBEXSJ010000002.1 coordinate 374,744, forward strand.
GTCTCAGCTCTGCCAACCTTGATCGCTCTGCTGTGGCCCAGTGCGCATCAGCAAAGTCCGCGTACGCCGGTCCGCGCCACCAGCCCAGCGCTTCGTCCAACTTCTCCAGTGTCTGCCCTGGCTGGGAGACGACCTGCTCGAAGCGCCACGCATCGACAGCCTCTGGATCAGCACGGAAGGCGTAGCCAGGGCCGACGGTGACCAGTAGACGCGGCGGCGTACGAGGTGTTCTGTCAGGCTCCACTGCTCGACGCAGTGCTGCTACGAAGGTGCGTACGGCACTCACTGCTCCCGCTGGTGGCTCCGGCCAGAGGTCATCGACCAGTAGCTCGACAGGGACGACGCGGCCGCGAGCAACGATCAACCGGGCGAGTACTGCGCGATGCCGCGGGCCTTTGAGAGCGACCGGCTCGCCAGTCTCGTCCCATGCCACTACCGGCCCCAGTACTCCGAACTGCACCGGCCCACGGTAACGCGTGCTCATCGGATGCTCATCCGCACCGGGGAGAGTTCGGCGTACCGATTCCTTCACAGAGCAGAGAGCAGGGTCGCATGAAGATCAGTGGGTTCGACTACCAGTGTCTGGAGGGTGCTGAGGGAACCATGCTCAACGTGGCAGTTGGGGGCTCGGGTAGTCCGATCGTGCTGCTGCACGGCTTCCCGCAGACGCACCTGATGTGGCGTGACGTGGCCCGGGACCTTGCTGCCGACCACACGGTGATCTGCCCGGATCTGCGCGGGTACGGCGACAGCGACAAGCCGACCGAGGGCTACTCGAAGCGGTTGATGGCAGCTGACGTCGTCGCGGTCGCCAAGGCTCTGGGCCACGAGCAGTTCGCACTGGCCGGCCACGATCGTGGTGCGCTGGTGGCGTTCCGCGGCGGACTTGATCATCCCGGGACGGTGACACACCTCGCCAGCCTGGACGTCCTGCCGACCCTGGACATGTGGAACTCGCTCCACGGCGTGAACGCTGCAGTGGCGTTTCACCTCTATCTGATGGCGTTGCCGCCGGGCCTGCCCGAAGAGCTGATCGCGGGCAACCCTGATGCATTCTTCGGCTACTTCCTGGATCTCTGGGCGAAGAGCCCGTTCCCTTCCGACATCCGCGCGGCGTATCTCGAGGCCTGCCGGAAGGCGGTGCCGTCGATCGTCGCGGACTACCGCGCGTCCGCGGGGATCGACATCGAGCACGACCAGGAAGATCTTGCAGCAGGCAACCAGTTGCAGATGCCGGTGACCGTGCTGCAACAGGACTGGGGCGCCCAGCTGGGCTTCAACGCTGTCGCGCTGTGGCAGGCGTGGGCGCCGAAGCTGGAGCACCTGACGGTCGACTACGGCCACTTCATGGCCGAAGAAGCCCCGGCCGAGATCGCAGCGATCCTTCGGAGTCTGGTCAGTCGGTGACCGGCTGAGCCGCTTGCAGCATGCGCCGGCCGAGCGCTTCGGCGGCGGCTTGCAGCTCCGGCGACTTCACGATCCGGAACGGGACATGGATCTCGGCCATCTGCGCGACGTACCAGCCGGCGTTCTCCGTGCTGCCGACCAGGCGGGATGTGGTCGGCGAGATCGCTTCCAGCTTGCCGAGTGTGCGCGGAAGACACGGCGCGACCTCGTCGAAGGATCCTTCGAAGATCACCTCGACCGGATACTTCCAGCCCTCCGAGAGTTGCTCGACGAGCGCCTCCTTCGGGTTGAGGTCCTCCGGCGGGGTGAAGGTGCCGTCGAGGACCTCAGCCTTCCGGATCCGGTCGATCCGCAACGCCCGCCGCGCTTCTTTGGCGTGCGACCAGCACAGCAGATACCAACGGCCGTGCCGTACGACGACCGCCCAGGGGTCGACGTCCATCTCGCGCTCGACGTCGGGCTGCAGCCGATACGCCAGCCGCACCGGGTTGCGGGAGCTGCAGGCCTGCACCAGGATCGCGGTGGTCTCGGGCTCCGGGGTGGGCGGATCCTGACCGCGGCCGGCCGGAATACGTCGTACGGCGTCGACCGGGCTGGCGACCGACTCGGGCAGCACCCGCATGATCTTGCCCAGCGCGCTGCCGACCGGGTCGGCCGGATCGGCGGCGTTGTGGTGACCGTCGAGCGCCGCCATCACCAGCGCGAGCGCCTCGGTGGTGGTGAACATCAGCGGCGGCACCCGGGCGCCGCGGCCGACCCGGTACCCGCCGTACGGGCCACGGGTGGACTCGATCGGCACGCCGGCCTCGCGCACGATCCCGACGTACCGGCCGATCGCGCGCTCGGAGACCCCGAGCCGCTCGGACAGCCGGGCGGCGCCGATCCCCGGGCTGTTCTGGATCAGCTCGAGCAGCAGCAACGCCCGCGAGGTAGGGCTCAGGTCGTCCTTCACCGAGACTCCCCTGACATTCCGGAAGTAGATCGTCGGTAAAGACACTAGCGCGGCGTACGGACAGAATCCGTACGCCGCGTCAGAGAGTCAGCGGCCGCCGAGGAGGCCGCCCAGCATTCCAGCGGCGCCACCGCCCTGGCCCGCCTGCTGGCCGCCGCCGGCACCGCCGACGAAGCCGCCGGACGGCTCCTCGGACGGCTGGACGACGACGAAGCCCTGGCCGTTGAAGCTCATCGTGAACGCCTCGCCGGTGCTCCGGCCGAGCAGCGTGCCGAGACCGATCGAGTCGGCCCGGGTGTAGCCCGTCTGCAGGCTGGTCGACCAGCAGACCGCCGCCTGCGGGTCCGCGTACGTCGGCTGGTCCACGTTCAGGACGACCGGTGTGCCCTTGGTGGTGATCGCGATCCGGCCCTGGCCGGTGAAGTTGCAGTTGAACAGACCGGAGTTCGACAACATCCCGGCGCCCTGGACCATCTTGATGTCCCAGCTCAGCGTCGGCTCGAAGGCGAGCACGTTGGCGCCGTTGATGCTCAGCCCGTCGTGCGGACCCTCGAGGTCTATCAGGTAGATGTCCGCGGCCCGGTCGGCGAGGAAGACGTCGCCCTGGCCGTGCATCTTCATCAGCGGGATGCCCTCGCCGGTGAGCTTCTGCTTGATGAACTTGCCGATCCCGCCCGAGCCCTGCGCCTCGAACTGGATATTGCCCTGATAGGCGACCATCGCCCCCTGGCGGGCGAACACCTCGCCGCGCAGCTCGATCTTCAGCAACTTCGAGTTCTGCAACCGCAACCCCGCCTGAGCAGACTCTTGCTCCTGGTTCGTCGCGGCGAACAGTTCACTACGCATGGTGCTTCCCCTCCACAGTTATTGGTCCGAGCCTAGGCATGGACGCACCCCGATCACCCCCGGTGCCGTCCATCCCTGCCCCAAAGCTCACAGGCCTTGCCCGACCGACTCTCCCAGCCCTTGATGAGCGCCGCAATCAGTTGACGACGAGGGAAACGGACTGCTGGCGACCGGGGAGCCCATCCGGGCTGGAGGTCGCCGGCGAGTACGTCGCTGACGGACCAGGGCCCCCGGGAGGCATACGATCCGGGGGCCCGTGTTGTCTTCGTAGGTGGAGAGCCCTGTGCCGGTTCCGTCCGTTGTCATGCAGCTGGGTCATCGGGCGCGGCGGGCCTGGTGGAAGGTGCGGAAGCCGACGACCTTCGGGGTCAAGGCGCTACTGATCCATCCGGACGATCCGGCCCGCTGCCTCGTCGTACGGCATTCCTACGTTGATCAGGAATGGTGGGCGTTGCCGGGCGGCGGCTACAACCCCAAGCGGGAGACCGCTGAAGAGGCGGCTGTGCGCGAGGTCTCCGAGGAGCTCTCGTTGCCCATCACGCAGCAGCCGGTCGTGCTGCAGGTGCTGACGACGAGGCGGGAGGGCAAGGTCGACAACCTCACGATCGTCGAGGCGATGCCGACCTCGGAACACTTCGAGCTCTCCTCCGAACTCTCCGACGCCCGCTGGGTCCGCACCGACGACCTCCCCACCGACGGCCCGGTCTCCCGCTGGCTCCGCCTGGCCCTGACCTGCCCCCGCCCGCAACGGCCCTAGTTGGCCAAGTATTCGACGGTACGACGTACGCCTTCCAGCGCGGCACCAAGGCTGGGAGTCAGCAACCGGCCGTCGCGCTTCACCACCTGACCGGCGACCAGGACCGTGTCGATGTTGCCCGGATGCGCGTTGCTGACGACCGTGCCGATCGGGTCCTGCGAACCGCCGATCAAGTTGAGGTCGGAGGCGCGGAGCAGCATCAGGTCGGCCTGTTTGCCCGGGCGCAGGGAGCCGATCTGATCATCCATGCCGAGGGCCCGGGCGCCTTCCAGGGTTGCCATCCGGAGGACGTCGGCGGCAGTGAACGATTTGTAGCCGAGGGCAAGGACCGACCTCATCGTGGTGAACATGTCGCCGGCCCCGGTGGTCACCGCGTCGATCCCGAGCCCGGTCGTCACCCCGGCAGCCCGCAACCGGCCGGCCATCGGGCCACCCATCTCCATCCGATCCTCGATCACGGGCGTGATCGACATGCCGGCGCCGGATTCGGCGATCAGCTTCAGCTCGGAGTCGGGCAGCGTGTTGCCGTGTACGTAGAGCACCTCGGAGCGCAGCAGCCCTTCGTCCCGCAACAGCGCCAACGGTTCGTCGGCGACCGGCCCGCTGCCGATGTGCACGACGATCCGGAGACCGAGCGAAGCCGCCAACTCCCAGTCCGCCCGGACGACGTCGAACGGTGCGTACGCCGGTCCGATGGCGGCCAGCGCGGGGGTGATCCGACCGGAGGCGCGCTCCACCGCATGCCGCAGGCCAGCCGGGTCGACTGGCGCGCCTAGCAGCGGCGAAGGACCGTATCCGTAGACAGCCCGGATACCGCTGGCCTCCAACGCATCCAGCGCGGCATCGACGTACTCGATCCCCTGCTGGGCATGCGAGTAGTCCTGCACCGTGGTGACGCCGCCGTCCAGGCACTCCAACGCGCCGACAAGGTTGCTCGAAGCAACATCTTCGGGGCGGTAGCGCGACCCGTGCTCACCGAGGACCTTCTGCAGGTAGACCATCAGGTCCACATCGACGGCACTCCCCCGCAGCGCCACCTCCCACAGGTGCCGGTGGGTGTCGACGAAGCCGGGCAGCACGATCCGGTCGGACGCGTCGATCACCTCGGCATCGGTCACCCGAAGGTCGCGACCGACCGCGACGATCCGGCCGTCCTCGATCAGCACATCGGTCTCGCGGTGCACGACCGGCGCGGGCTCGGTGTCGATCACAAGGCCCGCACGCAACAGCAGACGCTGGCTCATCTCTGAAATCTCCTCACTAGAAAGCTTTATAGAAAGCTATCACTAAAGGCACTTAGAATGTCAACCATGAGCGACGACAAGGTGGAGCAGTTGGTCTCGGCCTGGGAGCGCGAACTGCCGGAGTCGCTGTTCGCTACGACGGAGCTGACCAAGCGGGTGATGGTGCTCGCCGACGAGCTCGGCCAGGTGACGCGGCGGGTGCTCCGCGATCAAGGGCTGACCACCGCCGAGTTCGACGTACTGGCCTCGCTGCGCCGCGCCGGCGCGCCGTACCGGATGAAGCCGACCGATCTGAGCCGCAGCCTGCTGCTGTCGTCCGGCGGCACCAGCAACGTGACGAATCAGCTAGCCGGCCGGGGCCTGGTCGTCCGCGAAGCCGATCCCGAGGACGGCCGCGGCACCCAGATCAGGCTGACCGAGCAGGGCATCGAGAAGGCTGAGGACGCCGTGACGGCGGCAGCCCGCGCGCACGATCAGATGTGGTCCGGGCTGCCGGCCGAACAACTGGAGGCGGCCACGGTCGCGTTGCGCGCGCTGTTCGTGCACAGCCGCCCGTCGACCCGCAGCAGCATCCGGACCTAGTCGCGCAAGGCGAAGCGGCCGGTTCCCGAAGGAGTCCGGCCGCTTGCGCTTCTCGTAGTTATCCGGCCTGGAAGAAGGCGCCCTTGAGGTAGTCGTGCACGGCGTCCTCAGACACCCGGAACGACCGACCCACCCGCACCGCGGGCAGCTCTCCGGAGTGCACCAAGCGGTACACAGTCATCTTCGAGACGCGCATGGCCGTAGCAACCTCTGCCACGGTCAGGAACTTCACCTCGGCGAGCGGCGACTCACCACCGGACTTCTTTGATGCCATTGCGCACCGCACTTCCAGCACGGGTCGTGCGCCGGCTTCCCCTCCGGCACTTCCGCCCGTGCATGGACCGAGCGTAGTGGCTGTTGGTGCGAATGGGAAAGAGGGGGACTCCTGTGACTGGAAAGGCGACCGTTAGTAGGACGGATCCAGGCCTAACAGTGGGAAGGAGATGTCGCGGGTGGCTTTGATGGAGCGGTCCAGCCAGGTGTCCGGGTTGTAGCCGGTGGACCAGTCGGCGTACGCCGCGTCGCGGCCGTCGGTCATCCGCGACGGCGCGATCCGCCCGTACCGGATCCGGACGTCCTCGCGCCAGGCCTCCGGCACCGCCGCAGACGGCTCGATCGGCCGGCCGGCCACGATCGCCAGCAGGTGGGTCCAGGCCCGCGGGACCACATCGATGATCGCGTAACCGCCACCTCCCGTCGCGATCCATTTGCCGTCGCAGACCTCATGGGCCAGGTCATGCAACGCCTGGTACGCCGCTCGCTGCCCGTCGATCGTCAGGGTCAGATGCGCGAGCGGATCCTCCACGTGCGAGTCGCACCCGTGCTGCGTGACGAGCACCGACGGCCGGAACGCCTTCACCACATCCGGCACGACCGCATGGAACGCCCGAAGCCACCCGGCATCCCCGGTCCCCGGCGGGAGCGGCACGTTCACGGCGCTGCCTTCCGCACCCGGCCCGCCGGTCTCCCCCGACGTACCGGTGCCCGGAAACAGCGTCGTCGGCGACTCGTGCAGGCTGATGGTCAGCACCCGAGGATCGTCGTAGAACACGGCCTGCACTCCGTCGCCGTGGTGCACGTCGACATCAACGTACGCGACCCGCTCGGCGCCGTGATCGAGCAGCCACTGGATCGCCACGGCCGGGTCGTTGTAGACGCAGAACCCGCTGGCCATCGCCGGCATCGCGTGGTGCAGCCCGCCGGAGATGTTCGCGGCATGCAGCACATCGCCTTCCCAGACAGCCCGGGCAGCCTCGACCGACGCACCGACCACATGGGCGGACGCCTCGTGCATCTGCGGGAAGCAATACGTGTCGTCGGTGCCCAGACCGTGCTTCAGATCCGGCTCGTCGGGATGCTCACCGGCCCGCTTCACCGCGGCGATGTAGTCGGCCGTGTGGACGGTCCGCAAGAGTGCGTCGTCCGCGACCGGCGCGGGCACCACCTTCAGCAGATCCAGTACGCCGAGCGCCCGGGCCAGCCGCACGGTCAGGTCGACCCGGATCGGGCTCATCGGATGCCCGTGCCCGAAGTCGTACGCCGTCAGCCCCTCGTCGAAGACCAGCATCGCCTCACCACTCATGCCCCGACCTTAGGCCACCAACCCCACCCGGTCCTGTCCAAGACTTGCGCGGGGTTGGCGTTCCGGGGCTATTCTTGGTGCCGTGAACACGACCGTGCAGCTGTGGTGGGCCGCCTGACTGGCGGACCCCCAGCGTTCACGCGCATCCAGAGGCCGCCTCGCCGAGGCGGCCTTTTTTGATGCCCTCGAGCGAGGCCAACCACGAAAGAAGGCATCATGACCTCGCTCTCCGGCATCACCCCGTCCGGCCGGCTCACACTCGGCAACCACCTCGGCGCGCTGCGCCGGTTCACCGACCCGGACGGCTTCTACTTCGTCGCGAACCTGCACGCGATGACCACGAAACACGATCCGCGCCGGCTCGTCGCGCTGACCCGCGAGATGGCGACGCTGATGCTCGCCGCCGGTCTTCCACCGGGCACGGTGTTCGTCCAGTCGGACGTCCCCGCCCACGCGCAACTCGCGTACCTGCTCGAATGCACTTCGTACGTCGGCGAGCTGTCGCGGATGATCCAGTACAAGGAGAAGGGCAACGGGAGACCGATGACCCGGGCCTCCCTGTTCACCTATCCATGCCTGATGGCGGCCGACATCCTCCTCTACGGCACCGATCGCGTCCCGGTCGGTGGCGACCAGGACCAACACGTCGAGCTGGCCCGCGACGTGGCGATCCGGTTCAACCGCGAGTACGGCGAGACGTTCGTCGTACCGCAACTGCAGAAGGCCGCGCTGGCGATGCGGATCAAGGATCTGCAGAACCCGACCGCCAAGATGAGCAAGTCCGACGAGGACAACGCGCTCGGCACGATCCGGCTGCTCGACCCGCCGGACGTGATCCGTCGCCAGGTGATGCGGGCTGTCACCGATTCCGAGTCGGAGGTCCGTCACGACGAGGCGGCCAAGCCCGGAATCACCAACCTGCTGGAGATCCTGGCCGCTTGCACCGAGGGGGACCCGGTCGAGCTTGCGAAGGCCTACCCGACGTACGGGGCCCTGAAGACCGACACGGCGGACGCCGTCCTGGCCGTGATCGAGCCGCTGCAGAAGGAGTACGCGCGGCTCGCGACCGACCCCGGAGCGGTCGACGAGATGCTCGCCGAGGGACGCGATCGGGCCATCGAGGCGAGCCGGCCCCGACTCCAGGCGGCGGTCCGCGCGATGGGTTTGGCAGGATCTATGGGGTGAAGCAGCTACGCGTGGCGACCTTCAACATCCGCAACTCCTCCGCGCCCGACGGTGACAACGCCTGGCCCGTACGCCGGGAGGCCACCATCGCGGCCATCGAGGCCCTGGATGCCGACGTGGTCGGGCTCCAGGAGGTGCTCCCGGACCAGCTGGATTACCTGCGCGACCGGTTCGCCGAGTGGGGCGTCGTCGGCGCAGGCCGGGACGACGGTGTGCGCGCAGGTGAGCACTCCGTCGTCCTGATCCGGCCGGGCGACTGGCTGGTGGAGTCGGACGAGACCCGGTGGTTGTCCGCCGAGCCGTCGACTCCTGGCTCGGTCGGCTGGGACGCACACCTGACCCGGATCGCCACGCTCGTGCGGCTGCGGCATACCGACGGCACCAGGGTCGGGGTGGCGAACACCCACTACGACCACGCAGGGGAGATCGCCCGGGTCGAGTCGTCGCGCCTGCTGGCCCAATGGATCGCGGCCGAGCCGTCGGTGCACTGGATCCTGATGGGCGACCTGAATGCGACGCCGGACTCGGCACCGTTGAAGGCACTCACAGCAGCCGGGTTGCTGGACGCCGTACCAGCGGCTGAAGGCGGAAGCGAGCATGGCGACTTCACCGGCGCTACCGATGGCGACCGGATCGACCACATCCTCACCGACAGCTCCTGGCGAGTTGTCGACGCACGCGTCTCGCACTACCGGCCAGCCGGTCGCCTTCCCAGCGACCACTGGCCGGTAGTCGCGACGTTAGAGCTTGTTGAAGACCTCTTCGCGTAATTGCTCCAGCGCGTCGAAGCGGCGGGATCCCTGGCCCAGCAGGCCATCGGGGACCAGGAACTCGTCGATACCGGCGGCTGGGTAGCGGGAGACGATGTCCAGCACGTAGTCGGCCGAGCCCATGATCGTCGGTCGGCCGGCGGCGGTCAGCCGGTCGCGCCGCTCTTCGGCCTCGGTGTCCCCGGCGGCGACGATCTCGATCATTGCCTGGGTCGAGCGGCGGACCGTCGACGGGTCGCGGCCGATCTTCTCACAGTGCTCGCGGAACACTTTGCCCTTGTGCTCAGCGACATCCGGCAGGCCCCAGTGGTTCCACTCGTCCGCGTACTTCGCAACGATGCCCAAGGCAACCTTTTCACCGGAGGCTCCGATCAGCAGCGGAAGCTTGGCCGGCTTCGGCTCCAGCGGAGCACCGGTCAGCTGGTAGTACTTGCCGTCGAAGGTAGTCCGCTCCTGGGTGAGCAGGCCGGTGAAGACCTGACAGGCCTCCTCGAATCTGGCCAGCAGCTCCTTCACCGGCGGCAGGTCGATCCCGTAGACCTCGTGCTCGTTCACCTGCCAGCCGGCGCCGATGCCGAGCACGAACCGGCCGCCGGACATCTGGTCGAGAGTGGCCGCCGCGTTCGCGACCACCGCGGGATGCCGGTACGTGTTGCCGAGCACCATCGAGCCGAGCCGCACCCGCTCGGTCCGGACGGCGAGTCCGCCGAGCAGGGCGAGACACTCGTTCATCGGCAGCGACAGGTCGCCGTTGTTCACCATGAAGTGGTCGGCCATCCAGACGCCGTACCAGCCGGTCCGCTCGGCGTACTCCGCGCCGTCGAGAATTTCTTGCCAGGTCCGGGCGGCACTGGGCCACAGAGAAAAGTCCATGCGCACCACCATAGGCAGTTGGTACCTTGGGTGCCGACCGTGCCATCCCGCTTGGAGGTGAGACCCCATGAACGCAGTATCAAGGGTGCTCCCTCCCCTGCCTTCACGGTCTGGCGACTGACACAGGTCTCGCCGGGAGCGCCACCGACGCACTCCCGAGAGGTGAGACAGATGGCACGCAAAGCAGGCGCGATCGAGTTCGAGGGCATCGTCGTGGAGGCCCTCCGCGACGCCACCTTCAAGGTGGAGCTGCCGAACGGGCACGTGGTGCTCGCGCACATCAGCGGGAAGATCCGCAAGAACTACATCAAGATCATCCCCGAGGACCGGGTCCTCGTGGAGCTCAGTCCGTACGACCTGACCCGCGGGCGGATCCTCTACCGCTACCGCAACTAGTCAGCCTGGTTCGCAAGCAGGGCGAACGAGACCAGCCAGTGCGTCGACATGAAGTCCCCGTCGGTGACAGTGGGCAGCACTGCTTCGATCTGACGGTCGGCACCCGCCCGGAGGACACCTGCGACCTCCGGGAGAGTGGCGGCGATCTTGCGGAGCTGCCACGCCCGAGACAGCGCCAGACCTGACAGATGCGCGAGTTGCCCGTCGCCGGAGTCATCGGTGACGGGCACCTCCAGCAGATGCTGATGCGCGTCCACGCCTAGCCCTGGCAGGAAGGCCTTCAGCCAGTCGGTGAACTCTGCAGCGGGCAGCACCCGGCGCATCAGCTCTGCCTCGGACAGTGCGGGCGACAGGAAGTCCGTCCCCGACGGTTCGAAGCGAGTGTCGTACGCCGTGTCGTTGTGGAACCAATCGACTGCGCGAGCCCGGATCGCGTCGACCACATCGCGACGGCCGAGGTCGTCGTACGCCTCCAGCAACAGCGCCAAGGCGAAGGCCGAGTTCAGGTGGGCGCCGTGCCGGACCGGGTACGCCTGGCGTGGCAACCAGTCGAGCACGAGCTGGGCGATCGTGTCGCCGAGCGGCGCTGTCGCCTCCGCCCACTGCGACTTGCGGGTGGCCGCAACCAGCATCGCCGCCCAGGCCCAGCCATAAGGACGCTCGTACGACGGACGCTCCCGCAAGTACGCCGCTTCGGTCGCGATCGCCTCGGTGGTCAGCCGTCGATCCAGCAGCTCGATCGGCCGGCTACCCACGTCTTCCGGTGCCAGTGCCAGCAGTCGGACCAGCGACCATTGCATGTGCGCGCTGGAGTGCCAGTCATAGGACCCGTGGAACGCCGGGTGCAGGCGATCCGGGGTCACATCGACATCCTCCGGCCCGCGCGAGGCGTGCGCAGCGCCGTACGGGTAGGGCGTTTCAAGCACCTCACAGGCGATCGTGGCCCAGCCGGCGGCGTACTGCATCTCTGTCCTCGTTTCGGTCAGGTCAGAAGGCGAAGATGTACATGATCACGATGTTGCAAGCCAGCAAGGGGATTGCGGTCGGGATCTGGGCTTTGATCGGCCCGTATTGATCCTTCATCTCCAGCAGCGCGGCCGGCACCAGGTTGAAGTTGGCGGCCATCGGCGTACAGAGCGTGCCGCAGAAGCCGGCCAGCATGCCGACCGCGAACACGACGGCCGGCGTGCCATGGAACTGCTGAACCAGCAGCGGCCAACCGACCGCGGCCGTCATCACCGGGAACGCAGCGAACGCGTTGCCCATCACGATCGTGAAGATCGCCATCCCGATGCAGTACAGCGCGACCGCCGCGATCAGGGATCCTTTGGGGACCAGATGATCGGTGATCCGGCCGACCGCCTTGCCGACGCCGGAGGCCGTGAACAGCAGACCGAGGGTGGCCAGCATCTGCGGCAGGATGGCGGCCCAGCCGATGTGCTCGAGCAGCCGCCGGCCCTCGTGCATCGGGACGGCGGGAGAACGCGGCCGGAGCAGTGCGAGCCCGACCACCAACGCGAGCAGGGATGCGACGCCGAGGCCGATGATCGTGCCGAACCCCGTCTCCAGCAGCGGCTTGCCGTCACCCAGCTTCACCTTGGCCAGCCAGGCACCGAACAGCGCCGCGACCACCGGGATGACCAGTGCGGGCAGGAACAGTTTGTTGCCGAACCGGTCCGCGAACGCCACCCGCTCGGCCGGCGTCGTCGTCTGCTCCTGACCCTTGCCAGGAAAGCCGAATCCGGCCAAGACGGCCAGGCCGATCACCGCGATCCCGAGCAGCCAGGACGGCGCCGACTTGTGCACCACGAGGGTGCCGTAGCCGAAGGACAGCCCGAGGATGCCCCAGAACGCCGCGCTGCCGATGCGCTTGGGATTCGTGCGATCGTTGAACACCTGCAGTGCGATCAGCAGGAAGAAGATGCCGCAGATCCAGTAGAACCACTCGACCTTGATCACTTGGCGACCTCCTCGGCCTCGAGGCCGGCCTCGGCGGCGAGCTTGTCCAGCTGCCGATCGAGATACAGCAGCCGGGCACCGTGCAGGAGCAGGGCGCAGATGCCGGTCGGGATCGCCCAGACCGCGATGTCGATCGCCTCCAGCTTGAGCCCGTACGTCGCGTCGACGAACCCCGTGATCAGCAGGATCGAGCCGATCGCGACGAAGATGTCCTCGCCGAAGAACAGGCCGACCGTGTCGGCGCTGGCGGCGAAGCCCTTGATCTTCTCCTGCAGCTTCTCCGGGAGCTTGCCGTAGCGGCGCTCGGCGGCACCGGCCGCCATCGGATGGATCAGCGGCCGGACCGCCTGCGCGGGTCCGCCGATACTGGTCAGGCCGAGGGCGGCGGTGCCCTGCCGGATCACCAGGTAGGCGGCCAGCAGCCGGCCGGTGCTGACCACCTTGAGCTTGCCGATCAGTTTGCGGGCCTGCTGCTGCAGGCCGTAGCGCTCGATCAGCCCGATCACGGGCAGCGTGACGACGAAGACGGTGATGGAACGGCTACTGGCGAAGCCGTCGCCGAAGGCGTTCAGGATCTTGACCGGTGACAGGCCGCCGATCAGACCGGCCACGATGCCGGCCGCGGTGACGACCAGCATCGAGTTGATCCGGAGCGCGAAACCGATGACGACCACCGCGATGGCGAGCAGAACCCACATGGTTCCTCCCAGGAACGAACGTGCCCCGCTTGGATGCGATTCACGTCACCTTAGAGATTGTTGAACGATCCTGCAATGGATCATTCGAACAACATCATTCCGGGCATGCGGAAACGCACGACTCGGAACGAGCCGTGCGGTTCGCGTCGGTTCAGAGCAAGTGCCAGCGGATCAGGAAAGCACCGACGGCGAGGATCAGGTAGATGAGCACCAGGAGTGCGCCGAGACCCGGGTGCGGCCGCGAGCGGCGTACCGGCTTGTCGGCGGCCTGCACGCGGGCGGCTTCCATCACGGCCGCGACGTAACCGGGCCGGCCCTTCGCGATGCCGTTGATCTCGTTCTCGTCCTTGCCGCTGGTCAGCACGACCGCGTCGTCGACGACCTCGATCTGGTCGACATCCTGCCAGGCCAGGCTGCGGACGAGCAGGCTGGTGCGCGCCCGGACCGCGGTCTCGGTGAGATCGACGCGGTACAGCACGACGCCGCCCGCGACCCGGACCACCGAGGCGCCGATGATCGTGAACAGGGTGACCGCGAGGAAGTCACGGGCGCCCATCCAGAGCCAGGAGTTCAGGATCGGCATCGCGACGAAGGGCAGCACGAACAGCGTCCAGGCCCACCACGGCGCCGGATCCAGCGGTACCCGCCAGGGCAACGCGGGGATCTGCTCGGCGACCTCCTGGTCCGAACCCTGCTGAGCTGGCTGACCCGACATGACTTATCCCTTGAAAGGCGCAGGAGTGCGGCGCTCAGAATAACCTGTCGATGCTCAGGTATTACTCAGCGGCTAGCGCTCGTGACCGATTTCGGGCCGCCTCGATCGCGGACAGGAACGCAGCACGCACCTTGTGGTCCTCGAGTTCCCGTACTGCGGCCGCCGTGGTGCCGCCCGGGGAGGTGACGCGTTCGCGCAGTACGGTCGGGTGTTCTCCGGTCTCGCGCAGCAGCTTCGCCGACCCGAACAGGGTCTGTACGACGAGCTCGGTCGCCGTGGTCCGCGGCAGGCCCATGTGCACGCCGGCCTCGATCATCGACTCGACCACGAAGAAGATGTACGCCGGACCCGAACCCGAGATCGCGGTGACCGCGTCCTGCTGCTTCTCCGGCACCCGGATCACCCGGCCGGTCGCGGCCAGCAGGCCCTCGGCGAGCACCAGGTGGCTCTCGTCGCAGTGCGCGCCGCGGGAGATCGCCGCCATTCCCTCGTCGACCAGGGCCGGCGTGTTGGGCATCACCCGGACGACCGCGACGCCTTCGGGCAGCCGGGACTCGATGAAGCCGGTGGTGATTCCGGCGGCCAGCGAGACCACCGTCTGGGTCGGCTGGATCACCGGGGCGATCTCGGCGAGCAGCTCGGGCATGTCCTGCGGCTTGACGACCAGGACCAGCGTGTCCGCCTTGGCGGCCGCCTCCACGTTCGTCACCACGTCCACGCCGTACCGCTCGCGCAGCTCGGTCGCGCGTTCCTCGCGGCGCTCGGTGATCAGCAGCTCCCCCGGTCGCCGCCCCGCGCGCAGCAACCCGGACAACAACGTCTCACCCATCACACCGGCGCCGAGGATGGCCACCTGCCCGTTCGCACTCATGTCCTCAGGTTAGCCGCGCCGCCGCCCGGCTCCGTCCGAATTCCACCCCGCGGGCAGGCTCTGGTCGGCGAGTCCTCTGCGGGCGCGGGCTATCTCATAAGGATCGGCCAGCGACTCGGCGTCCACCAGGGCCAGCTGGTGCTGCTCGAGAGCTTCCTGGATCCGGCCCGCCCGGCGTAGGGAGAGCCCGAGGTCGTTGCGGATCTCGACCATCAGCGCCCGATTGCCCGTCTCGACCGTCAGATCGAGTGCCTCCTGCTGCAGCTGTACGGCGGCGGCCGGGTCGGTGGCGAGCTTGACTTTGCCGAGCAGGTTCGTGCAGTCAGGAATGTTGGTCCGGAAGTCCAGCTTGTGCGACAAGACCAGCGCGGCCTCGCCGTAGTCCGTTGCTTCCTTCAACAAACCCATGCGTTCGTAGGCGATGCCCAGATTCACCAGGGCATACGCCTCCTCGAAGGTGTTGTCGCCCAGCCGCCGAGCGGTGAGCAGACTTCGCTTGAACTCCACTAGCGCCTCTTCGGTGCGGTCGAGTCGCAGCAGCGCCCACCCGAGGCCGCCCCGATTCGTGCAGACACTCGTGATGTGCAGCGCTCCTTCTTCCTCGAAGATCGCCAGTGCCTGCTCGAAACAGTCGATCGCCTGCTCGTAGTGGCCGAGCCGGAAGTGGCCCAGGGCAACATTCCCGAGGCACCGGGCGACGCCTTCGCGGTTGCCGAGCTTGCGGGTCAGGACCAGTGCTCGCTCGTAACAGGCTCGCCCCTCGGCGTACCGGCCCTGGCGCCAGTAGACGCAGCCCAGGTTGTTCTCGGCCCGGCTGCGCGTGATGTCCTCGTCGGCGACGGCTACCGCAGACTCGTGCAGCACCTGCGCCTCGCGGAAGTAGCCGGAGGTGTCCAGGTAGTAGTGGATCGATCTCGACAGGTCAGTGACCGGCAGCGGCCTGCCGAGCTCTGCAGCACCACAGGCGACCGTGATCAAGGTGGTGCGCTCGGTGTCCAGCCAGGCACGTGCCTCGTCCCGGGTCTCGACCGGAGGGATCTCGTATCCGGGGTCGTCGACGATCTTCAACCGGCCGCCCTCGTGCGGTGCATACCCGACCGCTGCTCTGCCTGCTGTCCAGCGGTAGTAGTCGAACAATCTTGCCAATGCGTCCCTCCTGGCCGTCCCCTGGTCCTCGTCCCTGGACCGGTCGCTGGCGAAGACCCGGACCAGGTCGTGCAATCCGTAGCGACCTGGTGCACCCGACTGAACCAGGCTCGACCGGACAAGGTCGGCCAGCTGGCGTTCCACGTCCGCGCGGGGCTGATCGGCTGCGGCAGCCACGGCGTACGAGTCGAAGTCTCTGCCGGGGTGGAGTGCTAGGAGACGGAGCAGTCTCCGTCGCTCGGGTGGCAAGGCCTCATACGACAGGGCGAGGGCTGGGCCGACCTGGTCTTCCAGCCGTAGCCGCTCCCGGTGCTCGGTCAGCCGCTCCAGATGATCTACCAGAGTCCAGCCGGGCAGGTCGGTCAGGCGAGCGGCCACTACCGCCAGGGCGAGTGGGAGATGCCCGACCAGCTCCGCGATGCGCAATGCGGTCGCCCGATCGGTCGCGATCGTCTCCTGGCCGACGGTCTCCGCCAGTAGCTCAAGTGACTCCTCAGGGCTGAAGACCTTGAGTGCCAGGGACTTGATGTCCGGTGAGCCACCGAGTTGATATCTGCTGGTGACAAGGGTGATGCAGTCCGGACCTGGAGCGAGCAGTGGAGCGACTTGGTCTTCACTGGCCGCGTTGTCCAGCAGGACGATGGCTTTGCGTTCCGCTGCGAGTTGCTGGAAGCGTCGTACCCTGCCGGCAAGCTCCAGGCAGAGCACCTGACTGCCTGGCACACCTAACCGACGCAGGAAGCCCTCGAGTACTGCGGCGGGATCTGCCGGCGGCCTGTCGGGGTCGAAGCCGCGGAGATCGACAGAGAGCTGCAGGTCGGTGCCCTGACCGTAGGCGAGCAGTCGATGCGCCAGATGCCTCGCGAGTCGCGTCTTACCGGCTCCGGCCATGCCGCCGATCACGAAGCGCGTCGTACCTGCCCGGTAGGCCTTGAGCAGGTCCTCGATCTCTTGAGATCTCCCGACGAAGGCGTCCTGGTCCAGCGGGATGCTGTCGGCGACTGTGACGATCCCTGCCTCGCCCGCGCGACCGACGACCACCTGATGCGCCTGCCGCCAGCTCGCGACGTGCGACTCGTCGTTCAGCAGCGCTGCGGCGATGTCGACCACCAGCTCGACATCCAGCCGGCTCCGGCCTGGCTGCAGGCAGCGATAGACAGTGTTGTACGCCGGTAGCTCGCTGACGCGGCGCCGGCGCCTCGACGCCGTCACCCGGCGGTGGATCTCGTGGTACGAAACCCCCGCCCAGCTGTGCAGCTCCCGCAACCGCGCGACGAGCTCGTCCGCGGTTCTGACCCCGTCCGGTGTGGGTGGTGCCGACGCCCCTGTTCGCCTCACAGCTCCTCCTCCGCCGTACCGCCTGGTCGAGTTTGGTCGAGAACTGCGACACCGGCAACGGGAACCAGCAGGGTCGGTGTTGCCCGACCGGGCACGAAGAGTGAGGAGTACTGACCATGCGTGCACGAACCTTGATCGCCATCGGCGGACTGACCCTGGCCGGCACCGGACTGGCGCTGCCCGCGAACGCCGTCGACCCCGAGATCGTCACCCGCACCGCGGCCGAGGCAGCCGACGTCTGCGTGGGCAACGCCGGCGCGACCTTCCACGTCACCAGCTGCTACAACCGGGCGCCGGGCAACCAGTACCGGGCCGGCGTCAACTGCACCAACACCAGCTGGATCTGGGGCCCCTGGCGCAACCAGACCTCGGACCTCAGCAACAAGTCCCGCGTCGACTGCCCAGGCGCCGGCACCGCCAACAACTGGGCCATCCAGTTCCGCACCGTCTGACCCACCTCCCCCCGGCCCGGACCCACCCCCATGGGCCCGGGCCGGTCTGCGTCCGGTTGTCCGTGCGCTGACGGCTGACCGATCTTGACCGGAAACTGCGACAGCGGGTGGCGGCAACCGCGAGGGTTTCGGGCGAACCACTAGTCCCGGCCGGCGCACTGCTCGGGCGGACTGGTGGTGCCGCCTACATCCACCTGGGAGAGCAAGAATGAGCTTCAAACTGCGCACCGCGATCGGTGTGGGAGCGGTCGGCCTCGCAGCCGTCATCGGCACGACTCCGGCACTCGCCCTCGACGGGCACGTCTACAACAGGGAGATCACGCCCGGGCACACGGACGCGGGAGCAAGCGCCGCCGCGGACCTCAAGTTCGGGTCGACGACCCACGTCACCTACACCAACTTCACCGTGAACGACATCTGCCCCGGCGACGGTTACCGGGTCTTCGGCCGGGCCGCCGCGGTGCTGTCCGACGGCAGCACCATCTACGGCGCCAAGCACTACGACGAGGGCGGCTGTGACTCCGCCGCCTGGAAGTCCACGGACCCGCTGTACCTCGATACGAGCAAGCGGATCGTGAAGGCCGGCATCCAGGCGTGCGTCGACCTCGGCAGCACCAACGCTTGCGCGACCCCGACGTACCGGGACAACCCGCACTAGGTCAGCAAGGGGGTCTCGGTACCTTCGGGGGTACCGAGACCGCCGTACAGGGTTGCCGCCCGGCTCAGCTCCGAGCGGCCGCCGGCGCGATCGCCCTGCCTGACAAGGGCTTTCCCCAAGCCCTGATGGCTGCGGGCCCGCTCGTACGGATCTCCCAGCTCGACAGCGATGGTCAGCGCGGCGCGATGCAGCCGTACGGCGTCGTCGGCGTCGCCTAGCTCGACCTGGGTCGACCCGAGATCGTTGAGGGCCTGAGCCTCGCAGTCCTGGTTGCTCATCTCGCGAGCGATCGCCAATGCGGCCTGTTGGGTCTGACGAGCTCGCTCCAGTTCACCCTGCTTTCGGAGCGCCCTGCCGATCGTGAGCAGGGCATAGGCTTCGCCGACCCGGTTGCCGACCGTCTTGGCGATCTCTGCGGCCGCCGAAGCCTCGGCAACTGCTGCTGCCGTCTCGCCCAGTCCGAGCAGGGCCAGCGCGCGCCCGTTGCGGACCCGGCCCTCGGTAGGCCGGTCGTCGATCTCGGCCAGGATCTCCAGGCACTGACTGCTGTGCTCCAGCGCATCCCGATACCGGCCGAGGCGTTCGTCCAGGTGTACGACGTTCTGCAGCGCCTGCGCGGTCGCCAGGCGCGAGCCGATCTCGTGGCAGATCTCGATGCTCGTCCAGTACCCAGCCAGTGCTTCGTGGTAGTCGCCGGATCGCTCGTTCACCAGGCCGAGGTTGATGAGAGCGCGGATCTCCTCGCGCCGGTCGCCGGCTGCCGCTGCGATCCCCAATGCCTCTTGGTAGACGTTCCTGGCCTTGCCGAACGTGCCGAGCCGCCAGTACGCGACTCCAAGGCTGCTGAGTGCACGGCCCCGCGCAGTACCGGCCGCGACGCGTACTGCAGCCTGGTGCAGCTTCTCCCCGTCCGTGTACTGGCCCGTGTCATCGAGGTAGCGGTAGAGAATGCCGGAGAGATCGGCGACGTGGTCCGGCCAGCCGTGCTCGGCGGCGTACAGGCCACAGGCGATCAGGTTGATCCGTTCACTGTCCAGCCACAGGCGTGCCGCTCCGCGGTCCGCGAAGACACCAGTCGTCTCGGCGACTTCTGGACGCCACGCTGCCTCCTGCGGCGCATACATAGTCATCGCCGCAGCAGCCGTACGCCGGTAGTGATCCAGCAACGCAGTGGAAGCGTCTCTCCGCAACCGGGCGGGCTCGTCGTCCCTCACGCGCTGTGCCGCGAATACGCGGACCAGGTCGTGCAGGCCGTAGCGTCCAGGCGATCTGCGCTGAAGCAGGCTGCGGTCGGCTAGCTCCTCGAGTTCTGCTTCGGCAGTGGGAAACCCTGTCAGTGCGGCCGCGGCTGCGGCATCCCAGTCCTCGCCAGGGTGTAGCGACAGCCGTCTGAGCAATCGGCGATGATCTGCGCTCAGTCCCTTGTAGGACTGCGCAAGCGCGACCTCGATCTGGTCGTCCAGCCGCAGTCCGCGACGGCGATCCGCCAACCGGTCCAGGTGATCGGTGAGCGTCCATTCGGGACTGGAGCCGATCCGCCCGGCGATCAGTGCGAGTGCCAGCGGCAGGTGACCGGCGTACTCGGCTAGCTGCCGCAGGGCCTCGGGATCCTGATCCTGTCCGAGCTCTCGGCGTAGTAGCTGCACGGACTCGCTAGAGGTCAGTGGTTCCAATGAGACGTTCACGGCTGCCGGCAGATTTTGCTTGGTTCTGCTGGTGATGAGGACCGTGCTCCCGGGAGTGCGGGGCAGTAGCGGGAGTAGCTGATCGGTGGACGCGGCGTTGTCCAACAGGATCAGGGCACGTTTGCCGAGCAGGAGGTCGCGGAACCTCGCCGTACGGGCCTGCAGGTCGAGTCCGGCCAACTGACCGCTGCGACAACCGAGTGACTTGAGGAAGACGTCCAGCACCGCACCGGGATCGGCGGGCGATCGCGCGGGATCGTCGCCGCGGAGGTCGACCGCGAACACCACCGCCCGCGGCATCAACCGGTGCGCCGCATGGACGGCGAGGCTGGTCTTGCCGACCCCGGCCATGCCGTCGATGACGACCACCACCGGTTCTTCCAACGCCGGCTGGCAGATTCGGCGCAGCTCTGCTTCACGACCGGTGAAGCCCGGCCGCTCGTCCGGCAGCCGGTCGGCGACGTTCACCACCGCGGCATCGGCCGCCGTACCGGTGATCGCCTGGAAGGCCTGCCGCCAACTCGCAGCCGCCTGATCATCGGTCAGCGCCCGGACGACATCGACCACCAACTCGACGTCCAGCCGGCTCCGCCCCGGCTGGAGACACCGATAGACGGTGTCGTAGACCGGAACCTCGGCGACCCCGCGGGCCGTCCGTGCTCTGACGATCCGCCGGTGCAGTTCCCGGTACGAGACGCCCGCCCACACCCGGAGCTCGCGCAACCTGGCCGCCAACTCGTCCAGGTCGCGAGCACCCTCCGGGCCTGGCGCCCCAGTACTCACAGTCCGGCCGGTCCCCACCGGCCGAACAATAGCCCGGCCTGGACTCCGCTACTTCTTGCTGATCAGGGAGCGGGCGAAGAACTGGAGGTTGGCGGGGCGCTCGGCGAGGCGGCGTACGAGGTAGCCGTACCAGTCTTCGCCGTACGGGATGTAGATGCGCATGGTGTGACCCTGACCGGCCAGGCGGAGTTGTTCTTCAGGCCGGATGCCGTAGAGCATCTGGTACTCGAAGGAGCCAGGCCGGCGCCGGGACCGGTCGGCCAGCGAGCCGGCGATCGCGATCAGGCGGGGGTCGTGGGAGGCGATCATCGGGTAGCCGTCGCCCTCCATCAGGATCTTCATCGCCCGGACGTAGGCCTTGTCGACCGACCGCTTGTCCTGGTACGCGACCGACTCCGGCTCCTTGTAGGCACCCTTGCAGAGCCGGACCCGGGAACCCTCGTAGGCCAGGTCGCGGCAGTCGCCCTCGGTACGCCGCAGGTAGGCCTGCAGCACGGCACCGGTCTCGGGGAAGTCCTGGCGGAGTTCGCGCAGGATGCCGAGGGTGGAGTCCGTGGTGGTGTGATCCTCCATGTCCAGCGTCACCGTCGTCCCGGCGTTGCGGGCGGCGTGGCAGATCGAGCGGGCGTTCTCCAGCGCGATCTTCTCGCCGTCGCCGGGCAGCGCCTGGCCGACGGCGGACAGCTTCACCGAGACCTCGGCGTGCGCGGTCAGGCCGGCCGCGGACAGCTGCTTCAGCAGGGTCAGGTACGCCTCGGCGGTCGCGGTCGCGGCGGCGACGTCGGTGACGTCCTCGCCGAGGTGGTCGAGGGTGACGTTCAGGCCGGTGCTGACCAGCTTCTCGGTGGCCAGCACGGCCTCCGGAGCGGTCTCGCCGGCCACGAACCGGGCCACGATGCCGCTGGAGACCGGCATCGCCGAGACGGCCTTCTTGATCTGGGGGCTGCGGGACACGCCCAGCAGGATTCGCCGAAGCACTTCGCGTTCCTCCTCGTTACCCGTCCCACCCGGCCCCGTATGCCGCGATGTATCAGGGGTGTCAGCAGGCTACGCGGCTGGACTCCAGGCCCCCTAATCGTGTGGCCGGGACCACACCAGTATGCCCACTGGTTCGGGTCCACCAGCGGCCCGTACGGCGGGGCGCGGGCTGGGCTGGTTCGGCGCCGCCCCGTACGTTGGACGGGCAGGGTCACCGCGGCAGGCGAGGTGATCCCCGATCAGGAGAGGATGCGGCAATGCGGATCTTCAAGCGTCGCCGTACCCAGGCTGCGCCGGCCGACCTGATCGGCGAGTTCTGGAGCTGGTGGCAGACCACCGGTGCCACCGAGATCGCCGAGGCGATCGCGGTGCGGGACGTGACCGCCGCCGGCGCCGTGCTGTCCGACCGGGTCCGCCGCATCCACGACAACCTCGACTGGGAGCTGGGCCGCGGCCTGCACGCCCGGCACGTGCTGATCGTCACCGCCGCGGGCGACCCCGGCACCCGCGGTATCGCCCGCCGCTGGCTGCGCGCCGCACCCGCCTCGGACGACGTCTGGGAGTACGCCGACATGCGCCGGCCGTCGCCCGATGCCGGGATCAAGTTCGACGGCATGCCGCTGGTCTCGATCGACGCCGCGCTCGTCACGATCGAGCCGGATCGCCGCGAGGCCGCGCTGCACGTCGAGGTGCACCACCCGACCTTCCCGACGCTGCCCGACGAACTCCGCAAACGGGTCACCTTCCTGCTGCTCGACCTGGTCCTCGGCGAGGAGCTGGTCGAGACCTGGATCGGCGCGATCAGTACGGCGCTCGAGCCGCCTGCGAACGCCGTACCGATTGCCGAGCTGCTGCCCGCGGTGGCTTCGTTCGCCGCGGCGCATGTCGCCGACGACGGTGGGCCGAGCTGGCGGTTGATGGAAGGCGAGACGGCTGACGGTGATCGGCTGGTCGCGACCGCGATGGTCCCGCTGCGGTCGATCCAGATGCCGCATCTGGATACTCATGTCGCCGTCGAGGTGCCGTACAAGGCTGCGCGCGAGGACGGGCTGCCGCAGGACGAGACGCTCAGCCATCTGCGCGACTTCGAGGATCACCTGACCAACCGGCTCGGCGATTCGGGCCGGCTGCTCGCCCACGAGACGGCGGCCGGGTCCCGGATCCTGCACTACTACGTGGACGGCACCACCCCGGCCGCGGCCCAGCTGCAGGCCGCGGTCACCGGCTGGCCGGACGGGCCGGTCACCCTGGCCGTATCCGCCGACGCCGGCTGGGAAGACGTCCGCCACCTCACCTGAGCTTCAGCCCGTACGCCGCTTCTTCGTGCAGAACCTCAGGCGGTACGGCGTTTCAGGGTGGCCGCGCCGACGACCAAGGTGCCGACCACGAAGGCGGCGACCACCAGCGCGTCACCGCCCACCCCGGAGCCGAAACCGTTGCCCTTGGCAACTCCGACCACCGCGTCCACGGCGTACGAGAGTGGCAGGACGTCGCTGACGGCATGCAGTACGCCGGGCAGCCGGTCGCGTGGGATGAGCAGCCCGCAGAGCAGCAGCTGCGGAATCATCACGGCCGGCATCATCTGGACCGCCTGGAACTCGGTCGCCGCGAAAGCACTCGCGAACAGGCCGAGCGCCGTACCGAGAACGCCGTCGAGGACAGCGACCAGCCCCAGCTGCCAGGCGGAACCCCGGACGTCGAGGTCGAGCGCGTAGAGCGAGATCGACACCACCACGACCGCCTGGATCACGGCGATCACGGCGAACGCGAGCGCATACCCGAGCAGGAAGTCGAGCTTGCCCATCGGCAGCGTGAACAACCGCGAGAGCGTGCCGGTGGTCCGTTCCCGCAGGGTCGCGACCGACGTCACGATGAACATGATGATCGACGGGAAGACCGCCAGCAGCGGGCCGCCGACCCGGTCGAAGGTGCCGGGCGAGTCGTGGAACATCCACCACATCAAGGTCACCAGCAGCGCCGGCATCACGATCAGCATCGCCACCGTCCGGTGGTCGCGACGCAGCTGCGCCAGCACTCGGGCGGCCATCGCGAACGTCACTCGCAGCGTCATCGGACTCCTGCTTTCCGGTCGATCAAGGTGAGGAAGGCCTGCTCGATGTCGTCGGTGCCGACCGATTCGAGCAGCGCGGCCGGGGTGTCGTCGGCCAGCAGGTCGCCCTCGCGCATCAGCAGCAGGCGGTCGCACCGAACGGCTTCGTCCATCACGTGGCTGGACACCAGCAGCGTCACGCCCGCCGCGGCCAGCCGGTGGAACAGCTCCCAGAGGTCGCGGCGCAGCACCGGGTCCAGCCCGACCGTCGGCTCGTCCAGGACCAGCAGCTCGGGGTCGCCGAGCAGCGCGGCGGCGAGCGATACGCGGGAGCGCTGACCGCCGGACAACCGGTCCACCCGGGCGTCGGCATGACTGCGCAGGTCGACCGCGTCGATCACCCGGTCGACGTCGGCGGCGGCGATGCCGAGGACCGCGGCGAAGAACCGGAGGTTCTCGGTCACCGTGAGATCGCCGTACACGCTCGGCTCCTGCGTCAGGTAGCCGATCCGGCCGCGCAGTTTGGTCGCACCGGCCGGCAGGCCGAGCACCTCGACGGTGCCGGTGACCTTGGCCTGCAGCCCCACGATCGCCCGGATCAAGGTGGTCTTGCCGCAGCCCGACGGCCCCAGCAATCCCGTCACGGACCCGACGGCG
The DNA here is from genome assembly GCF_040613535.1 of Kribbella sp. NPDC006257. Classification (NCBI taxonomy): domain Bacteria; kingdom Bacillati; phylum Actinomycetota; class Actinomycetes; order Propionibacteriales; family Kribbellaceae; genus Kribbella; species Kribbella sp. NPDC006257. The sequence continues at coordinate 399,328 of NZ_JBEXSJ010000002.1, forward strand.
AGGTCGAACCCCACGCCGTGCAGGACTTCCCGCTCGCCGCGCACCACGACCACGTCGCGACACGTCACCGCGTTTTTCACCATGCGATGAATTTAACCCACCCACCCCACCCCCACAAGACCCGACCCCCCGCACCCCCCCGCCACCCTCAACCCATCATCGGTCCCTTGATCCCCGGCGTGTTGCCGTTCATCGGTCCCGAGAAGCCAATGCCGTGACCGTGACCGGTGCCGGTGCCGGTGCCGACGAGGAACTTCGGACCGATGAACGGCAACACGCCGGGGATCAAGGGACCGATGATGGGGGTTGAGAGGTGTGTCAGGCGGTGAGGAGGTGCTGGATTACTGGGGCTAGGCGGTTGATGAGGTCGGGGATGGGGGCGGAGGCGACCGGTTCCAGTTCGACCAGGTAGCGGGTCAGGGCGAGGCCGACTAGTTGGGTGGCGACTAGGGAGACTCGGAGGCGAGCATCCGGGGTGTCGAGTGCCTGCGCGACCGGGCCGATGATCATCTCGGTGATGCCTTCGCGCATCTGCCGGGCGACGTCGTCGCTGGTGACGACGCTGCGCATGATCGCCTTCATCCGCTGCTGACCGTCGGTGGACTCCCAGACGCCCAGGAAGGTGGTGACGATCCGGCGGCCGAGCTGGTCGCGCGGTCCGCCCAGGATCGTCGCGGCGATCTGGCGGGGGTCGATGGGCAGCGCCATCGACTCGATGAAGAGTTCGTCCTTGCTGTCGAAATAGTGGTGCACGAGGGCGGCGTCGACACCGGCCTCACGGGCGACCCCGCGCATCGAGGTGGCGGCGAATCCCTTACCGGCAAAGGATTCCCGGGCCGCCCGGAGAATCTCACCCCGGGTATCCGGCCCACCCGGCCGACGCCCCGGCGTACGGGAAGACGAAGGGCGGGCGGACGGCGTACCGGAGGATGGCGTACTGCGGGAACCGGCCGTCATGGGGTCAGCTCCGACACCTCTCCGTCGCTGGTCACGGCGAAGGCCGAGCGGCGGGAGACGGCGTCGGCGGTCCGGACGAAGTGCTTGCGGGTGAACTCCAGCGACTCGACCAGATCGATCTCGCGCTCGGACCGGCTGGAACAGCGCCGGGTGTTGATCTCGATGATGATGTGACCACGGAAGTCGTTGTCCGCAAGGCCGTTCAGCAGATCAGCAGCGCGCTGAGTGCCACGCCCCGGCACCAGATGCTCATCCTTCGCCGACCCGGTGCCGTCGGTGAGGTGGACGTGCTTGAGGGTCTTGCCCATCGTCGCGGCGAGCTCGACGCAGTCCTGCTCGGCGGTCGACGAATGCGACAGGTCGAGCGTGGTGTGCGCGTAGCTCTGCTCAGTCGGGTCCCAGCTCGGCGCGTACGCCTGCAGTCCCTTGCCCGGGGCGCGCCACGGGTACATGTTCTCGACCGCGAAGACGACGCCGGTCTCGGCCTCCAGCCGGGCGATCCCCTCGACGAAACCGCGGGCGTAGTCACGCTGCCACCGGAACGGCGGGTGCACGACGACGACATCGGCACCGAGCTTCTTGGCCGCTTCGGCGCTGCGCTCCAGCTTCTCCCACGGATCGGTCCCCCAGACCCGCTGGGTGATCAGCAGGCAGGGCGCGTGGATCGCGATCACCGGCAGGTGGTGGTAGTCGACCAGCCGTTCCACCGCGTCGATCTGGGTGCTGAGCGGATCGATCCCGACCATCAGCTCGACCCCGTCGTACCCGAGCCGGGCGGCCAGCTCGAAGCAGCTGGCGGTCGACTCCGGGTAGACGGAGGCGGTGGAGAGGCCGATCTTCGCGGTGGGCTTGCGGGTGTTCATCACGGTGCTTTCGATTAGCGGGGTTGCAACTGGTCGAGACGGGACAGGATGACGCCCTCCCGCAGGGCCCACGGGCAGACCTCGAGCGAGGTCAGGTCGAACAGGTCCATCACCGCGTCGGCGACCAGCGCGCCCGCGACCAGCTGGGTCGACCGCCCGGCCGAGACTCCGGGCAGCTCGGCCCGCTCGGCGGCCGTCATACCGATCAGCTTGGGCATCCATTCACTCAGGGCGTCCCGGTCGAGCGAGCGCGGCACATACGGCCCCTCGTCGGACGGGGGCGCCCCGCAGATCCTCGCCAGCGACCGGAACGTCTTGCTGGTGGCGACGGACCGCTGTGGCTTGCCGGCCCGCAGTACGTCGCCCGCAACAGCCGCCATCTCCACCCGGATCCGCTTGCGCAGAGCCCGTACTTCGTCCTTGTCCGGCGGGTCCGCCGTCAACGACTCGCGCGTCAGCCGCCCGGCGCCCAGCGGAACGGAGACGGCGACGGTCGGCTCCTCGTCGGACCCGGCCGCGATCTCCAGCGATCCACCGCCGATGTCGAACACGGCCAGCCGGCCGGACGACCAGCCGAACCACCGGCGTACGGCGAGGAAGGTCAACCGGGCCTCGTCCTGGCCGGTCAGCACCTGGAGATCGACCTCGGTCTTCGAGCGGACCTTGTCCAGCACCTTCTCGCCGTTCGGGGCCTCGCGCAGTGCCGACGTGGCGAAGGCGAGGACGGACTCGCAGCCCTTGTCCTCGGCGAGCTCGGCGGCCTCGGAGATGAAGGAGACGAGTTCGTCGGCGCCGGACTGGGCGATCCGGCCGTCCTTCTCGAGGTGTTCGGCGAGCCGCAGCTCGGTCTTGTGCGAGTACGCCGGCAGCGGCGCGGCACCACGATGCGCGTCCACCACCAACAGGTGGACGGTATTGGATCCCACGTCGAGTACGCCGAGCCGCATACCCTCCACGCTACTGGACCCGGACTGGTCACCCGGTCCCTGTGCGGCGTCCTGTCTCAGAATTGACTCTCCGACGGGCGCGCAGTAGCAATGGATCGCAGGTAAGGACGTACCCTTTCCAGGTGCCTGAGGTCTCTCTCGATTTCCCCCGTGCCTTTGTCGAGTTCGTCGATCCGGATGACGCCGACCAGGTGTTCCGCTGCGACCTGACCTGGCTGACGTCCAACTGGACCTGCATCTTCGGCGGTGGTTGCCGCGGCATCTACAAGGGCCGCCCGAACGACGGCTGCTGCACGCTCGGCGCGCACTTCTCCGACGAGGACGACGAGAAGCGGGTCAAGGGGTACGTCAAGCAGCTCGGCAAGGACGACTGGCAGTTCCGCAAGGAAGGCAAGACGAACGGCTGGGTCGAGACCGACGACGACGGCGACCGCAAGACCCGGGTCTTCGAAGGCGCCTGCATCTTCCTGAACCGGCCGGACTTCCCGGGTGGTGGCGGTTGCGCGCTGCACGGGCTGGCTCTGCAGAAGGGCGTGCACTTCGTCGAGACGAAGCCGGACGTGTGCTGGCAGCTGCCGATCCGGCGGACGTTCCGCGAGGTCGAGCGGCCCGACGGTACGTCGTACACGGAAGTCGGTATCGGTGAGTACGACCGGCGCGGGTGGGGTCCGGGTGGGCACGACCTGGACTGGTACTGCACCGGCAACACCGAGGCACACATCGGCGTCGAGGCCGTCTTCGAGTCGAGCAAGGTGGAGCTGCAGACACTGATGGGGCTCAAGGCGTACGACGTACTGGCTGAGCTGTGCCGTCAGCGACTGGAAGCCGCGAAGCCGTTGCTGCCGCACCCAGCTTCTAAGTGAGCTTGTTGTTCTCCACTAGCCAGGCGAGTGCGTCCAGGGCTGTCTCCAGCGGGGAGTAGCGCGGGCGGAAGCCCAGGAGTCGCGCGGCCTTCTCCATCGAGCAGTGCGGGCTGTGCGCGATGTGATCCCAGGTCGCGGCGGCGTCGCGCTCGGGGACGGTTTCGGCCCACTCTGCCCAGGGCAGGTAGGTGAGATTGGGTTGCTGCCCGAACCAGCGCGCGACGCCCTCGGCGTACCCGCGCAGTGTCATCGCACCGTCGGCGACCGCGTGGAAGCTCTCGCCGATCGCGACGGATCGGTTCGCCAGTGCGGCGACAAATACGCCCGCGACGTCAGCCGCGTGGACGTGCTGAACGGTCTCGAGGCCGAGGTTGGGCAAGGCGAGTTCGGCGCCGTCGGCAAGCTTCTTGAAGACGCTGACATCGAAGTGGCCGGCCGGGTTGAGCGGGGCCCAGCCGGGGCCGCTGATGTGCCCGGGATGGATGACCGTCGCGGGCAGTTGGGGCTTGGTCAGCAGGTAGCGCTCGATGGCGGCCTTCTGGATGCCGTACTCGCCGAACGGTGTCCGCGGCGCGTCTTCCTTGGTCGGTACGACGGTGCTCGGACCGTGCACCCAGATCGTGCCGCAATGCAGCAGGTGCGCGACCTCGCCTTGGAGCGCCTCGGCGAGCTGCCGGGCGCTGTCTTCGGTGAAGCAGATGAGGTCGATCACTGCGTCCGCTTGCAGATCACGGACCCGTCTGCCGAAGGTCCCGGCGGCGTCCTCGGCGGTGCGATCGGCTTGCTGCAGCTCCACCTGACGCCAGGCACCGCTGTCCTGGTACGGCGTACGTTCACCGCGGCTCAGGACGACGACCTCATGGCCACGAGCGACCAGCTCGGGGATCAAGTAGGTGCCGATATGACCGGTGCCGCCGATGACCACGATGCGCATGATGTCGAGCGTAGAACCCCAGGGAAATGTAGGTAAGGGTGCCCTCTCTTCGACACCCCGACTTCAGCAACTGTCGGTAGCTGGGACCACAATGACTGGCATGCGCTTGGATCATCTTTCATATGCGGCCGGTCCCGACGGGTATCAGGCGACGGTCGAACGGCTGTCCGCCGCACTCGGCGCCGAGTTCGTCGACGGCGGTGTGCACCCGCGGTTCGGCACCGTGAATCACATCCTTCCGCTCGAAGGTGACCGCTACATCGAGGTCGTCGACGTGCTCGACCACCCCGCCTCCGACAAGGCGCCGTTCGGCCAGGCCGTCCGGGCCCGCAAGGAGGTCGGCGGCGGCTGGCTCGGCTGGGTCGTCGCGGTCCGTGACATGGCGAGGATGGAGCAGCGGCTCGGCCGCGACGCCGTCCCCGGCAACCGGCACCGTCCGGACGGCGTCAACATCACCTGGCGGCAGATCGGCGTCAAAGGCCTGATCGCCGACCCGCAACTGCCGTTCTTCATCCACTGGGACGACCTGACCCAGCACCCGTCGGTCGGCGGCAAGAACGTCAAACTCACCGCCCTCGAGATCGCCGGCGACCCGGCCCGCGTCACCGACTGGATCGGCCACCCCGCCGACCACCTCCTCGACGACCTCGACGTCGCCTGGGTAGGCCCCAACGGCCAGCCCGGCCTGGTAGCCGCCGTCTTCCAAACCCCCAACGGCATCGTCCGCCTCTAGAGCGCTTCGAGTTCTTTTAGCGCCGTCTCCAGGTGGGTTAGTAGGTGTTGGAGGTGGGGGACGGTGCGGCGGCAGCCGGTGAGGCCGAAGTGGAGTTGATGGTCGTAGCTGGTGATGCTGATGTTGAGGGCCTGGCCGTTCAGGACGATGGACGCCGGGTACATGCCGAGCAGACGTGAGCGGTTCCAGTACAGCGGGCTGTCCGGCGGGCCCGGGATGTTGGAGATGACCAGGTTGTACGGCGGGGGTGTGCGCCCGGCGAGTCCGGGGATCACCGCCGCCGGGCCGGCCGAGCCGAGGCCGAGGGCGCCGATCATCAGGTTCTGCAGCGGGGTCAGTTGCGACAGAACGCTCTTGCCGTACGTCGTGGATTCGATGATCCGGTCGATCCGGCGCTCCGGGTCGCGTTCGTCGGTGGCGAGATCGGCGATCAGCGTCGCCAGCGAGTTGCCGCCACCCGGCGCATCGGCGGCGGCCCGCAACGAGACCGGTACCATCGCCGTCATTCCCTTGTCTGGAAGGGCATTCAGCTCCAGAAGATAGTTGCGCAGGGCACCTGAACACATCGCCAGCATCACGTCGTTGAGCGTCGCCCCGGTGATCGCCCGGACCTTCTCCAACCGTTCCATCGGCCACGACTGCGCCGCGAACCGCCGCGAACCGGTGATCGGCTGGTTGAAAACCGTCTGCGGCGCCTTGAACGCGACCGACGAATGCTCGTGCTGCAACGCATACAAAGCACTCCGCAACCCGACCGGCGACAACCCGGCGAGATCGGCCAGCAACCGCCCGACCCCACCCATCGCCCGGCCCGCACCACCGACCATCCGGCTCGCCTCGCCAGAGATCCGCCCGGCAGCCGCCACCAACTCCGCCGGAGTCGGCAGGCCACCCGATCGCTCATCCAAAGGCTCCACAGACGGTCCGTGGGGCAGTGCGTAAGGCGCCGGCATCTCGGTCAACGCCGGATCGGCAGTCAGCGATGCCTGCATCAACCGAAGCGCACTGACGCCGTCGACCAGCGAGTGATGGATCTTCGAGTAGATCGCGAACCGCCGGCCCTGCACGCCTTCGATCACGTGCATCTCCCACAGCGGCCGTCGCCGGTCGAGGAGAGTCCCGTGCAGCCGGCTGGTCAGCTCGAAGAGCTCCCGGTACCGCCCCGGCCGAGCCAGCCCGGACAGCCGGACGTGGTACTCCAGGTCGATCTCCCGATCCTGCTCCCACGACCAATAACCCAGATCAAGCGCCCGATTCCGCACCCGCCGAGTGAACAGCGGGTTGACCGTCTGGTTCTCGATGATCTCGGAGTAGATCCGCGACACGTAGTCCCGGGTGCCGTCCGGAAAGACCTGGTCCCGCGCTCCGTCGGGCAACTCGAACAGCATTAGACCGCCGACGTGCATCGGCTGTTCGCGCGTCTCCCCCAGCAAGAACATCGCGTCCAGCGGCCCCACCGCAGTCATCGGACCTCCCGAGCTGGCCTGGTTCTCCACGTCTCAGGCCGTCTACCCGTGCTAACAGCCTGAGCCGACTTTAGTTACCCCGGCAGTATCTGCAAGGTCAGGGAACCAGGCTCAATGCTCAGTCGAGGGGCCGGTAGTTCAGGCCGAGGGCTTCCAGGCGGGCGAGGTGGGGGCGGAGGCGGGTGAGGAAGTCGGCGTACGGCGTCTTCGGTGAACCCCAGGCGCGTTCGGAGAAGGCGCTCAAGCGCGGGAAGAGCATGTAGCCGACCCGGTCGGGGTCTTCCATGTACTCGGTCCAGATCTGGCACTGGGTACCGACGATCGGGGCCTGCTCCTCCGCCGTGAGGCCGGGCGGGATCACCTCGAAGTCGTAGACCTTCTCCAGCGGCGTGAAGTTCCCGATCGCCAGCGGCTCGGTCGCCGGGTCGCCCTGGTAGTAGTCGAAGTACACCGACTGGTTCGGCGCCATCACCACGTCGTGGCCGGCCTTCACCGCCACCTCACCGCGGTCCGGTCCGCGCCACGCCATGATCACCGCGTCCCGCGGGCAGTCGGTCTCGACCATCTCGTCCCAGCCGACCAGCCGCCGGCCGTTCTCGCTCAGCACCTCCGCGACCTGCGCGGTGAACCAGCCCTGCAGCTGGCTCGCATCGGTCAGCCCGAGCTCGGCCTGCTTCTGCCGCGCCGCCTCGGACTCGCGCCACTGACCGTCCGGGCACTCGTCGCCACCGAGGTGGATGTACGGGCCGGGAAAGATCTCCAGCACCTCGCGGAGCACCGTCTTGACGAACTCGACGGTCTCGTCGTTGACGTTCAGCACGTCCTCGCTGATCCCCCACACCTGCCGTACGCCGAGTTGCCGGTCGGGGTGGTTGCCGAGCTCCGGGTACGCCGCGATCGCGGCCTGCATGTGACCAGGCAGATCGATCTCCGGGACGACGGTGATGCCCCGCTCGGCGGCGTACGCGACGATCTCGCGCAGCTCGTCCTTGGTGTAGAACCCGCCGTGCCGGGTGCCGTCGTAGGTGAACTCCGTCTGACCGTGCGACATCTTGCCGACCATGGTCTCCGGCCGCCACGCGCCGACCTCGGTGAGTCTGGGGTAGGCGTCGATCTGGACCCGCCAGCCCTGGTCGTCGGTGAGGTGGAAGTGCAGCACGTTCAACCGGTGCAGCGCGAGCGCGTCGATCAGCCGGAGGACGAAATCCTTCGGCATGAAGTGCCGGGCGACGTCGAGCATCATCCCGCGCCAAGCGAACTGCGGCGCGTCGGCGATCCGGACAGCCGGTACTGCGAGTCCGCCGTCGACCTGCTCGGCAGAGTCGAGCAACTGCCGGTACGTCGACTCGGCGTACCGCAGCGCTTCCTCCGAGCCTGCGGAGAGCCGGGCGCCCTCAGAGCTCACGTCGATCCGGTACTCGGTCTCGGCAAGGTTCTCCACCACGGTCCGGACCGCCTCGGCGACCGGGTCGGCGCTGACCCACTGCCCCGCTTCGGCGACGAGCTCGCGGGGGGCTGGGACGATCGCGATCGATGCGGGCATCCGGACTCCAAGTCAGGTAGTTCCGTCAGGAGGTTACACAAAGACCCTACCGGTCTCGCTGCCGGAGCAACCATCCGATGAGAAGGTAAGGCGTGACCGCCACTTCGAATCCTGACAACCAGCCTTCCGAGTCTGCGACCCCAGCCGACTTACAGCGCGGGACCTTGCGGGTGCTGGTGGTCAGCAACGTGCTGGGCGGGGTCGCCGTGGCGAGTGGGTTCGCGGTGGCTGGATTGCTGGCCGAGAACATCTCCGGGTCGACCTCGATGGCCGGGCTGGTGGCGACCTCGACGACGCTGGGCGCCGCGATCCTCGCCGTACCGCTGGCTCGTCTTGCCCGTTCACAAGGCCGCCGGGTCTCGCTGACCGCCGGCTACCTGATCGCGACCGCGGGAGCCCTCCTCTCCATCGTCGCCGCCCAGATCGGCTCGATGGCGTTGCTGCTGTTCGCGGGCTGCCTGTTCGGCAGCGGCTCCGCGTCGAACCTGCAGAGCCGGTACGCCGCGACGGATGCCGCCGACCCGCGGCACGTCGCGCGATCCCTGTCGGTCGTCGTCTGGGCCACCACCATCGGCGTCGTGGTCGGCCCGAACCTCACCGGCCTCGGCGGCTCCGCGGGCTCGAAACTCGGCGTACTCCCTCTCGCCGGTCCCTACCTCTTCTCCGTCGTCGCCTTCGGTCTCGGCCTCGCGACCGTATGGTTCGGACTTCGCCGCCTCCAGCAAGTGACTCCGCGAGCGCGGTTGGAACGCCAGCCGCTGGCAACGACCTTCCGCCGGGTGATGGCGATCCCGCACGCACGGCTCGGCCTGCTGGCGATCGCGACCGCGCATGCCGTGATGGTCGGCGTGATGTCGATGACCTCGGTGCACCTGCGCCACCACGGCGCCTCGCTGACGATCGTCGGCTTCGTGATCAGTGGCCACGTCGCCGGCATGTACGCACTGTCGCCGGTGATGGGCTGGCTGACTGACCGGATCGGCCGCATTCCGACCGTCGGGCTCGGTCTCGGCATCCTCGCCTCGGCGATGGCCGTCGCCGCCCTCGCACCGGATGAGGCGCACAGCCTGACCGCGCTCGCCCTGGTCCTCCTCGGCCTCGGCTGGTCCGCCTGCCTGGTTTCCGGCTCCACCTTGCTGTCGCGATCCGTCCCCGAAGACATTCGCACCTCCGCGCAAGGCCTGTCGGACCTCACGATGGGCTCCTTCGCGTCGATCGCCGGTACGGCGTCCGGCCCGATCCTGGCGCACCTCGGCTTCCACTGGCTCGCCGTACTCTGCGCCTGCCTCCTGCTCCCCGTGGCCTTGCTGGCCGTGGCGACCCGGGGCCGACCCGTGGATGCCCTTGCCTAGAACGGTTTCTGTCGGCGGCAACGGTTAGCGTTCGGGTATGGAAGAAGTCAGCCTGCGGGCGCTCACCGAGGACGATCTCCCGACCATCTTCGCCTTCAACTCCGACCCGGTCGCGGCGGAGATGGTCGGGATGCCGCTTCGTGACGAGGAGACCTTCTACGCCCATCGCGCCAGGAACATGGCCAACCCGCTCAATCAGATGTTCGCGATCCTGGTCGGCGACGAGGTCGTCGGCGACCTGGTCAGCTGGCCGGACGAGGAAGGACATCGGCGCGTCGGGTACTGGCTCGGCCGGCAGTACTGGGGACGCGGCATCGCCACGGCCGCGCTGACCGCGTTCCTGACCGAACAGCCCGAGCGCCCGCTGTACGCCGATGTCTCCAAGGCGAACCCCGGATCGCTGCGGGTGCTGCAGAAATGTGGTTTCCGGATGCTGGCCGAGGGCGAGCCCGGCCACGGCGGCGACCCGGCTGAGTTCTTCCTGCGGCTGGAGTAGTTAGGGTCTGGATCCATGAGCATCGCCGACGGCGGGATTCCCAGTCCGAACATCTGGCACCACGCCGATGTCTACGAGATCGAGAACCACGCGGTCGACCCGAACGGCGTGATCGAGCAGACGATGCTGGCCCAGCGCGACTGGGCCGGCGCGAACGTGCTCGACCTGGGCTGCGGTACCGGCTTCCACCTGCCCCGGTTCGCGGCGACGGCAGCGAAGGTGGTCGGGGTGGAGCCGCATGGAAGGCTGGCGGACGCGGCACGCCGGCGTACGAAGGATCTCCCGAATGTCGAAGTACGGCAGGGAACCGCGCAGAAACTTCCGGTCCCCGATGCGTCGGTCGACGTGATGCATGCCCGCTGGGCCTATTTCTTCGGCCCCGGGTGCGAACCGGGGCTTGCCGAACTGGACCGCGTGATGCGCCGCGGCGGCACCGCCTTCGTGATCGACAACGACGGCAGCCGATCGACCTTCGGTCGCTGGTTCAGCCAGTACTACCCGATGATCAAGCCGGCCGAGGTCGAGCGCTTCTGGACCGCCCGCGGCTGGCACCGCACTCCCCTCGACATGGGCTGGCGCTTCACCACCCGCGAAGACCTCGAAGCCGTCATCCGGATCGAGTTCAAACCCGCCGACGCCGACGCCATCATCGCCACCCACCCCGGCACCGAAGTCGACTACGCCATCAACATCTGGAGCAAGACGTACTGACAGCGAACCCCCTCACAAGAAACACAAAAAGGGAACAAGAAAAGAAGAGCAAATGAGGCTGGCACCGGCAGGCGGCGGCGTGCCAATTGAAGGCCAGTCCGTGGTTAGCCACGCGCACGAGACAGGCGAGCTCAAGCGATTCCGCCGACCGGGTGGGTGGCACGTCGAAGCATGCGATCGTGAGTCGGTCACCGAAGCCGCCCTGCCCGTCCCTCTCGCCCTCTCGCCCGGCGCGACCAGCGAGGCCGGCCGAGCCGCGTACCGGCGTACCCGCGTACTGACCCCGCCGCCTGGTCAACCCGCGTCCTGCGCGACAGAACCAGCGAAGAGGCGGCCTCGCTCCCACGTACTGGGGTTCGCCCCCTCCTATAGCAGGGGGCTAAGCGGCACAAGAGGAGCGGAGCAGGACGGCGCTGTCGGTGGTTGAGTGGTTGGTGTACCGGCGGACAGGTAGAGCACCTGGAGACGGTGTACTCGCGGCGCCAATTCACGCCACGTGGATTAGTTGCCCTCGGCTACCTCCTGTCCGTCGGTACGCCGAACCTCGCACAAGTTGGCGTGGGTTCGGTCACCATCTCGGGGGCCTGGACACCAGGTCGGCAGTGGTGGACAAGTTATTACGTGACCCCACCCCCGACCTGGTGTCCGAGGTTCCCGGAAGGTGTCCGAGGTTCCCGGAGGGTGTCCGAGGTTCCTGGGAGGTGTCCGAGAGTTCTGCGTTCTGGGGGGAGACACGGACGCGGGACTGCGGTGGACCGGAGGTGTCCTGACGGAGACACACGTGGGGGCTGCGGTGGACCGGTGGGGGCCCTAGGGTGGGCATTCGGCCCTGACTGGTCGGCCCCTGAGCGGGGCGGCGGGGCGAGGAAGGCTCTGCACTGAAGTAGGAGGCGCCGGCGCGGTATGGATGGAGTGCGGCTCGAAGGGTTGCCGGGGATGTCGCGGCCGCTGCGGATCGATGTCGGTGAGCAGCGAGCGCTGGTGGTCGCGGACGCGGCTACTGCGCGACGGTGTGCGGATCTGATCGCGGGGATCGACGAGCCTGCTGACGGACAGGTTGTGAAAGTCGAGGGCGCGGTCCGGCTGGTGCCCGCGGAGGGTGGTCTGCTGCCGCATCTCACAGTGCTCGGGAACGTCATCCACGGCCAAACGAGTAGTCGCCAGGTCACCCACAAAGCAGCTGCCGAGGAGAGTCGGGAGACGGCTGCGCGGTGCGGTCTCGAGGACGTGCTGAAGCGCTACCCACATGAGATCACTCCCGGCCGCCGTCGCCTAGCCGGCGTGGCTCGCGCCTTGCGCGCCCACCCTGCAGTGATCGTGCTGGAAGACGCCGCAGGCCTTCCCACCTGGGGATCCCTGCTGCGCTTCGACCACAATCCCGAGCTCTGGTCCGCTGCTCTCCTACTGATCACCACCGACGCCGCACGAGCAACGGGGTTCCGTCTTGTCACCGACTAGCCGCCGGGTATTCCTCGGTGCAGCAGCCACCCTTGCCCTCTCAGGCTGTTCAGGCGACATCCTCGGACTGAGGCGGAGCGTACGGATCGCGGTCAGCTGGAGCAGCGCCGAACTCCGCGCCTTCCACAGCGTCCTCGACGCCCTCGGCCCGCTCGACTACCCGGTCGAGGTCGTCCCGCTCGGCGACGACATCTCCACCGCGTTCGGCTCGCGGTCCACCCGGCGGCCGGACATCGTCATGCTGCCGCAACCGGGTCTCGTCAAACAGCACCTGCGTGACCTGGAATCGATGCCGGACGACCTGGCAGCTCGCGGTCGCGCCCGGCTCTGGGACGAGCTTCTGGTGCACGACGGTACGACGTACGGGGTGCCGTTCAAGACAGCGCACAAGTCGGCCGTCTGGTATCGCCCGTCGGTTTTCACGCAGGCCGGTGTGGAGCCGCCGAAGCTGTGGTCGGACTGGCTGACTCTCAACCGCACTCTCTCGTCACAAGGCATCCGGCCGCTCTCACTAGGAGCAGGAGACGGCTGGGTGCTCACTGACTTCCTGGAGAACGTACTGCTCGGCTCCTCGCCGTCGACCTATCGCGCACTCTCGACAGCGAACCATCCACGGCCCTCCCAGTCGCCAGAGTTCGCAGCAGCGCTACGCCTGCTCGGGTCGATGTGGTCTGCGCCAGGGACCTTCGTCAGTGGAGTAGAGCGTTCGCTGACCCAGCAGTTCCCGGATGCGATCGTGGAGGTGTTCGGCTACCGTCGTGCGGCCATGGTGCTCGCCTCCGACTTCGCCGAACCAGTGGTGCGCTCCTTCGCCGCCGACCCGGCCGACATCGGCCTGTTCACCTTCCCACCGATCGGCGCCGGTACTGCGGCCCCGGTGGTCGTCGGTGGCGACGTGATGGTGTTGCCCCGGCCCACGACAGACAATGCGAAGGACCTCGTACGCCGGTTGGCGGCGCCTGCCGCAGTGGATCCCTGGATCGCGACCGGTGGCTTCCTCGCCGACGGCCGGACCACCGGCTACTCCCCCGAGCTCACCAGACTCGCAGAGCAACTGGTGACTCCCGGGACCTCGTTGCAGTTCGACCTGTCGGACCGACTCGGGCGGCTGGGCGACATCAACGGGCTCTGGCGAGTGCTGACCGACTTCCTGGTCCGCATCGGCAACCGTGGCAGCGAGCTGGTAGCGGACGCTGTGGACGACGCACTGGCCGAGTTGAAGCAGGTGGAGGGCTGATGGGTCTGCAGAGCAACGGTCTGTCACTGGAGGTCGTCGGCCGCGAGATCAGCGGCCGTCCTGTCCCCGGCAAGCCGCGTCGGCCAGCAGGGCCTTATTTACTTGGCCTCCCAGCCCTCCTACTGAGCAGCGTGCTGCTGATACCGATCGCCGTCACCGTAGTGGCCGCCTTCCGTACACCTGACGGCTCCTTCGGCCTGGGGAACTTCGCGGTGATGGGAGACCGCGCAGCATTACATGCTGTAGGCAACAGTCTCGCGTGGATCGGTGTAGCACTCGCGCTCGTGGTGGTCGGCTTCCTGCTGGCTCTACTGAGTTACCGACTGCCCGGCGTGACCTCGTTCCTCCAACCAGCGTTGGTGATTCCCTTCGCGGTGTCGGTGCTCGTCTCCGGCGCGACCTTCCGGCTGATCTTCGACCCAGCCCCCGAACACGGCACAGTCACCGCAGTCTTCACCAAACTCTTCGGCTCCAGCCCGGTCTGGCTCGGCCCCGGCCTGTTCTGGCTCGTGCTCATCTCCGCGTTCGGCTGGACCTGGCTCGGGTACGTCGTATCGCTGTTCCGCGCAGGTCTCGACGCCATCCCGGACGACGTGACCAGAACCATCACTGTCGAAGGCGTCACCGGCTGGCGACGCCTCCGCGCTCTCGAACTGCCGGTACTCCGACCCATCACCGGCGTGGTCACGCTGACTCTGGTGATCGCTGCCGTTCGCGTCTTCGACCTGGTGCTCATCGTGGTTCCCGGCCCGATGCAGCGCGACGCCGATGTCCTCGGACTCAACTGGTGGCGAGCCACCAGCGCAGGTGACAACTCCGGCCGTACTGCGGCGCTCGGCGTCGTCCTGTTCGCGATAGTCGCCGCAGTAGCGGTGATCGGCGTCCGCGGGTTGCGCCGGCGACGCTGGGCGATGCCGGTCTCCGTGGTGACGCCCGATCCGTCGCTCCGCAGACACCAGCCGAGCCGGCGAGTACGGCGTACGGGCCGGGTGGTCGGGTTTGTGGTCGCGCTGTTCTGGATCCTTCCGGCAGTCGTACTGGTCGCTACCGCCTTGCATTCACCACAACAGGCAGGATTGCGCGGCTGGTGGTCGACCGACGGGCTTGGGTTCTCGTCGTTCAGTGCCGCAGCAAACGCGGGTTTGCTACGCGCCTTGTTGTCGACTGTGTTGATCTCTGCGATCGCTACCGCAGTACTACTCGTCATTGCTGTGCCGACTGCCTACCTGGTCGCTTGGGGCGGGCTGCCGACTTGGCTTGGACGCGTGGTCATGTCGGCTTTCGTGGTGCTGGCTGTCACGCCAGTGCAGATGTACGCCGCTCCGCTGCGTGATGCGATCGGCACGGCCGGCCTTGCTGGGTCGCGGGTCGCACTTGCCTTGGTCCATGCGGCAGCGGGTCTTCCCTTTGCGGTGTTGCTGCTGCGGTCTGCTTTCGCATCGGCTCCGCCCGCACTGGTCGCCGAGGCGTTGCAGGGGCCTGCGCGACAGAGCGCAGTACTGGCTACTGCGCAGCGGACTTACCGACCTGCACTGGTTGCCGTGGCTGTGCTGGAGTTTGCCCTGGTGTGGAACGACTTCATCGTCGGCTTCCTGATCAGCGGAGCCGGTACTACGCCGTTGTCGCTGGTGTTGTGGGGTGAGGCGCGGCAGTTCTCTACGTCGGCTGGGACAGTGGCGGCTGCTGCGGTCGTCGCATCTGTGGTGCCGGTCGTGTTGCTGCTGACGTTCTGGCAGACGGTGGTTCGTGGGCTCACTGTCGGGAGCAAGCCGTGACGACACCTCCTGAACCACCGGCAGTAGATGAGAAGCGGACGCGGCGGCGGGGAGACTTCTTCGGAATCAGTGCGCTGGCTTCGGCGCTACTGTCCGGGCTGGCCGGCGACAAGCTCTCGCAGAGTCTCGACAGTGGTGGCTGGATCAGCGTCGTCGGCTTCAGCCTGACCATCGGCTTCGCGCTGATCTGGGCGATTTACAACGCACCTGTCGGGCTACGGAGGTACCGCGCCTGGCGTGCAGCGGCGCCACGTCAGGCGACTGAACTGCATGCGGCTGCAGAAGAAGCTGAGCAGTGGCTGGTGTCGCTGGGTTCAGATGCGGGTGGCATGGCTGCTGCTGAATGGTTCGAGCAGAACGAGCCGATGCTGCGCGAACTACTGCTGGCTGAGAAGCCTCAGGAGGAAGCAGCGGATGACATCGCGAGGATCTGCGATGCATTGGACGCCTGGTACGTGCGGAAGCGAGCAGCTGGCGAGCTGCTGACGATGAGCGAGCACCTGGCCGCCTTTGCCGACGGCTGCGGTCGCCGCGATCTGGCCGAACTCGCCGCGGCGCGCGCGGCAACGGCGTACCGGCTGATGGGTGATCTGGAATCGGCGAGTACGCGGCTGGGGATCTCCAACAACATCGCGCCACACAGTCGTACTGCGGCCGCGCTGACCACTCGTCGTCATGTCGAGCGGGCGCTGCTGCAGCTCGCGCGAGCGGAGAGCGCTCCGGCTGGGAACGACCGGGATGACGCGGTGCTGAATGCACGGGATCGGTTGGACGACGCGAGGCTGAGTCGGCCGGGGCCGGACCTTGCCGGAGATGTCGCGATCCAGATCAACCTGGCGATCGTCCATCTCCATCAGCAGGATCCGGAGGGCGCGCTGGATCAGTTGCGGCCTGCTGCGGCACGGGCGGGCGCTGGTGGAGACGTCAGCGGCAAGGCACACGCTCAAGAACTGATCGGCGTCGCTGCGTGGATGCAGCAGAATCCGCGCGAGGCTCGTCAATGGTGGGAACATGCGGAGCATCTCTACGCCGAGATCGACGAACGCGAAGGGCGCGCTCGCTGCCTGCAACACCTCGGCTCCGCCGCGGTACTCACCGGCGACCTCGCCAAGGCCCGCACCTACCTGGAACAAAGCGCCCTACTCCGCGGCGGCTCCGACAACCATCCCCTCCTCACCCACTACCTAACCGCCGCCCAAGCCACCGAAGTACAACCAGTCCCGGAGGAACCCACCCCTCACCCAGCCACCGGCTGGCTCCGCCGCCTCATCACCCGCCTCCGCCGATAGGTGAGCGGGTGTGCCGCCTCTCTCCCGCCTTCTTTTCTTGATGAGGCTGGTGGTTGGTGGTTTTGTCGGTGGGGTCGCTTAGGTTGGCGGGATGGTGAAGGCAGGGGCACAGGCGAGGGGCAAGACGACGGGGAAGTCGCCGTTCGCGTGCAGTGAGTGCGGATGGACGACGCCGCGCTGGATCGGGCGCTGTGGTGAGTGCCAGGCGTGGGGCACGGTCGCCGAGGTCGGCGCGCCCAAAGCTGCCCGGATCACCGCCGGTCCGGTCTCCTCGCCCGCGATGCCGATCGCCAAGGTCTCCGCGGTCGAGGCCGAGTCCCGCCCGACCGGCATCGGTGAGCTCGACCGCGTGCTCGGCGGCGGTGTCGTTCCCGGCGCGGTGATCCTGCTCGCCGGTGAGCCCGGCGTCGGCAAGTCCACCCTGCTGCTCGAGGTCGCCGCCCAGTCCGCGCGCCAAGGGCATCGCACCCTCTACGTCTCCGGCGAGGAGTCCGCCGCCCAGGTCCGGCTGCGCGCCGGCCGCACCGACGCACTCGTCGACGAACTCTTCCTCGCCGCCGAGACCGACCTCGGCGCCGTGGTCGGCCAGGTCGACGCGGTCGATCCGGTCTTCCTGGTGATCGACTCCGTGCAGACCATGGCGCACCCCGAGGTCGACGGCGCACCCGGCGGCGTGACCCAGGTCCGCGAGGTGACCGGCGCCCTGGTCCGGCTGGCGAAGGAGCGCAACATCGCGGTCGTCCTGGTCGGCCACGTCACCAAGGACGGCGCGATCGCCGGGCCGCGGATGCTGGAGCACCTGGTCGACGTGGTGCTCGCGTTCGACGGCGACCGGCACTCGGGCTTCCGGATGGTGCGCGCGACGAAGAACCGGTTCGGCCCGTCCGACGAGGTCGGCTGCTTCGACATGGTCGACACCGGCATCATCGAGGTCAGCGACCCGAGCGGCCTGTTCGTCTCCGAGCACGCCGAACCGGTCGCCGGCACCTGCGTGACGGTGATGATGGAAGGCCGCCGGCCCCTGCTGGCCGAAGTACAGGCGCTGGTCGGTCCGTCGGCGGCACCACAACCACGGCGTACGACGTCTGGCCTCGAGTCGTCCCGGGTCGCGATGGTGCTGGCGGTGCTGCAGAACCGGGCCGGCCTGAAGCTGACCGACCAGGAGGTGTACGTCGCGACCGTCGGGGGGGTGAAGATCACCGAGCCGGTCGCCGACCTCGCGGTTGCCATCTCGGTCGCGTCGTCGGTGATGGACCGGCCGATCCATCCCGGCCTGATCGCGATCGGCGAGGTCGGCCTGGCCGGTGAGGTCCGCCGGGTCGGCGGCCTGGAGAAACGGCTCGCCGAGGCGGCCCGGCTCGGCTTCACCAAGGCGATCATCCCGGCCGACGTGCCGAACCGGTCGAAGGACTCCAAGCCGATGGACATGCAGGCGAAGTACGGGCTGCGCACCTTCGCCGCCGGCGACATCCAGGCCGCCCTGCTGGCCGCCGGCCTCGCCTGACGGCCGGCGGCTGCCCGCGAACCGGCCCGCCCTGCACGCGACCTGTGGTGATCCCCACACCGGACGCTCAGCCGTGAGACGGCTGTCTACGCGCCAGTAGGCCGGAACGTACTCTGGTGGGTGCCCCCACGACCGCTGCCTCACCGGAGGAGCACTCGCATGACCGGATCCAAAGTTGTCGCGCTCGGCCATTACCAGCCGGAGCGGGTGCTCACCAACGCCGAGCTCGCCACCATGGTCGAGACCAACGACGAGTGGATCCAGAGCCGGGTCGGGATCAAGGAACGCCGGATCGCCGCGCCCGACGAGCAGGTCGACGAGATGGCCTGGCGAGCCGCCGAGAAGGCCGTCGCGAACGCCGGGATCGACGTCAAGGACATCGACTTCGTCGTCGTCGCGACCTGTACGGCGCTCGACCGGTCCCCGAATATCGCCGCCCGGGTGGCTGCCCGGTTCGGTCTCGGCAGCCCGGCCGCACTCGACGTGAACACGGCCTGCTCCGGGTTCAGCCACGCGCTCGCGACCGCCGACCACGCCATCCGCGCGGGTGCCGCGTCGAAGGCGCTGGTGATCGGCGTCGAGAAGCTGAGCGACTTCACCGACTGGACCGACCGGACCACCTGCGTACTGATCGGCGACGGCGCCGGCGCGGCCGTCGTGGTCGCGACCGACGAGCCGGAGATCGGCCCGGTCGTCTGGGGTTCGGTGCCGGAGATGTCGGACGCGGTCCGGATCGAGGGCCGGGACGGCACGTTCGCGCAGGAAGGCCAGAGTGTCTTCCGCTGGACCACCACCCAGCTGCCGGTGATCGCGAAGCAGGTCTGCGAGAAGGGTGGCGTGACCCCGGAAGAGCTCGGCGGCGTCGTGCTGCATCAGGCGAACCTGCGCATCATCGACCCGCTCGCGAAGCGGCTCGGCGCGGTCAACGCGGTGATCGCCCGGGACGTGATCGAGTCCGGCAACACCTCCGCGGCCAGCATCCCGATCGCGCTGTCCAAGCTGGTCGAGCGCCGCGAGGTCCCGGCCGGTGCTCCGGTCCTCCTGTTCGGCTTCGGCGGCGGCCTCTCGTACGCCGGCCAGATCATCCGCTGCCCCTGACCCGCCCCGCGGCAACGCGACGCGCCGGGAGCGCAAGTCGTGAACAACCCGTTGCACAAGCCGCGGTCAGTAGGTGGCCGGCACCAGCCAGCGGTACGGCGTACCGGCTTTCACGCGGGAAAGTTAGTGCACAGGCCTTGTGCACGATCGTTTGCACGGGCGTTTGCAAGCGCGACTCGGTCGCCGTCAAGCCGACGGGCCGCAAAGGGGCCCACGCGTCCACAGCACCCCGCTCAGCCGCATAGACTCAGTGATCGTGGCTCCCAATCCCGACAAGAACAGCACCGACG
Organism: Kribbella sp. NPDC006257; assembly: GCF_040613535.1. NCBI lineage: Bacteria > Bacillati > Actinomycetota > Actinomycetes > Propionibacteriales > Kribbellaceae > Kribbella > Kribbella sp. NPDC006257. The sequence continues at coordinate 418,844 of NZ_JBEXSJ010000002.1, forward strand.
CCCGGATGCGCGCGACCCTCGCAGCCGTGGCACCCGGTACCGAATTGCGTGAAGGCCTGGAACGGATCCTGCGGGGCCGGACCGGAGCCCTGCTGGTGCTCGGCCAGGACAAGACGGTCGACTCCATCTCCACCGGTGGTTTCGAGATCGAGGTCGAGTTCACCGCCACCGGCCTGCGTGAACTGAGCAAGATGGACGGCGCGATCATCCTCGACCGCGACATGAGCCGGATGCTGCGCGCCGCCGTGCACCTGATGCCGGACCCGTCGATCCACACCGAGGAGACCGGCACCCGGCACCGGACCGCCGACCGGGTCGCCCGGCAGACCGGCTTCCCGGTCATCTCGGTCTCCCAGTCGATGCACATCATCGCCCTGTACGTCGACGACCAGCGCTACGTACTGGAGGATTCCGGCGCGATCCTGTCCCGGGCGAACCAGGCGCTCGCGACGCTCGAGCGGTACAAGCTCCGCCTCGACGAGGTGTCCGGCACGCTGTCCGCGCTGGAGATCGAGGACCTGGTCACGGTGCGCGATGTCGCCGCGGTCGCCCAGCGGCTGGAGATGGTCCGCCGGATCGCGACCGAGATCGACGGGTACGTCGTCGAGCTCGGCACCGACGGCCGGCTGCTCACCTTGCAGCTCAACGAGCTGGTCGCGGGAGTCGCCGGCGAACGTGAGCTGGTCGTGCGCGACTACCTGCCGCCGTCCACCGGCCGCAAGTCGAAGACGGCCGACGACGTGCTGCTCGAGCTGGACGCGGTCAGCCCGACCGACCTGCTCGACATCGGCCAGGTCGCCCGTGCTCTGCAGCTCGGTGGCGCCGAGCAGCTCGACGCGGCGGTCACCCCGCGCGGCTACCGGCTGCTGGCCAAGGTGCCCCGCCTCCCCGGCGCGGTCATCGACCGGTTGATCGAGCACTTCGGGCATCTGCAGAAGCTGCTCGCCGCGAGCATCGACGACCTGCAGACCGTCGACGGCGTCGGCGAGAACCGCGCCCGCACCGTCCGCGAGGGCCTGTCCCGCCTCCCGAGAGCCGCCGCGGTGAAGTCGGGCGCGATCGTCACCACGCGGGCTGCGTCGCCGGTGAGTGCGATGAGGTCGGGGAGTGCTCCGCCGGCGC